>REAR01000176.1 GCA_004295245.1 Sphingobacteriales bacterium | reverse complement strand
TTACCTCACCACCATCACAGTACCTTTTACGCTTTGCGTTTGGTTGTTGCAATCGGTATAGCTGATGTGCCAAAAATAGATGCCATCGGCTTGGCTTTGGGCTGTCCAAGGTTCTGAGATTTCGGTTGTTTGATGCACAAGCGTACCCCAACGGTTGAAAATTGAGCGTTCGTAGTTGCTCACTGGCTCTATGGCTGGTAGCCATGTGTCGTTTATGCCATCGCCATTGGGAGTGATAACATTACTGATTTTGGAAATATCGGTAGGTGCCACAAAGGTAACGTTTATAGTGCTAGTATCGACAAAACAACGGTTGGAGCGAATGAGCGAATACCTGCCTGATTCTGTTACTTTTACCTCTTTTTGGTTGCTGTTGTCAGACCAGCGAAGCGAGTAATCACTTGGAGTTTTTGCTTGCAACATAAGCTCCGTTTGGTGGCAAATTACAGTATCGGTGCCAAAGGGTTTGGCTTGGCGTTGTAAGATTTCTACCTTAAAAGTATCGTTTACAACTCCGCTTATTGTTTTGTTGTTGATTAAAACTGCTTCTGTTTTGGGTGGCAAAAGCAAAGTATTTTTGGCACACAAAAACGTATCGCTAATGGCTAAGGGTTTGGCAGGTGGCACGTATGCAGTATCGTACACATCGCAATAATTATACCGCAAATGTATTTTTTGCTCTTGGCTGATATGCCGTTTTACACCCGGTGCAGTTGTGGTAAACCCATCGGCAAAACGCCAAATGTATTTATCATCCGTAGCCATTTTGGGACCCTCAAACAGCACCGAATCGCCTATGCAGGTTTGTGAAATCTTGAAATCATATTTGCGACCGTAGTAGTTTTGCAGATTATTCGGAAGGGAACTAAATAAACGTGGATGGTAAATATTACCACTCAATAGGATTTCATTCTCACGATAATCACAATCTGGATATGGTAAATCAGGTTTATGAATAACACTTATTGTTTCTTGTCCAAGATTTGCAGCTTTTTTTATATAAATTTTCCCATCTATGCCTAATAAAACACCTCTACCACCCTGTAAATCAGGTGTTGTATAAATTTCTCTAAAATTCCCAGTTGTTAAATCTAACTGATATAGTAAAAGTTTAGTATAATAATCTGTTGCATCTAGACCTTGAATATAAACAAAATTATTATTTGGAGAAAATGTAATATATACTATTACACCAGTAAAAATAGCATTAGGAATCGGAATTTTTTTTATTAACTTCGTTTTTGTAGTCGCATCGTTGTAGTCATACAAATTAATGTATCTTTCGGTAGCTACTAACAGTTTTTTATTATCGTTCGAGAAATTATATCCTTCAACTGTTAAATACCCTATATTTGGAGCATCTAAATCAGAAAGTTGCAAAAAATTAAATGTTATTGATGCTTCTGATGTATCTGTTCTAATTATTCCAATACTACTTGCACTTTTCATAAACGTTCTAATACCCGAACAGTTAGAAGTACCATGACTTTTGATACTAGTTCCAAAATATTGCCATTCGATTTTATTTTTTATCGAATCCATAAATACGTTTAATGTTTTTTTATTTGACCATTGAATGCTATTTGATGCAGATTTTGAAATAACTGTATATTTTAATGTATCTTGATAACATTTTGTATTAAAAAAAATATATTTATTTTTTCCAAATGGCAATAATGCACCAATACCTCTTTCAGAACACGTAGTATGGGTTGATAAAATATTACCTAGTGTATCATAAATATTACGTGTATCTATGATTAACTCTAATTTGCCCATCGAGTCTATTATGCTTGAGCCTTGGTTGCCAACATCATATACTGTAACTTGGTTTGAAAGTTTTTCGAGAGTAACAGTATTGTTTCTAAACCGTAATACTTCGTGAGGGGTAAGATACCACGTGTCAAATTTGGCTTGTGCATGAACAAAAAAAGGGATAAATACAAAAAAAGCGAGTAGAATTAATCTACTCGCTTTTTTTGGTTGAAATATATTAATCATTTAATGCTACTTTGAAATGTTTTGAATCAGTGCCATTGGCAATTTTTACAAAATAAATTCCTTTTGTTTTTAAAATTGATTTTATATCCAACTGATTTTCGAGCGATGTCAATGAAGCTGTATATAGTACGGTTCCATTGAGCCCATAAATAGAAAGTGTTGTAGTTGAAGTTAAAAATTCGGATGAAAGTTTAACAGTTATATCATTTTTGGTAGGGTTTGGATATATTAATACATTTCCATTTTGCTCTGCGTTTGATATTAGTGCAGTTTCTTCATTACCTTTTCTAAATATCATTTCGTTGCATGTTGCAAAACTCCAATTTGCCGTAGTTCCCGAGGTTGGCGTTTGACCTGGCAAATATTGGTAATACAAACCAATGCCGTTTAGTACAGGGATTGCAGCTGGGTTACCCAAATATGCCAAATCTGCAGGTGTTGTTCCAGCACCATCGTTTAGGCGTAGGTAAGATGCCAAATTTCCACCATTTTGGTTGGCAACAGATATTTTTTTACGCATATTATCAACAATGAATGTTTGCGTTTTTGGTTCTTTCCACAACCTAGCTTCTCTAATCACACCTACAAAGTTGTTTATAGGTAATTTATTGCCCATTACATCTGTGGTTTCTTCGGTGTCGGTACCTATCAAATAGAAATTGCCGTTGGTAATATTCATGGTGCCGTTGATGGTTCTGGTGCCAGACAAAACGCCATTGATATAAAATTTAATGACTGTTCCTTCACGCACCACAGCCACATGGCGGCAGGTGTTATCGGTAAATGTACCTGCTGTTAGTGCATCCGATTCGTAGGTTTGTCCATTCGCTTTAAAATACAATTTATTGCTAGTTGGGTTTGCACCAAATCGAAAACCAGCCTGC
>REAR01000175.1 GCA_004295245.1 Sphingobacteriales bacterium | reverse complement strand
TGCCATGTTTTTAATTGCTACATTTACTGCCTAATTAATTTAAACTTTTTATTCATGCAATTATTTGTAGCAAAACTGAATTACTCAACCTCATCAGATACTTTGAAAGAGGTTTTTGAACAGTTTGGAGAAGTAGCCAGTGCTAATGTAATCATAGACAGAGAAACGGGTCGCTCTAAAGGCTTCGCGTTTGTAGAAATGAAGGACGATGACGCAGCTAATGCAGCTATTAGTGCGTTAGATAACACCGACCTTGACGGAAGAACGATTGTTGTAAAAAAAGCTGAGCCAAGAGAGTCACGTGGTGGTGGCGGTGGCCGCAGATTTTAATAAATCATTTTATTCTAATTTTAATAAGGCGCACTATTTGTAGTGCTGCCTTATTTTTTTGGCTTTTCTAATGCGCTAGGCTATTATAGCTGCTATAAAAAAAATCAGTAAATACATATTTATGAACCGAAGAACTTTTTTAGCAAACACCAGTATTGCTTGCGCTGCAGCAGCACTGCCACTACAACAGTTGTTGGCCTTGGGCAAAAAAAAGTACCCACTGGGCTTGCAGTTATTTACTATTAATAAGGATATGAATCAAGATCCGCTGGGTAGTTTAAAAGCGGTAAAGGCCTTGGGTTATGAAGATGTGGAAATATATGGTTTTGATGCCAGCAAGCTTAGCTTTTACGGTATTGCTATGGCTGATTTTAGAAAAGCACTGAACGACTTAGAACTAACTGCTTCCAGTGGGCATTTTGGGTTTGCGCCTTTTTTAAACAAACCCGAGGATGCGTTGAAAGAGTTTACCGACCAATGCATAAAAGGTGCACATGCCTTAGGCTTAAAGTATATTACCTGGCCCTGGATGGCACCCGAACAAAGAACCCTTGAAAATTTTAAGCTGTTGCCACAAAAATTAAACAGTATTGCGGCACAGGTAAAAGCAGCCGGACTTGGCTTTGCCTATCATAACCACGATTTTGAATTTAAAGACTATAATGGCATTACAGGTTATGACATTATTTTAAAAGAAACCGACCCTGCACTGGTAAAGCTGCAAATGGATTTATATTGGGTGATGCATTCTTCTAAGCAATCTCCGAAGGAATTGGTGCTGCAACAACCTGGCCGTTACGTTATGTGGCATATAAAAGATATGGATAAGATTACCCGAGATTATACTGAGCTGGGTAATGGTTCAATTAATTATAAAGAAGTATTGCCAAACCCCACCACTGCGGGTCTTGAATTTTATTATTTGGAACAGGGCGGTAATTTTGCCACCAATGCTATGAAAAGTATTGCTGATAGTGCAGCCTACTTTAAAAAGCATTTACAGCATTTGTTGTAAGAATGATAGCCTTATGGGGTAACTTATTTATCAGCTAAATGCATACCTTAACATTTCAACAGTTATCTACTAATTAAAAAACGCTAAGTATGAAAACAATGACCTGTAACCAACTGGGCGGAGCGTGTGAAGAAACATTTACAGCAGCCAGTTTTGACGAAATTGCTACCCTTGCAAAGAAGCATGGTATGGAAATGTTTCAGAAAAACGATACGGCCCATTTAAAAGCAATGAATGAGATGATGCAACTGATGCAGCAACCCGCTGCAATGGCCGAATGGTTTGATAATAAACGTAAAGAATTTGAAGCCCTGCCGGAGGCCTGATGGAAGCCATTATTTAATCTCGTGTTTTGGCTTACAATTTTTTATAAATTTATCAGCAATGGATACTAACCATAAAATTTTAGATTTGTTACCACTTGGTATGAAGTTTACTGTTTTAAAAACAGGGGCAGATACCAATGGAAAATCGTTAGACCTGCACTGGAATTTATTACCCGGCTGCAATATGAAAGACCCGCTTTTGCATATTCACCCCAACGCTATTGAAACCTACGAAATACTGGAAGGCGAAATGGAATTTTATATAAAAGACAAATGGGTGAAAGCTGTTAAAGGCGATATGCTTACGGTGCCCGCTGGGGTTTCTCACACCTTTAGAAACCCAACAGACAAAGTAGTGCAGGTATATAACACCCACCAACCGGCGCTTGAAATGCAAGCCTATTTTGAAGATGTAAGCAAAGTGCTGGACAAAGTTACCGCTAACCGTAAGCAAGCTTTTAAAATGAATTTAAACACCATGCTGTATATGGGTGTATTAATGAATAAATACCGTAATGATATTATTGCTAAAAATCCACCCGATTTTGCCGTAAGAGTACTAGGCTTTATTGCCCGGTTGTTTGGTTATAAATATTAGTACAATAAGGGAACAAAAAATGGGCTGATTGCAGCGTTGCTGCTCAGTGTGCGACGCAACGATGCTGAATAGTAATACAAGAGCTGGTAACAACAAATAGTTAATAAAATATAGATTTAAAACTTTAC
>REAR01000210.1 GCA_004295245.1 Sphingobacteriales bacterium | reverse complement strand
CCAAAACTAACCCGCATGGTAAAAGTAGCATCGGGGTACATTTTTTTTGCTTTAACCGTATCCATTTGCAGAATGCCTTTTAAATACAACCGGCCCAAATCTGCATTCTTTGTATTGTATGCCTGCAAAAAGGGCAAGTACTTGTTCTGCCAGTTTTTTAAAAAGGCGCTGGCAGTGGCAAAAGCCATATCAGCCTGTAATGTTAAGGCATCTGGTTTTTTTATAAAGGCATCCCATTTGCTATTGCTTAATAGTAGCGTGCTTTTAAAAATTTCTTCAGCGTATTTTTTATAGGTGGCTTCATCTTTTAAATCGCCAAAGCTGCCTTTAATACTTTCAAAAAACCCAATGGGGTGCTGGCTTTTATCTACATGGGTGTAATAACTCATTAAAACAGCCGCTACAATATTTTTATCGCTGATCAGGTTTTCTGCTTTTATAAATGCTTCGTGCGCAGCATTCGCATTTTCAGTAGCAGCTTTTATGGCTGCACTGCCGCCTTGTTTTACCATCGCATTTTCTAATTGCTGCAGGCTGCCAGCAAAAGCCAGTAACGGTGAGCCCAATATACCTTCATTAATATATACCCTGTGTTTGCTATAAGGCCGCCATGCAGCATATGTCTTCTCCCAGTCTCTCAGTAATGTTTCATACTGCGGCTTACCATTGGCCCATGTTTGAAACTGTTGTTCTATAGCTCTCTTCTGATCAAACACTTTATATTTTACCAATTGCTTGGTCTCGCCATCAAAAAATTTCCAATAGTTGGCAATGTTAGCATAATTACCCGCCAATTGCAGTTTAACACCTGCATCGTTTTTCATTTGCTCAAACATATATTTCAGGCGCATATCCCGTAGTTGCACCAGGGTAGGGTTATCAATTTCTATTTTTTGTTTTACGCCGTAAGAAGTTTCGTAGCGGTTGGTGCTGCCGGGGTAACCATAGGTCATGGCATAATCGCCCTCTTTTATACCTTTTAAAGAAACCGGTAAAAAATGTTTTGGTTTCAATGGTATATTATCTGCTGCATAACCAGCTGGCTTTCCATCTTTGCTCATATATACTCTAAAGATTGAAAAATCCCCGGTATGGCGTGGCCATTCCCAGTTATCGGTGTCACCACCATATTTACCAATGCTTTCTGCGGGCACACCCACCAGCCGCACATCGCTGTAACGTTGGTACACAAAAACTAAAAACTGATTGCCTTTAAATAAGGCGCTCACTCTTGCATTAATACCTGCAGCAGCATCGCTATAGCGTTTATTAACGGAGGCAATAGCATCATTTACTTTAGTAGTTCTATCGGTGCCGGTAGCATCTTTTACCGCGTCTTCAATTTCTTTGGTTACATCTTCAATCTTTACTAAAAACTCAGCATACAAACCCTCGCTGGGTATTTCCTGCTCTTTTGTTTTTGCCCAAAAGCCCTCTTTCAAATAATTATGCTGAACTGTGCTGGCAGCGGCCACCGCATCGTAGCCGCAATGGTGATTGGTAAAAATTAACCCTTGGTTACTTACAATTTCTCCGGTGCAAAAACCACTAAAAATAATAACCGCATCTTTTATTGAGGGTTTGTTAATATGATAGAGTTGGTCTTTGGTAAGTTTCAACCCGCGTTTCACCATATCGTTATACACCTGTTGCCCTAATAACAAGGGTAACCACATCCCTTCATCGGCCAGCGATTTTACCGCCATGCTGATACATAATACAAGCGTTACAAATAGTTTTTTCATTGTTTAAGTGATTTTTAGTAAAACAAACCTACTTAAAATTTTAGTGAAAATTTTGTTACCAGCCGCAGTACTACTATTAAACAGCCGTTGCGTCGCACCCTTCAGCTGAAGAGTGCGACCCAACAATGCTGCTATGAAATACAAAAGCCGGTAACAAAAAAGGCAGGTGCTTGCACCTGCCGTAACGGATTAAGGGTTATGGTATTTATAATGTGGCAGGCCGATATATTTTAACCACACCATCATTTTCGCTGCTTACAATAAGCAATGATTTTTTTATTGGGCTATTGATTGCTGGTATAAATAATACACCTTCAGGTGCATCACCTGTTTTTATAAGCTGTAAAAAAACCGGAGCGGTGGTATTGGTGATATCGTAAATGGCCACAGCGTCTGCACGTTCTAACCCTACAAATAAAACGGTTTTATTACCCACTTTACCAATGGTAATGCCCTCTGGCTCGGCACCTTTATCATCACTGCGGTTATCATCATACACACCGGCGCTTATGCAACGGGCATCTAAATCATTTTTACTATCAAAAACAGGTGCACCGGTTAAGCCATTCCAGATGCTGAAAGAACGGGCGCCAAAAGAATAAAGCTCATCAAAGTCTCCGTCTTTATCAGTATCGCCCAACGTATTGGTAATATTTAAACGGCCCAGTTGCGCATCTGTTTTTAGAGTAACAGCGTTCGGAAAAACAGTAGTATCCAATGTAATATCTTTTACTCTTTTTGCTTCTGTTAATGCCGTGTACTCTCGGGCATCACCTTCGTTAGCTGTAAATAAGTAAGGGGTAGCGCCATTTGTAAAAACGGCAATAGCATCGGGCTGATAAATACCTTTTACCGGCCATTTTTTAAATGTACTGGCGGCATCTTTATCGCTGGCATCAATGGCATTGGCATCTGTATTGTAATCTTTAAAACCCAACGGAAAAATATCGGTAATGGTTTTAGACGAGAGATTTATTTTAGCAATGCCATTGTTTTCCTGCAGGGTAACCCAAGCTGTTTTGCTATCTGCAGCAACAGCAATATATTCTGGCTCTATATCTTTTGCAAAATTGTTACCTACCCCAAATATGCGAAACCCTTTTGTTTGCAATGCTGCTTGCTGAGAGGCTAAGCTGCTAAAATCTATAGTGGTTACGGCATAGTTATTATTTACTTCTATAACAGAAACTGAACCTACGGGGTCTATGGTATAATCTGCCGATGGTTCTCCTTCATTAGCGGTTAAAATAAAAGACCCATCAGGTGAGTAAGTAACCATATCTGGCAAGGCACCTACGTTAATTATTTTTACTTCTTTGTAATCGCTGGTGTTAAATACCACTACTTTACCATTATCTTGTTTGTTGCTGGCTTCAATGGCGGCTGCCAGTTTTCCGTTGTATACGCTTAAACTGTTTACACCACCACCATAAGAAGTAAGGCTAATGCTGGTAATCAATTTTAAGTTAGTTGGATCTGCCAGATCAACAACATCAATTTTATTAACGGTGCTGTTATTAACCACAAAAAGGCGGTTGGTTTGTGGGTCAAATACGCTTATTTCTGCGGCACCAGCATCGCCTAAATCAATGCTGCCCACTTCACTAAAGGCACCAGCATCTTCATTTACAAAAAATGGAGCGTCACTATTTTTTTTACACGATAGGATTGATAGGGCTCCAATACTTAATACAAAAAAGGCTTTTCTCATTGCAGTTTATTTAGGCTGCAATGCTATGCCAGCATTATTACCCTATTGTAAATTTAATGTTATGGAAGTATAAACAACTGTAATTACATTCCTCTGCCTCTGGGTGGTCCTATTATCTGAATATTGTTGTCACGCTGGCGCGGCGTTGCTATATTTTTTTCTGCAAAGCAGTTAATGCTATAAGTAAAACTAAATTGGCAAAAACGGCGTAATACCTTGTACTCGCTATTCTGTATATAGTTTTGACGGGTGCCACGGTTTATGCCTATGTTCTGATTTAATAAATCATACACCTGAAAACGCAGCACTGCTTTTTTTAAAAAACTTGTTTTTGTCACACCGGCATTCCATAACCACAAGTCTGCATTGTATCCATCTGCTAAACCACTGCGGTTGGTATAGTCTGTATCTGTGAAGGGGCTAAAACCTTTTGTAAATATAAATTAGCTACTAAAGTGAAATTCTGGTGGCGGTGGCTTTCTAAAGAAAAGCTGTACCGTTATTGTTTGCTTTGGCAGCTGCAATAAAATCAAAAAAACATCTTTGTAAGTAAAGGCCCAAAGCAGTTGCTTTAACGTTAAACAAGGTTAAAAAAATATCCTGCTGATAAGGCAGGATGTTTTAAACGGATTAGGTTTTTGATGGTTAACTTCTGTCTCTATTATTATGTTTTAAACGATAAATATTACGGCTGGCCATTCTTTGCTCTTTTTTTATATGCCTTCTTTCTACCGGGCCAATAGAGCCATTGTTGGTTTTAGCAAAGCGAATGTCTTTGCGTATGTTACGTTGTTGCTTTGCCAGTAAAACGGCCTCTCCTTTAGTTAACTCGCCAGATTTTACACCTTGTTTAATGCGCTGTTGCTCGTGACGGGATTTACCTCTTAAGGTTTGCGCATTCACGTTACTTACAGATAAGCCTATTGCAAGTGTAAACAGTAAAAATAATTTCGTTTTCATGGTAATCATTATTAATTGTTATTTAAAAAAGTAACAGTAATAAGAAGCATTACCAGGTAAAAAGTTTAACCGGTTTAAAATATTTCTTGCTGTGCAGGTAAAATATTAAAGCTTTTTCTGTGGTGCAGGCAAATGCCATTTGTTGCAATGGCATCACGGTGTTGTGCGGTGCCGTAGCCTTTATTCCTATCCCAACCGTAATGCGCAAACTGTGGGTGTAATTGCAGCATATAATCATCGCGATATGTTTTTGCCAAAATGCTGGCAGCGGCAATGCTGGCATACAAGCCATCTCCTTTTATAATACAGTGGTGTGGTGTTTTTTCATAATTAATAAACCGGTTGCCATCTATTAACAACAAAGCGGGTTGTGGTTTCAATTGTGCAATGGCTTTGTGCATGGCTGTAAAAGAAGCTTTCAAAATATTTAGGGTATCAATTTCCTCAACACTGCATTGTGCAACTGCAAAAGCAATGGCTTCGGTTTCTATTATTGGCCGCAGCAGGTAACGTTGCGTTTCGCTTAGTTTTTTAGAATCGTTTAGTAGCGGGTGATGAAATTTTTTTGGCAATATAACAGCAGCTGCAAATACCGGCCCGGCATAGCAACCACGGCCTGCTTCATCGCAACCGGCTTCAATTAAACTATCCTGGTAAAATGGCTGCAGCATATTGGTGTATAGTATTTTTTTCCGGCAGTAGTTCTAAACGTTTGGGATAATGGCAGTACCGTTGCGCCGCAAACTTCAGCTGAAGGGTGCGACGCAACGGTGCTTAATAGTAGTACCCAAGCTGGTAACCTATAAAAATTAGTGGCTTACTTTAGCATCCAGTGTCTTTGCCTGATCAATCATTTCTTGCAAACTTTCAACTGCGGGTACTTTACCACTTAAGCCAAACTGCTGGTTGGTATCTACTAATTTTTTATGCAGGTTTTCTGCGTTGCGGGTGGCAAATTCTTTTACCGTGTCTACACCGGCTGCTTCAAGCAATTCAGAAAACTGTCCGGCAATACCTTTTATACGAAACAGATCAGCATGATTAACCCAGGTAAGAATGAGCGACTCTGGAATACCGGTTGCTGTGGCAATATGAGAGCGGCCCGATTTGCTGCCGCCTTTTTCTAATAAGTCTGAAGTGGTTTTAATACCGCTGGCTGCTAATTTTTCTGCGTAGGTAGGTCCTATACCTTCAATATCAATTACGTTATATGCCATTGAATAAAGTATTTTTGTTAGTAAATGTAATACGAAAATAATGAAAACACTTTTCTATCTGCTACCTGTATTGGTGGGTGTGGCTATAACTATACAGGCGGGTATTAATAGCCAACTACGATTGGCAATTGGCAACCCACTAGTAGCCAGTTTAATTTCTTTTTTGGGAGGCACGCTGGTGTTGGCCATTATGGTTTTGTTTACAAAAAACAGTTGGCCCAACCCTGCCCTGTACAGCCATGTGCACTGGTATAAATTTAGTGGCGGGTTGTTGGGTGTGTTTGTAGTTTTTGTGGCATTGTTTACGGTAAAAGAAATTGGCGCAGCTAATATGTTTGTTTTAATTGTTGCCGGCCAGTTGCTAACCGCTTTATTAATGGATCATTTTGGCTTGCTGGGTATGAAAGGTAATCCGGTGTCTTTACAAAAGTTGTTGGGTATATTGCTGGTGGTGGTTGGTGCTTTTTTAGTAAACAAAAAGTTATAAAGCAAGCTATTTTTATTATTTGCAGATTAAATTCATTTTACTGTACTGTTTTTTTGAACTACCTTTTTGCTTATAATACAGTATAACAATGAGGAGCGCATTAGCCTGCAAACAACTGCTTTTATTTACTGCCTTGTTTTTTTTATCCCTTCCATTACTGGCACAACAGCCAGCAGATACTACCAGTGAGCAAACAGATAGCCTGTTAACAGAGAACAAACCAATCACACCATCCGATACTTCAGTAACCACGCTGTTGCTGAAGATTGAAAAACTGTCAGAATCACTTAATAAAATTAATACTACTTTAAAACGCGGGTTTGATACTACTGCCATTGCAGATGATTTGCCCCCTATTGAAGATGAGATAGCTGTTTTAAAACAAACGATAGAAACTTATGGCGACCGCGTAAACCTGCGTAACCTGCGAGCCGGTTTTGTATACCTTTCTCAAACAGAAAAAACGCTTGCAGGCTGGCAAAAAAAATTACTGGATTATGGCAGTAAACTTTCTGGTATTGCTAAAGAAATGGATGAACTGGCCAGAGACCCTATTTTTAAAAGTATCAGGAGCGATAGTGCGTTGTTGATTTTATATAAGAAGCAACTAACGGGCCTGTATCAAAAAAGAAAACAGACTGATTCTGCCAAAACAGCTGCACTTAAAACAATTGGCGTATTACAAAACCGGGTGCTTACTCAATACCTGTTGGCATCAGATATGTTAAGCGATGTAAACTATCGCATTAACAACAGCACTCTTACTATGTGGCGAAGAGAAGAAGCGCCGTTGTGGAAAGAGCAATTTGCTAATTATGAAAAGAGTTTTGGTACAGTATTAAAAGAATCGTACCAGAAAGCAGTTGAAGTTTTAGGCTATTACATACAGTACAGTTGGAAGACAAGAACTACAATGTGGTTTTTTGTAATTGCTTTTTGTGTTTGGGTTTTTTATAATAAAAGAAAAGTTAGTAAGCTTGTTGAGGGGGCTGCACCAAGTCAATTACATTATTTAAAAAAGCCTTTATGGCAAATTGGGCTTACCATATTGTTTGCTCTGGCGCCTTTTGTATACGTAAATCCCCCGGCTGTTTATGTAGAGCTACTTTGGTTACTGATGTATGCGGGCATTACATTAATAATGTGGAATGAGTGGCAGACAGTTTTTAAAAAGTATTGGTTAATTATTGGCGGCTTGTATGTGCTGTTTGGTATTGATAATTTATTAATTGCTTCATCATGGGGAGAGCGTTGGTGGCTGTTGGGTTTATCAATGGCCGCTGTGGTTACGGGTTTATTAATGTTGCGTTTAATTAAGCAACCGGCAGCTGCCATGCCTTGGTTTAGTAAATATGTATTATGGGTTTTTGTAGCAGGTAATATTTTATCAGTATTATTTAATATAACTGGTAGGTTTTCTTTGGCAAAAGTATTTGGTAATGCTGCGGTAATGGGCGTAGTAGCTGCTATTGCATTGCATGTGCTGGTACAATTGGTGTTAGAAGCAGCATATCTGCAATCTGAAGCCATGCGGGAAACCCGCTTTCACGCAGTATTCAGGTATAACGATTTAAAAAATAAATTAGCCAAGGTATTAAGATTTGTAGCCATTATTGGTTGGTGTATGGCATTGGCGTGGAACCTAAATCTCTATGGATTACTAATAGAAGGGATAGCAACAATTTTAGATAAACAAAGATCTATTGGCAGTCTTAGATTTAATTGGGGCAGCATATTTTTATTTGCATTTATTTTATGGTTGTCTAATTCACTGGCTAAATTATTAACGCTATTTTTTGGTAATACACAGCAAACCTTTGCCAGCACGCAAAAAAGTAAACTGGGGTCTTGGGTATTGTTATTAAGGCTGGGTATTTTAAGTATTGGTTTTTTTATTGCTATAGCAGCAGCCGGTTTTTCAGCAGATAAAATTGCCATAGTTATAGGAGCGTTAGGTGTGGGTATTGGCTTTGGCTTACAAAATATTGTAAACAATCTCATCAGCGGAATTATTTTGGCTTTTGAAAAACCTATGAACATTGGAGATGTTATTGAAGTTGGCAATTATACCGGAACGGTAAAAGAGATTGGTATTCGCAGCAGTAAAATTTCTACCTACGATGGCGCTGAAATTATAGTGCCCAATGGAAATTTTATTTCTCAGCAGTTATTTAACTGGACGCATAGTAATAACTACCGTCGTATTGAACTTATTATTGGAGTGTCCTACGGTTCAGACCTTGCTAAAGTGAATGAGCTTATATCAACTGTATTAGAGAACAATAAAGAAGTGGCCCGCTTCCCAAGTTATAACGTGTTTACCCATGAATTTGCAAACAATGCCGTTAACCTGCGTGTATTGTTTTGGACAGCAGATTTTGATAAATCAGCTTCTTTAAAAAGCCTTGTATTAGAAGAACTGTATAAGACGTTTAAAGACAATAATATTACTATTCCCTTTCCGCAGCAAGATATATTTATTAAGAACCTGCCAGAAACGGGCGTCAAATAAAAAAGCGAAAGCAATTGCTTTCGCCTTTAAAAAACACAATGACACGAGAGAGAGATTGTTACTGTGTTTTTAGTAACGATTTACCAGTTACTTAACCGGAAACCAATATTAAAAGGCGTTTGGTCTAAATTTTTCTTAAACATATTTTTTGTAGCCAGTGAGCCATATAGTTTAATAGGACCTAATTGCAACTCAGCAATATAACTCAACTTAAATGGCTGCAGGTCAAAATCATCGTGTAGTTTTTCTTTGCCTTCTTTACTGGTAATTGTTTTTTGGCGAGATGAATATAGAAAGCCACCACTTACACCGGCACTAAATCCAAAAGATTTGTTGTTATCATTTCTGGGTGTAAAATTAAAATTCAACATCAGGGGGATGGTTAAATAATCTGCTGCCAGTTTGTTTTTACTGTAGTTGTTATCTGCAGCAGCATCTAAATAAAATTTGCTGGTGGTTTTATCGTAGCGTAATTTTTCAGTATACCGATAATTATTCAGCTCAAGGCCCATACCATATTTAAGGTTAACCACATGTTCAATCATATTCAAACGTTGCATAAAAATCCAGATATTAACGTTGGTAGATTTACCATTGCGCAGATTAAACCAATCTTCATTAATACCAGGCATACTGGTTTGTAAAGCAGTGTAATTAGTTTTATCAGTAAAGTTTGAGTAACCAAGATCTACTATAAACCAATTAGTACTTACGTTTTCATTTTTCTTGGTGCGGCGATTAATTTTCACTTCTCCGTTATCGTATTTGCCATCACCTTTTTTAATAATAATCATACTCCCAATTCGTATAGTGTCTGCGGCGGGTGTTTTAGTGCTATCTGTTTGGGCTTCCGTGGCAAAGGCCGTACATATCAATGCCAGTGTTACATAAAATTTACGCATACAATTTCTGTTTAAAGTTTTATATTATTTCATAGCTATTTCAAAGTTGCCAATCAGTAAGCCTTTTCTTTTGCCTTCATCATCGGTGCGGTGGGTTACCAGGCGGGTGGCTTTACGTATTAAACCACGTAAAGGCGTTTTCTTACTTACAGAAGTATTGAGTACTTCTAATTTGTTATCAGATGCATAGCTTGCATACACATTAGTGTTACCTGTTTCTGCCGCTTCGTTGGCATCCGGGTTTAAATAAACTGCTGGTGCATCTATATTAACACTTCCATTTACAGACGCTGTGTTCTTGCTATTTGTAATTCTATCTATGCTGCTGTTGTTTATAATTTCTGGTGTGCTAACCCTGGTCATAATATCGTTTGCTGCAACTGCGGCTTCATTAACTTCAGGCACTGTTTTATTACTATTGGCAGCAATATTATTGTGCACAGATTTTACAATAGTAACCAGCGTATTACTTTTAGTGTTTGTTGCACTTAACGCCAGTTCATTGTTGGCCGGGCTGTTAATAACAACTGTATCTCTTGCTGCTGGCGTTGCGGTAATGTCAGTGGTTTTTGTACCATTGTCAATAGTAGTGTTGCCAGCAAGGGTTTGCGTTCCATCAATAGGGTTTGTAACAGGGCCTTGTTGTAATAACCAAAATATACCGGTCAGCACAATTACTGCTGCCGCAGCGGCATACCGCCACCAGCGAATAGGTATTACCCTTCTTTCCTGCTCTTCTTTGCGGTACAAGCTTTCTTTGTGTTCAAAAATAATAGCTGTAGCAGGGGTGTATTTTATTTGCTGATACCATTCAAAATCGGCCTGATATTGGGGATGCTGGTACACAAACTGTTCTACAGCCGCTTTCTCTTCATTATTCAATTCATCATCAGCATATAAAACAAAAAACATTTCGTAATTAGTAGCATCAATAACAGCCCCGGGTTCTGGTTGTAGTAAAGCATC
>REAR01000067.1 GCA_004295245.1 Sphingobacteriales bacterium | reverse complement strand
TTTGGGCCGGTTGTATTTAAAAGGCATTCTGCAAATGGATACGGTTAAAGCAAAAAAAATGTACCCCGATGCTACTTTTACCATGCGGGTTAGTTTTGGTAACATAAAAAGTTACGAGCCCCGCGATGCGGTTAAATATGATTATGTGTGCACCATGAAAGGCGTACTAGAAAAATACAAACCCGGAGATTATGAGTTTGACCTGCCGGATAATTTAATTGAAGCAGCTAATAAAAAAGACTTTGGACAATACATTGATAAAAGCCGCAACGATTTGGTGATATCTTTTATAACCACCAACGATATAACAGGGGGCAACAGCGGCAGCCCTGTTATAGATGCCAATGGTAATTTAATTGGTTTGGCTTTTGATGGTAACTATGAAGCCATTGGCCATAAAATTTCTTTTAATAAAGAACTGAACCGGACCATTTGTGTGGATGTGCGTTATGTGCTTTGGTGTATTGATAAATTGGGCGGTGCCACCAATATTATAAACGAGCTGAAGCTGGTGAAATAAATGAATTTTTTTTAGCATGTAAAACAGCTAGTATCACCAATAAAAAACCCGGTTTTTTTGAACCGGGTTTTTATTTATCTGTCTGCTTTAGTTTATACCAACTCAATATCAAAATTTACCAGTTGCACAAACTGCTGTATGCGCTGGTCAATATCTGCACGGCTTATTTCTTTTAAACGGTGCGTACCAAATTTTTCTACACAAAAACTGGCCATGGCAGAGCCGACAATAATGGCTGTTTTCATATTGCTGAAAGAGATATCTCGGGTGCGGGCAATATGGCCAATAAAACCACCTGCAAAAGTATCTCCGGCGCCGGTGGGGTCAAATACTTCTTCTAACGGTAAGGCAGGTGCAAAAAACACTTCGTTGCCATGAAACAGCAAAGCACCATGCTCACCCTTTTTTATAATTAAATATTTGGGGCCCATTGCCATAATCTTACGGGCTGCTTTTACTAAAGAAAACTCTTCGCTTAACTGGCGGGCTTCACTATCATTTACCAACAACACATCTACTTCTGCAATGGTTTTCTTTAAATCATCCATCGCCACTTCCATCCAAAAGTTCATGGTGTCCATTACAATCAGCTTGGGGCGTTGCTTTAGTTGTTTAATAACGCTTAGCTGCACAGCAGGCACCAGGTTACCCAGCATCAGGTATTCTGCACCCTGATAGCTTTCTGGTACTACGGGGTCAAAATTAGCCAGTACGTTAAGCTCTGTAACCAAGGTATCGCGGCTGTTCATATCCAGGTGGTATTTACCACTCCAGAAAAAAGACTTTTCATCTTTCTTTATTTGCACACCTTCTAACTCAACACCCCTTGCATTTAAAGAGGATAATTCTTCTTCCGGAAAATCTCCACCAACTACAGAAATTTGTTTAATGGGGCGTGTAAAATTGCTGGCACTCCAGGCAATGTATGTGGCGGCGCCACCAATAATTTTATCGCTTTTACCAAACGGTGTTTCTATAGCATCAAAAGCCATAGAGCCTACAACAATTAAAGACATGTGTTAGATTTTTACAAAATTCCCGCCCCTGCCGGGAAGTTTTAATACTTATGTATAGCCCAAGGGGTGGGGCTTTCGGCGTGCAAACCTACTGCATTTTAATGGTGATTGCAAGATGGCTGCATTATTAACCTGCTATATAAACGCACAAAGACGCAAAAAGCTGAATAAAGCCGTACAGTACAAGTGTGCGACGCAAGGCTGTTGCAAAAAGTTCTGCTGATTGGCTCAAAAAATCTACATCATATTTTATTCTTATTTTAATCTTAGTTTATCTTTGGCACTATGGCAAAGATCAGACAACGTAAAAACAGCACCCGCAAAGACACTATCATTGAAATTGCAGCCCGCCTTTTCAGAGAGAAGGGATTTGCAGCCGCCTCTATGAGAGATTTGGCAGAGCAGGTAGGCGTAGAAGCTGCCAGCTTGTATAACCATATTACCTCTAAAGCAGAAATTTTACAGGAAATTTGTTTTGATGTTGCCAATAAATTTACCACTCATTTAGATAAGGTAGAAGCCAGTAACCAATCTGCTATCAGTAAAGTAGAAGCTATTTTACGCTTTCATATTCAACAAATGGTAAACCATTACGAAGAAGTGTATGTAAGCGACCGTGAATGGAAACACCTGACCGATCCTTATCTATCAAATTTTCAAACACAACGCCGCACATATCGCCAGCGTTTGGCTAATATTATAGAAGCTGGCATACAAACCGGAGATATTAAAAAAATTGATGCCCCAACAGCAGTACTCATTTTATTGCATGCAGTAAGCGGTATAGAAAGCTGGCACCGCAGCACCAAACGTATTAGCGGAGAAGAACTGGAAGAAAATATGGTGTTGATATTGGTAGAGGGTTTAAAAAAATAATGAGCCCGCTGTGTAGTGTTTATTCAGTCCCGAAACTTCGGGATTGCGTCGCACTCTTCGGCGGCAGTAGTTTACCCGGCAGGTAAAACATTTTGTTCATCATTACCATGGCCACTGTTCAATTATTTGTACTTATCTTGGCAGCGTTTACTAAGGTCAGGTAAATTTGCTTGCTATGTCAATTCATTTCCATCCATTAGTGGTAAAAGAAGTACGCACAGAAACACCTTCTTGTGTCTCCGTATCTTTTATCGTTCCGCCAGAATTAACCAATAAGTTTTCATTTACACAAGGGCAAAACATAACCCTTAAAGCCATTATAAACGGACAGGAGCAGCGGCGTTCGTATTCTATCTGTACAGCACCGCATGAAAAAGAATTAAGAGTAGCTATAAAAAAAGTAGCGCAGGGTTTGTTTTCAACTTACGCCAACGAAACATTAAAAGCCGGAGATATTATTGAAGTGCTGCCCCCCACCGGTAAATTTTTTACCCCGCTTAATGGGCAACACAAAAAAAACTACCTGGCTTTTGCTGCAGGCAGCGGTATTACGCCTATTCTTTCTATTATCAAAGCAACACTGCAGCAAGAGCCGCAAAGCCAGTTTACGTTGGTGTATGGTAATCAAAGCCGCAACAGTATTATTTTTTTTGAAGCGCTGGAAGGGTTAAAAAACAAATACATCAATCGCTTTCATTTAATACACATACTAAGCCGCGAAAAAACAGACGCTGCTATTAACCATGGCAGAATTGATATTGACAAGTGCCATCTATTAAGTGAAAAACTGCTGAACCTTGGTGCCATAGATGAAGCATTCATCTGCGGGCCAGAAGCCATGATTTTTGATGTAAGCAACTGGCTGCAGCAAAGTGGTGTTTCAAAAAAAGCAATACATTTTGAATTGTTTACTACACCGGGTATTAAAACAACAGTTGCCTCAAACAACCTAAGCACTGCCGCAAACAATAACACCAGCACGGTAACCATTAAATTAGATGGCCGCAGCACTTCGTTCAACCTATCTCAACAGGGCATACCCGTATTAGAAGCCGCGTTGCAGCAGGGGTTAGATTTACCATATGCCTGCAAAGGCGGTGTTTGTTGTACCTGCCGGGCAAAACTAATTAGCGGCCAGGTAGCAATGGATGTAAATTGGGCTTTAGAACCAGAGGAAGTAGCACAGGGCTTTATATTAACCTGCCAAAGCCACCCTTTAACAGATGAAGTGGTTATAGATTTTGATGTACGCTAAAGAAGGAAAATTATTTTAGTATTTTCAGTTTCACCATTTCTATGCGGGTGTCACTTACATTAAGCACTTCAAACTCGTAGTTGTTAATTATAATACGTTCTTTACGGCGGGGTATTCTTTCGTATTGTTCAATAATGTAGCCAGATAAGGTTTCTGCACCCGCCTCATCATTAAACTCAAGGTTGTATTTCTCTTTCAGGTAATCAAGTTCCAACCGGCCGGCAAAAAGATATTCTTCCTCGTTCAATTGCTTTTCTTCAAATTCATCCATATCATACTCATCCTGTATCTCACCAAAAATTTCCTCTAGTAAATCTTCCATGGTAACAATACCGGCAGTGCCACCAAACTCATCTACCACCCATGCAATGCTTTTTCGTTCTTTAGTAAATTTATTAATAAGGTCAGAAGCACTCATGCTTTCGGGCACAGCAGGAATGGGTAAAAGAATATCTTTAATAGCAGCCGGCTTTTTAAACAAATCCAGTTGGTGTATATAACCAATAATATGATCAATGCTCTGCTCAAAAACCACCAACTTACTCAGTTTGGTTTCTACCAGTTTGTTTCTTAAATCATCCATACTGGCTTTGCTGTCTATACCAATAATTTCTTTGCGGGGCACCAGGCACTGCCGCACTTTAGTAGAAGAAAGGGTTAATGCATTTTCAAAAAGCTCTGTATTCAACTCCTGGCTTGCTTCATCTTCTTCCCGGCTCTGTTGAAAAAAATGTTCCAGATCGGCACGGGTAAAAGCATCTTTTTTTTCATTAACCCTAACATTAAAGCCATATTTTAAAATCCAGTTGGCAATTTCAACAAACATATTAGCCACCGGGTTAAAAATGCGGTAAAAAAAGCCAATAATAGCAGCAATTACTGAACTAATAATCCATTCATTTTTAGCCCGCCAAACTGCTTTGGGCA
The DNA here is from genome assembly GCA_004295245.1 of Sphingobacteriales bacterium. Taxonomy (GTDB): domain Bacteria; phylum Bacteroidota; class Bacteroidia; order Chitinophagales; family Chitinophagaceae; genus JACMLD01. Next base: position 50,304 of record REAR01000067.1, on the reverse strand, counting down.
AAAATTCTGCTAATACTATAATAATGATGGAGGCTACTAAAATTTCTAACAACAACAACACTATATAAACAGCCGCAGCCGGCACATGTAGTGTATTGATAATTTTATTTAACCAAGGCGTAAGCGGCTTTAATGTTTCACCCACTAATAACCCATAAATAACCAGAAAGATATTAAAGCCTACCAAAGTAATTCCAATAAAGCCAGAGGGTTGTTCTAAAAGTTTTGCAATTAATACACCGCCGCTCTTACCCTGCTTTCTTTTTAATTCTACAGTAAGCCGGTTAACGCTTACAAAAGCTACTTCAATACCAGAAAAGAATCCGATAAGTAAAATGGATAATACAACAACAATAAAAATGAGATTTACGGTAATCAACATATATCACTAAAGTAAATAAAAAAAGCGGCTCTTACCAGTATTAGTCTGGCTATAATTCTAAAAACTTATCTATTAGTTGCGCTGCAACAGCACAGGCTTTGGCAAGATCGTCGTTTACAATTACATAATCAAAATGGTGTTTAAAAGAAATTTCATACGCCGCTTTATTAACGCGGTCTTGCAGGCTTTCTGCTGTTTCAGTACCGCGGCTTTCCAGCCGGCGTTTCAATTCTTCTACTGAAGGGGGTTGTATAAATAAAGACATGGCAGCACCCGGAAACTGCTGTTGCACATGTATAGCACCTTTCACATCTATATCTAGCATTGGCACCTGGTTGTTTTGCCAAATACGTTGCAGCTCGCTTTTCAACGTTCCATAATATTTGCCTTCATACACCATCTCCCATTCTATAAACGCATTGGCCTGTATGCGTTGCTTAAAATCTGCTGCAGTTAAAAAATAATAGTCTTTACCATGCACTTCACTACCCCTTGCCTTTCTTGTAGCAGCAGATACAGAAAAAGCCAACTGCGGATACAGCTTTAGTAAATATTGGGTAATAGAAGTTTTACCTGCCCCTGAAGGAGCTGTTATGATGATAATTTTATTGCCTGCAGTAAAACTCATTATTAATTTTGAATACGTTTTATTTGTGCACCTAAATTTTTAAGGCGTTCGTCTATATATTGATAGCCACGGTCTATTTGTTCTATGTTTTGAATGATACTTTTCCCTTCTGCACTTAATGCAGCAATTAATAAAGACACACCAGCTCTTATATCCGGACTGCTCATGGTTATGCCGCGTAAGGGTTGCTCTCTGCCAAGGCCAATAACAGCTGCACGGTGGGGATCGCATAAAATAATTTGTGCCCCCATATCAATCAGCTTGTCTACAAAAAACAAACGGCTCTCAAACATTTTCTGATGTACCAATACAGAACCACGGGCTTGGGTTGCCACCACCAATACAATGCTTAGCAAATCTGGCGTAAAGCCCGGCCACGGATGATCATAGATTGTAAGCACAGAGCCATCTAAAAAGGTTTGAATTTCATATACCTCTTGTTCGGGTATTACAATATCATCTCCTACAAAATTCATAGTAATACCCAACTGCTTAAATTTTTCTGGTATTACACCCAGGTAATCAAGGCCCGCATTTTTTATGGTAATAGCGCTTTGTGTCATTGCAGCTAAGCCAATAAAAGAGCCTACTTCAATCATATCTGGCAGCATGCGGTGTTGTGTGCCGCCTAAATAATCTACCCCTTCAATTGACAAAAGATTACTGCCAATGCCGCTGATTTTTGCACCCATACGCACCAGCATATTACATAGTTGTTGTAAGTAAGGCTCGCAAGCTGCATTGTAAATTGTAGTAATGCCTTTAGCCATTGCGGCTGCCATTACAATATTGGCAGTACCGGTAACAGAGGGCTCATCCAATAAAATGTAAGTACCTTTTAACCCACTACCATCTAAGTGAAAAAAACCTTCATCTGCATGATAGGTAAAACTGGCTCCCAATTTTTCAAAGCCAATAATATGTGTATCTAACCTTCGGCGGCCAATTTTATCGCCACCGGGTTTTGGTATAAATGCTTTTTTAAAACGTGCCAGCATAGGCCCTGCCAACATTACCGAGCCACGTAAACGGCCGCTTTTCTTTTTAAAAGCTTCACTGTGCAGATAATCAATATTTACATTATCGGCTTTAAAAATACAGGTGTCCCGCAACGGTCTTTCAATACTCACGCCCATATCGCCCAGCAATTCTATTAACAGATTAACATCTAAAATATCTGGAATATTGCTAATAGTAATAGGTTCTGGCGAAAGCAATACAGCACTAATAATTTGCAATGCTTCGTTTTTTGCGCCTTGCGGGGTAATGGCACCTTGCAATTTTACTCCGCCGGTTACTTCAAATGCATTCATAGAATTTTGTTTTTACCGGCCTTAGCACTCCGGTGAGCATCGTTGCGTCGCAAGCACTTCAACGGCAGTAGTTGCAGCAACTTTTTTGGTTGTTGTTACTTTAATTAGCGCAAATATATCTAAAACAAAAAACCCTCTTTAAAGAAAGAGGGTTTTTAATGGTTTTATTTAAAGCGTTTTTTATTAAACTTATTATTAGGGTTGTTACCGCCGCCACCGTTTCTATTATCGCGGCGGTCGTTATTACCTCCCCGGTTATCTCTGCGGTCGTTACTACCGCCACGGGGCTGAAATTTTTGATTGCGTTTATTCCGGTAATCTCCATAGCCGCCCCGGTTTTCACGGCTCTCTTCATTATACCGGTTAGCTTTTACAAATGGGGTATTAGTAAATGTAAGCTGCCCTTCAGTTAAATTGGTTAATTCAGATTGAATGCCATCATCATGTACCAGTTCTTTATGCCAGTTGTTATAGGCCAGCTTCATATAATAAGCTATGGCGTTGGCAAAGCCTAATTTCTTGTCAGGGTTTTCTTCTTTTAGTGCTTTGTTAATTACAATTTCAAGGTTTTTACCCAGGTGAGAGAATTTAGGGTAGCGCTTGGGATAAGGCAGTGGCGCTGGCCTTGCTTTTAATGTTTCTTCTGTTGGAATGGGATAGGGTGATTCTACCACCAGATTAAAATCTGATATTAAGAACAAATGATCCCATAGTTTATGGCGAAAGTCCTCTACATTTTTGAGGTGTGGGTTTAAAAATCCCATCAGCTCTATTAAGGTATGCGCATTTTTTTGGCGCTTTTCTTTATCCTCAATGGTTAACAGGTATTCAATCATTTTTTGAATATGCCTGCCATATTCACGCATAATAAGCCGGTTGCGGGTGGTATTATATTCCATAAAATTTTAAATGCAGTTTATTCTATTTGTTTTACTGGCTAAGTGGACCACAAAAAGGTATAAATTATTTTCTTTTGCGAGTTTTTATAAAAAAGGCGTTGCTCAAAGAGTTGCAGCACAAGTGTGCGACGCAACGATGCCCCAATGGAGTTACAAATGCCAGATTCAAAAATACTGTTTAAATAGCTTGAAAAATCAAAAGTAGTAAAGAAACGCTAAATGCAAGCCCCTATTGCATAAAAAAACTGCCCCGTTGCCGGGGCAGTTTTGCTGTTTATAATAGCTTTTTAGTTTATAACCAATTTTGTTAACTGTTGTATTTTGGTTTGAGGGTCTTTGGTTTTAATATAATATAAACCCGGACCAATGGTATTGGGCAAATCTACACTCATAAGGGTATTGCCGTTAAGGTTATAATTTTTACTAAATACCTGCTGGCCCATGCTGTTTACAACCTCTACCTGTATAGGGCCGGTTTGTGGCTGGCTCCATTCTATATTAAAGTGTTTATGAGCAGGGTTGGGATACACGGTAAAGCTTTGTGTTGCCTCATCTAAAACCAATATTTGAACTGGAGACACTCTTGTGCCTTGTATGGTTTTTTGTTTTATGCGAAAGAAAAGTTTGCCACCATCTGTTGCAGCAAGGTTATAAATATGCTGGTAGTTAGCGGCAGCATTGGCTGCAACGGCAATTTTGGTAATTACACTTTTATAATTGCGGCCATCTTTGCTTACTTCTATATCGTAACTATTTGTTTTCTCCTCGTTTTCTGTTATCCAACTTAACTGAACTGCATCAGCGGATTTTTTAACTGCTGCAAATTCTTTTATTGAAGCCGCTAACAGGTTGTTTGGGCAATATTGATAGGTTAAGCGAAACCGTAAACGGTCTATTGAATTAATAGAAAAAATATAATTAGTACTGCCGGTAACCTGTGTGGTACCGGAAACGCGGTAAGAATAAGATACCACTCCATTACCCAAAAAAGGTGCTACGTTACTTGAAATGGTAGTTGAAATAAGCTTATTGTTCAATACTGTATCCGGACCGATTGCTTTAAAGTCGGTACCAGAAAAATAATTTCCATCAGATTCTGTTAGCGAGTAAGGACCATAGTTTTTGGTTAAAGAGTTTTGCATGGCAGTACTCAATCCGGTACCAGTAATTCTATCTGTTCTGTTGTAACGGATGCGGTACTCAATGGGATAAATTTCATCGTTCTCCAACCGCATTCTTACAATGGCAGTTACCCAAGCTTCCAGATTAACACATACTAATGTGCCCGTAGATGGGTTGAATTGAGGAAAATTGTAAATAGTAGAATCGTTAGCAGGTGGAATAAGGCCTGAAGTATCATACACCACCGTAAGCGGTGCGGCTCCACCAGAGCAGCTACACTGTGCTTTTACATTTGAATGATAAATTAAAAATGTAAAGAACAACAGGAATAAAGGGATTTTAGTGTAATGTTGTTTCATAGGTACAGTATTTTGGTGAATCGGGATGTGGATTATCAATCAAATGTATCCCAAAAACAATGCCACTACAAAGGGTTAGTACCTAATTTCGACGAACCGTAAATTCCGAAACAGGATGCATCTTTGTGCTGCACAATTGTGCAACGAGTATTGGTTTTCAGGTTTTTAAAAGAAATCCAACTAAGGGTACACATTTAAAACGTTTTTTTACTGGTATTATTACTTATGAAGATTTTAGTAGATTTTGCCTTTACAATTGAATTAAGTGAGCCGGGAGCCGCTTTTTTTGAGCATTTGATGCTGCTTTATGCAAAGCAGTTTACGGGCGATGAACTGGTAATTGTAACCAGTATGCAACAAAACCAAGCCTTGCCAGATAACAGCCAAACTATATATACAAAAGCAACCGGGTTTAACTGGCTTAAAACAAGCCGGCTTAATAATATTGTACAACAACAAAACCCAGATGCAATAATTAGGTTTGAAAAAGAACAGGTGCTTATTTTTAAACGCAAAAAAAATAAGCCGGTTGCAAGTGTTGCTTTTACCAACCACCACTATGGGCTGTTCATCAATAAATCAATACATACCAAAAAGATTTTACCGCCGGTTGTTAATAGTAGTTCTGAAACTCTTACTTGGTCTGAAAAAGAGAGTTTGAAAATTTCTTACACGGCAGGCAGAGAATACTTTCTAATGGCTGGCAATGTAGATACGCTAACCGTTTATATTGCTATTTTAAAAGCCTTCTCACAATTTAAAAAGCGGCAATTAAGCGATATGAAGTTGCTACTGATAACTGAACAAAATCCGCTTACTGAAGAATTAGAAGAAAAATTAAAAACTTATAAGTACCGGCACGATGTAGCGGTAATAGAGCAGCCAGAACCAGAAGCGTTTGAAAAGCTGATGCATTGTGCGTATGCATATATTGACGTTAATACCAATAATGAGCTTAGCTTTCCCATTTTAATGGCCGCACAAACAGATACCGCTGTTATTGCTATAGATACCGCAGCAAGCAAACAACTGGCACCCGCTGCTTCCTATTTTTCAAAGGATAATATTCAGGAGGAGCTCTATGACGCCATTAGTTTATTATATAAAGATGAAAACCTAAAGAATACCCTTGCCAGCCGTAATAAAGAAGCCTGTAAGATTAATGCCAATACAATGCTGCAAGAGCTAAGAGATTTTATAGTTAGCCAAGTGTAATAATTAAGCACATTTTTTTTAATTCTGCTAACTTTGCCCACTTATTTAAACGTTATGAATAAATCTACCATTACAATTGATGTTTTTTTGGATACCGATAAAGTGCCTGAACAAATAAGCTGGAATGCCAGCGACAGCAATGCAGATATGGCCCAGCAATGCAAAGCCATGATGATTTCTTTTTGGGATGGCGCCGACAAAACCGCCATGCGCATAGACTTATGGACCAAACAAATGATGGTTGACGAAATGGCTGATTTTTATTATCAAACCATGGTAACCATGGCCGACACTTTTCACCGGGCCACTAAAAACGATGAGCTTACCAACGATCTTAAAAACTTTGCTAAAACCTTTTATAATAAGTTTAGAGAACAGCAGGTAAAAGAAAACAAGGCCTAACTTTAAAATAGTAATTATTTATAGTATGAGTTTAGAACAAAAAATAATGGCATCAATGAAAGATGCTATGAAAGCAAAAGACGAAGCAGGCCTGAGGGGCTTGCGTGCTATTAAAGCCGCTATTATTATAGCTAAAACTGCAGAAGGTGCTGGCGGAGAAATTAAAGAAGAAGATGAAATTAAATTATTGCAAAAACTGGTAAAGCAGCGTAAAGATTCTTTAACCATTTATCAGCAGCAAAACCGTGCAGACCTGGCACAAAAAGAAGAAGAAGAAATTGCTGTAATAGAAAAATTTTTACCCCAGCAATTAGATGCCGCTGCTTTAAAACCCATTATTGAAAAAATAATTGCTGAAACCGGCGCAGTTAGTGCTGCAGAGATGGGTAAGGTTATGGGTGTTGCATCAAAACAACTGGCAGGCCAGGCCGATGGTAAAACCATTAGCGCCGTGGTAAAAGAGCTGCTTACAAAATAATGTATGCTTATAGATATCATTTACATTGTCTTACTGGCTATAGCTGTTTACAAAGGCTATACAAAAGGCTTAATAGTAGCTATCTTTTCTATCATAGCTATTATTGTTGGGCTTGCAGCAGCTATTAAATTAAGTGCAGTTGCAGCCAGTTATTTAAAAGACAGTGTACACATTACAGCACAATGGTTACCTGTTGTTTCTTTTGCAGCAGTATTTATTGTGGTAGTGTTGTTGGTGCGCCTGGCCAGCGCTGCTGTACAAAAAACTGCAGAGCTTGCTATGCTTGGCTGGGCCAATAGAATTGGTGGTATTGTACTTTATATAGCTTTATATACTATTGTTTTTAGTGTGTTGTTATTTTATGCAATTCAGATAAATTTTATAACACCTCAAACCATTGCCGCATCTAAAACCTATAATTTCATTCAGCCATGGGGGCCAAAAGTTATAAATACACTGGGTGTAGTAATACCCTGGTTTAAAGATATGTTCCAGCAGCTGGAGCATTTCTTTGAAACGCTTTCTAAAGAAATTCCTGTTAAATAAAAAAACCGCACAATGCGGTTTTTTTATGTTGTTACCAGCCATAGTGCTACTAGCAACAGCCGTTGCGTCGCACCCTTCAACATTTGGTTTAGGTTGTGCCCATTTAAAATACGTAAGCTGAAGTGTGCGACGCAACAATGCCTGGTAAAGCTTTACAGCTGGTTACATAAATATAAAAGGGCTTCTTTAAAGAAGCCCTTTTGCTATAATTTAAACTGCTTTAATTATTCTTTTACCAGTTTTAAATTCTCAATAGTTCCGTTAGCTGCAGTTATTTGTAAAATATAGATGCCTTTTTGTAACTGGCTAACAGAAACATCATGTACGCGGCCAGCAGTACTGTTGCTAAAGGTTTGCTGCAACATTAGTTGCCCGGCAGTATTATAAACTGTTACAGCTTTTAATACCCCATTTGTTTGTATGCTTACTTTATCTTTTGTTGGGTTAGGGTAAACCAATAAGCTGCTTGTTTTTCCAAATACAATACGCTTAATAACAGAATACTGGTAACGGCCATCAACATCTACCTGTTTGATGCGATAGTAATTAATACCTTTTGCAGGCACACTGTGTATAAACGCATAATTATTATTACCAATTCCGTTTGCACTATTCACCGTTCCGGCCTTTACCCAATTGGCCCCATCGGTACTGTGCTCAACCTCGTAATGGTGGCTGTTTATTTCGTTGGTGGTTACCCATTTTAAAGAAGCGGTTTCGTTTTGTTTAGCCACAGTAAAATCTACCCATTGTGCAGGTAATGATGCGGCTAGTTTTACAAAAGCAATTTCATCTAACGCAAAATCATTTCCGGTTGTAACTGCAAGCAGATTATGTAGCGATAAATCTGCAGTGGTTGCAGCACCAGAGTTCCAGTTAAAACTAAACTTCGTCCAGCTGGCATTGCCCTGTCCACTTGCCTGTACAAAACTGGTTAAAGCAGTGCCGTTAATTTTAGGCACAATTTGCGCTGGGCTTGTGGTGGATTGGTTGGCTAAATAAAAACTAAACACATAGTTAGTATTAGGCAATACGGTTACCAAATTAGAGGTACCCCAAACCTTATCGTTAGAGGTATAGGTATAATTAGGGTGTGCCATGGTATAGTGTACTAAAAAACCACCCCCTTGTCTTCCCGTTCCATCATGACTGAATAATTCTGTTGCATTAGGCACCACTCCGTTCACACAATCAAATTGGCTTTTTGCATAGGGCGTAGTAGCACTGTAGGTAACAGGTACTGTCTCAAAATGCTCTGCAAACGCAGTATCCGCAGAGCAGGAAGCTTTTACGGTAATTGAAATAGGATTGGGCGTCCAATCGCTCCAATTGCCGGTTGCTGTTCTCTTAAAACGCACTCTATACAATCCGGCTTGTGTGGCCGTATATTCATTACTGGTGGCACCGCCAATTGTAGTATAGCCACTACCTCCATTTCTTTGCCACTCATATGTGTTAAAGCCGGCAGTAATACCCATTTTTGCAGCAATAGGGCTGCCCGGGCAAAACTGCCCGTTATTGTAAAATAGTAATGGTTGCGCTTTATGCGCATTCATCCAAAAATTGTTAAGAATATACTGGTTGTTGGCATCAAAATGATTCCACTGATAATACCAGGTAAAATGCCCTTCAGTACCTAAAAATTGTTGATATATATTTCCCCCAATAGATCTTACATCATCGCAAAAACCATTCGCATCATATGCGGTGGGGTTATAATCAGATGCACCATGCGTAATCCAGATAGGAATGTGTTTATAATCTTGTACATTATAATTAAGTGTTCTAACAAAACTGGGTGATGCTGGCGCAGTAGCCGCCACTCTTTGAGGGAAGGCAGACATATAAGCCACAGAACCGTAGCCTCCGGCACTAAGACCAATAGCCATTAAACGGTCAACATCTGCACTGGTGTATTTAGTTAAAGTATCTACGATAGCATTAATTTTAGGAAATACATTATTATCCCAAAAAATAACATCTTGCTGCGGAAACAACAAAAAACCATTCCAATAATTATAATTGATGCGCTCTTCAAAATTAGAAGCACCCCAATATAACTGATCTTCATTGTCATAAATATCTCCCCGCTCTCCGCCACCATGAAAAAACACCATTACCGGGTATTTCTGGTTGGGGTTGTAGTTATTGGGGTACCGTAACCGGAATTGTACCCCATTCCAGATATACGATTTAAATTTATTGGTATTCCATGTAATGCGATCTGGAGTTCTGATCCACTTGGCCATTACATTGTTTGCTGGCACATTAGGATTGGAAGGGGTACCTAAGGGAGCAGCGGGGTTGTAAGTATAAACACTGTCGTTAGGATCAAATACATTTTGTGCGGTGGTTTGCAGCATAGCTATTACTAGCAATGCTAATAGAGGTAAACATTTCTTAAACATAACATATCCTGTTTTAGTGGTAAGCGTAAAGCAAAAAGCTGAATTAAAAAAGGAGATTGACAGGATATTATGACAAGACGTTTTCTTAGAATACGAAATTCTTGGGCAAATAGTTTGCGGCGAGGTTTAAAGGGCGGGAACTTTTTTTAGTACGATAAGGTATTAGGTGTGATGTGCAACGTGTTGCTGCTACATCAAACAAATATAGTTAGCAGCTTTAATATTTGCAAGCTTACGGCCTCAAAAAAAATAATACTGGTTGCTGCTAATAGGTTACTGATCAAAATCAATCAACCGACATGCAAAAAAACGGCTAACAACTTATAGCTTTTAAATCCAAAGGCTTACTAATCAGCCGTGTTACTAAATCTGTATAAATAACTGGTTGTTTATGCCATTTTTTGTAGGTTTTGCCAGCTTTAGTAACCTTGGTCAACGGCCGTTGCGTCGCACCCTTCAGCTGAAGGGTGCGACGCAACGATGCTAAATAGCATAGTAACAGCTGGCTACCACTTTTTTTACTTATTTTTTCTATTTACCACAATAGCTATTTTAAGAGCTCCGGTAAAATATCCATCCTTATTGCGTGGGTTGCCGCGCTGGCTATTTACTGCACTACCAGATGGGTTGGCCAACTGAATGGCAACCGGCAATAATGTTTGTGAAAGATATTTTTCAAAAATGAGCGGATCAATATAATTCGTACTCACATCATCTAAATAGTCTGTAGTGGTAAAACGGTGTAAAATTTCTAGGCGAAAACTTAACCAGTATCCTGCATCGTATTTTAGGCCCATGCCTACCGGAAATGCATAAGAAAATTTTTTATACTCATCTCTGCCGCTATATTCTTTAAAGCCTTGCCCTTCTGTATGCAGCTCTCTTAAACTATACCATACATTATTAATATTGGCTTGCGGTTGATAAAAAAAAATACCTGCCCCTGCTGTTATATAGGGTGAAAATGCAGGAGCTTGTACGTTTGTATTAATAAATAATGGGTGTAATTCTAGCAGCCCTATTAATTCCGTTACGTTGGTTTTAAAAGACAGGTTACGTTGGTAACGGCCTTGTGCAATACCAGGGGTGTTTTTTAATACCGCATCATTGCCACTGAGCTGTAAAAAATTAATATCAATTCTTGCAGTTATTACAGATTGCCAATTAGCCGCAACAAAAAGCCCAACAACAATACGGCTCTGGTTCCAGTTAATATCCTTAATAAATTTTTTGCCAATGCCTTTCTTGCCACCTACATCTGTTAAACAATTGGCTAAACCTGTTGTAAAACCGGTTTCCCAAACCCAGTCCTCCTCCAGGTGTTTGTTATTATAAAAATAAAACTGCGCACGGGTAAATTGTACCAGTAAAAGAAATAAGAGTGTAAATAAGATAGTACCCAGTTTTAACTGCATGGCAAAAAAATAAAGACTGTACTAATCGCAGCTTAACTGGTTTTATGAAGATGTTGGAATAGTATTTAAATATAATTATTTTTTATTAACCACCTGCTTGTTAAAATAAACACATGCAGGCTGCAACCCACACTCTTTACATTTAGGGTTTCTGGCCATGCAGGTATAGCGACCATGCAGTATAAGCCAGTGATGGGCTTTATGTACCAACTCCTTGGGTATGTATTTTATCAATTGCTTTTCAGCAGCAAGCGGTGTGGTGGCATTACTTGTTAAACCAATACGTGCAGATACCCTAAACACATGCGTATCCACCGCCATATTGGGTTGCGCATCAATTACAGATGTAATTACATTGGCCGTTTTGCGGCCAACGCCGGGTAATTGCACCAATTCATTTACCGTCATAGGTACTGCACCATTAAACGCTGTTATAAGTTTATTGGCCATCCCTATCAGGTGTCGGGTTTTATTATTAGGATAGGAAATGCTTTTAATAAGCGGAAATAATTCTTCAAAACTGGCACCTGCCATGCTTGTGGCATTGGGGTATTTCTCAAAAATAGCCGGTGTTGTAAGATTCACCCGCTTATCGGTGCATTGAGCAGATAAAATAACAGCTACTAATAACTGAAAGGGGTTATCATATAGCAATTCTGTTTCTGCATTGGGTGCATGCTCAGAAAAAAAATCTATCACAAACTGGTAACGTTCTTTACGTGTCATAACTATTCAGGCACGAATGTAATAAACCTGAAAGTAGTAACAGAAAAGCAGTTGCCATTTTTAGAAATGATGCTATAATATTATATAACAGCTGTTTGACGTGCATAGTTTAATACACGTGTAACTGACTGTTGGCGGGGAGCGAATAACTCTCCGTCTAACTGTTGCATTACTTCTTGAATGGATTCTAATTCCTCGTAAAGGTTCCAATCGCTGGCGACAGCTTGTTGAATTGCGCTTGTCTGAAGTTGAGTAGTTTCCTTGTAGGCAAACTGAATTAAATCTTCTGGTGTAAAGATTGTCATAGGCTAAACCATTTTATGTCCAATTAAATTTTCCGAAGGGTCCAGCTTCGGAGCGTCCGATTATATAAACGGGTGTTTGGGTACAATATTGCGGTTATTTATTGTAATCAAGGACGCTTATAAAAAAAGTAGTGGCTATTTTTTTATAAACCGTTGATTTTTAAGCCTAATAATTTTTTCCATTCGTCGATTTCCTTAAACTTATTGATTGAAGGCAAGTAAAACGTAAAGCGCTGTTATTGCTTTTTTAATACCGCTTTTTGGTATCCCCTGGTATCGTAGCTATCAACTGGTGGAATTTCAGCACTATTGCCGCCCGTTGTTACTCTTGGCTTGGTACTAAAACTTATGAATTCAATATGCAATTCTTCATTTTCAATCCAGTATGAGTTTACAATTGTTGTACCCTGCACCGCAAAAACGCCAGTAAACCTGTTTGCCATCCAGTATTGGTCTAATACAATACCGTTTATTTCATCAATTATCCAGTGCCCTTTGGTAATGTTTACCGGTTTTAGAAGATAGGGCCTATTGTCTTCAGTAGGTTTACCATAAATCAGGTTCCAGGTATATTGGCCAGGTGTTGTACCAATAGCTTGTACTCTCAATTCCATAGCTACTGATTGCACTGTATCTTTTCCCGCTTTATACAATTGCAAAACACCCTTCCAGTTTCCAACAAAGCTTTGAGGAAAGGAGAGTGACTGGCTTTTTATTTGTTGCAACAAAAGCAACATACATGCTATTAATAATACACGCATATTTTTCGGTACCCTTTTTTGCAAAATCTAAGCATCAAAATTTTTGCAGCATTGTTTAATGAAGTAATTAGGCAAGCTAACTTAATTACCTGTTGCCTAAGTTATTACTGTGCCCCATACTTTTTAATAAGTGCCAGTAAAACACCATTAGTCCAACCAAAACCATCCTGGCTGGGGTATTCGCCACCGCCGGCATCCAAATGAATGTCAACTACATTATACTTCTCCATTAATTTGCCGGTGCGTTGATAAACGGCAGTATTCAAATTAATCCAGCGGGTGGCAATATCTTTTGCAAAAACGTTTTGCCCAAACCTTTCCATTGCAGTAATAGTAACCCACTGTAAAGGAGCCCATCCATTAGGCGCATCCCACTGTTGGCCGGTTTTAATGGTTGTGGTTAAAATGCCTCCATCTTTTAATAAATGTTCTTTTATTACTGCCGCTGCTTGTTTAGCCTGCAACTTCAAAACAGCATTATTAGTTTCAAAAACAAAGAATGGAAATGCACCTGCTGCAGTTATCTGAAGTATTTGCTGCCGCGTTTCAAAATTATAATCTGTATAAAAACCTAATTGCTTGCTCCAACAGTATTTATTAATTGCGGCGGCTCTTATTGTTGCTTTCTTTTTAAAAAGGGCAGCACCGGCAGCATCTTTCTTTAATTGTTTTGCCGTTGCTATTACCATTTCCATTTTATACAACAGGCAGTTTAAATCTACCGGTGCAATAGCCGTAGTTTGTATGGTAGCTATTGTTTTTCCATCAGCAAACCAGCGGCTGCTAAAGTCCCAACCACTGGCGGCGCCTGCTCTTAAATGATGATATATTGTTTTTCTTTTTTCTTCTAACAACTTATTTAATGCTTCAGGTGAGCTCATTCTGATGCGGGAAGCTAATTCCATAGCTGCGGCCTCTGCTGTTTCCACATCTTCCCGGTAGCTTTCCTGGCGGGGTAAATTGCTTTCATCCCAATAACGGTTTAAAACTGTACCATCTTTTAATCGTACCACTCTTTTATATGTTTTACCAACTGTTGTTTTAGTGGCTCCTTCCATCCAGTAATTATATTCCTTCTCTAATTGTGGTAAAAAAGTAGTGTACGCAGTACTGCCTTTAATGCTTGCTAATAACTCAACCATCATTGCAAAAAAAGGCGGTTGTGAGCGGCTAACATAATACGTTCTATTGCCGTTAGGTATATGGCCATAGGTATCTACCAGGTAGGCAAAATTTTTAATCATGCTTTCAATAATGGCAGTTTCTCCGCTTTCTTTTAAACCAAGCATGGTAAAATAAGAATCCCAATAATAAATTTCTCTGAAACGGCCACCGGGTACAATATATGGGTTTGGCAAGGGTATTAAAGAACTGCCTTCCTTAGGTTGGTCTGCATCTCTTTTTAAAACACTCCACAGATTTTTAATATGCTCCTCAACATTTTTCTCTTGCGTTATATAATTAAGCTGTGGCGCAACTGGCATTATAAAATTGGCTTCAGCAAACTTTTTTACATCAAATGAAGGGCCCTTCATTAACCCATAATCATACATAATATCTGATGGCTTTCTTTTGGGCAGACAGTCTACAAATGTTTTTCCATCGGGATATACTTTTTGCATTTGTATTTCATGAAAAAGTGCCCCGTAAATTTTATCGGGGGTAGCTGGTTGCTGCGCTATTAGTTGCGTATTGATTAGTACCAATACTGTGGCAAGACTTATTATTTGTTTCATAAATAAAAGATGGGTGAGGCTATAGATTGGGTTGCAAAACAAAATTGATTTGCAAAAAAGTTACATTGATAACAAATTGCTGAAGGGTGCGACGCAACAATGCTTAATAGTACTACCAATGCTGGTTACCATAAAATTATTAAATAGACCCGGTTGCTAAAAATCGTTGCCAATCGGCCAGCATTTGCCCTTTTATAACGCGTGGAAATTTATGCTGCCCGCCCACTTTGCCTTTTTGCCGCATAAACTCTAAGAACTGTTCTTCTTTAAGCACGGTTATCATTACATCTTTTAAAGCACTGCGCCGTTCAACAGCATAATCATCGTTCAATGCTTTAATATATTCGTCAATTTTAGTTTTTAAAAGATGGGGGTCTGCCACCGCATCGTTAGTTGCAACAAACCAATGGTGGGCAAAAAAATTATCATGTGGCACACCGGCCACTGTAAATTCTGGTATTGAAATATTGAGTTCTTCTGAAGCTAATTGAACGGCACGGGTCATGTTTTCTACACTCAGGTGCTCTCCTACCAGGCTTAAAAAATGCTTGGTGCGGCCTGTAATTACTATTTCGCATTTTTCTTTATCCAGAAAGCGAACGGTATCTCCAATAAGATACCGCCAGGCTCCGGCAGAAGTACTTAATAAAATAGCATAATCTTTTCCTTCCTCTACTTCGTGTATCATTAAAGCCTCTGGGTTTTCAACCATATTACCATCTGCATCAAAATTATCTTCATTAAAAGGTGTAAACTCTAAAAAGATATGATCATTGGTAACCAAGCGCATGCCCTTTGCATATTGATTGTCCTGGTAAGCAATAAAACCTTCAGACGCTAAATAAGTTTCTATATAAGTTAACGGGTGCGCCAGCAATTTTTCAAAGCCTTTTTTGTAGGGCTCAAAAGCAACACCACCCCAAATAAAAAATTCAAGGTTGGGCCATAAATCATGAATAGTATTGAGTTTGTAGCGTTCAATTATTTTTTCAAGACATAGTTGAATCCATGCAGGTACGCCTGTTAAATAACCAATATCCCAATTAGGTGCCTGCTCTACAATTTCTTCCAGCTTTCTATTCCAATCTTTTTCTTTAGCAATTTTTTTTCCGGGTTTATAAAAAGGCGCAAACCAAAACGGAACTTTTTTTGCAGTAATACCACTTAAATCGCCAGCGTAATATCCATCGCCTTTTTGTAAATCGGTACTGCCGCCCAACATTAAACCACCCTTACCAATACTTTTTAACGGAATGTGCTGATAAGTGCGCAACGTAAGCAATTGCTTAATCATTACAATGCGATTGCCCTTCAGTAAATCGTTGGTAATGGGTATATACTTACTGGCTGCTTCAGAAGTTCCAGAGCTTAATGCGTAATATTTTATTTTACCCGGCCAGCAAACATCTGATACACCTTCTACAGTTTTATGCCACCACTCGTTATAAATTTTATTGTAATTAAAGGTGGGTACCAGCTCTTGAAATTTTTTGCCCGGGTGTTTGCTAAATAAAATTTTATCAAATTGGTATTGCTGGCCAAACTCTGTAAACCGTGCTTTTTTCAACAATTTTTTTAATACACGTATTTGTTGCCGTTTCGGAGAATTGGCAGGCAAGCGTAATGCTTTTGCAATCGTTTTGGGTAAATGAATATCAATCAGCGCCATTGAAAAAGCAAGGTTTGGTAAAGTGCCAAAATTAAGGGTTATATATTTAGAAAGTTGGTTGCACTTATGTTTTATGTTACCAGCGGTATTGTTTCATGGCAACACCGTTGCTACGCTCAGTTCATCTGCAGCTATAATAAAGCAGCGCTGATCAATAAATAACTTCTCCACTGGTATTTTTACTGGTACTGCTAACAATGCTATTGCTGCCAGCACTATGAAATTTAAAATTGCTGCGGCCGCAACAAGCCTGCAAGGTTGCAATAATTTTTTTATACCCTTGCATACCCGCACAAAAAAAAACTTCATCTACCGGGGTTACATTTAATAGGGCAGTAACGTCATCACCCGGATTGCAACGGTGTATGGTTCTTTGAATAATGTTATTATTATTTAATAAGCGCATTATACCCTCTGCTTCTGTTGGCGTTGCCACTATTAAACTGTTTAAATTTGTTTTAGCTACCGGCACACCCTTTGGTTTAACCCATTTACCCAATAAAGCCATTACTGTGGCAGCACCAATAGCCAGATTTATAAAAAATAGAAAGGCGGGTTGGTTTTTATAGTGCTTTTTTACAAAAATCTTCATGGCTTTATAAAACACCTTCACATACTTGCTATCTTTTCTGGTGCTTTCTCCTTTAAAATGAATAATGGCACTATCTGCTATATAATAATTAGAATACCCTAGTTGTGTAATCCGGTAACTCAGGTCAACATCCTCTCCGTACATAAAAAAAGCTTCATCAAAACCACCGGTTTGCTGCAGCACTGTTTTTTTAACCATCATAAAAGCGCCAGAAAGTATTGGCACGGGGTTGTTTTTATATGCACCTAAATGGCCCGCATAATAAGCCCCAATACGTTTATTGGTTGGAAATAATTTAGTGAAGCCAGTTAATTTAAAAAAAGAAGCCGCCAGCGTTGGCAATCCTCTTTTACTTTCAGGCAGAAAAACTCCAGCTCCATCAATCATTCTAATGCCACAAGCACCAGCATTAGCTGTTTCTTTTACAAAAGACAGGCATTGGGTAATGCTGTCTTCAGCCACCAATGTATCGGGGTTTAAAAACAGCACCCATTCTCCCTGCGCCGCTTGCCACCCTATATTATTGGCACGGGCATACCCTAAATTTTCTTTATTGGCAATAAATATTACGCTTTGAAAATGAGCGGCTAAATAAGCCACGCTGTTGTCAGAAGAGGCATTGTCAACAACTATAATTTCTGCATCTGTTTCTTTTAATGCTGGTTGCAGTGCCCATAAACACTGTTCTAAAAAATACTTTACGTTGTAGCTTACAATAATTACCGATAACAAGGGTGCTGTATTAAATGAAAGAAAAAGGTCTTTCAAAAATATGCTAAAACAAGATGCTTTTGTTGTTTTAGCCTTTCTTACTGGTGCCGGGCATTGGTTTGTTAAGAACGGTTTGCCCAATTGGCAGTTTTGCAGCATTTTTGTAAAAAATCTTACACATGAAAAAATTACTTGTATTAGGATGCTGCCTGTTAATGGCTGTTGCATCTATAGCCCAATCACCAGCAGATGCTGAAAAAGGAGTAACCTATGGTGCTGGTACTACCGCAGAAGGTGCCGTATCTGTAAATGATATGGAAAGTAAAATGAAAGACGGAAAATTTACCGGTAAAGCAACCGGCAAAGTAGTTTCTGTTTGTCAGGAAAAAGGGTGCTGGATGAAGGTTGAAAAAACTAATGGCGAAATAGTAATGGTAAAGTTTAAAGACTACGGTTTCTTTATGCCAAAGAACATTATAGGTAAAGAAGTGGTATTAGACGGTGAGGCTAGTATAAAAGAAACTTCTGTAAAACAACTGAAGCATTATGCAGAAGATGCCGGTAAAAGCAAAGAAGAAATTGCTAAAATAAAAGAGCCTAAAAAAGAATTAATCTTTGTTGCTAAAGGCGTTTTGGTACAATAAGCTAACAAATTTCTTACTAAAGCCACCGCTTAAGCAGGTGGCTTTTTTTATAACTACATTTGCGCAAATGGCAGCTGAAAAAATAAATATAGAAGAGTTATTGGCCACCACAGGCAAATATCCCATTATTGATGTTAGAAGCCCCGGCGAATTTGAACAAGCGCATATACCCGGCGCTTATAGCCTGCCGCTTTTTACCAATGACGAAAGAAAAATTGTGGGCACTGCTTACAAACAGCAAAGCCGCGAAACAGCTATTAAAATTGGGCTTGATTTTTTTGGACCTAAAATGCGTGGCATGGTTGAATTTGCTGAGCAGTTAAATAGTAAAACTATAATTGTGCATTGCTGGCGTGGTGGCATGCGCAGTGCTGCAGTTGCATGGTTGCTGGATTTATACGGATTTAAAGTGCTTACATTGGCTGGTGGTTATAAAAAATTCAGGCATTTTGTAATTAATACCTTTTCGCAGTCTTACTCTTTTAATATTGTAGGCGGTTATACCGGTTCTGGTAAAACAGAATTGTTGCAGGCCATGCAACAAAAAGGTAATTCTTTTATAGATCTGGAAGCATTGGCAAATCATAAGGGCTCTGCATTTGGCAACCTGGGCATGCCCCCACAACCCAGTCAGGAGCATTTTGAAAATTTGCTGGGAATGGAGTTATATAAAATAACTGCTGTAAAAAAACAGACCGACCCCATATGGTTAGAAGATGAGAGCCAACGTATAGGTAGTATTAATTTACCTATACCCGTTTGGACACAAATGCGAAATGCCCCTTTATACTTTGTTGATATTCCGTTTGAACAACGGTTGGATAATATTTGCCACTGGTACGGAAAGCAGGATATACAAAAAATGATTGAAGCCATTGTACGCATACAAAAAAGGCTGGGCGGGCTGGAAACCAAAACTGCCATCCAACTGATACAGGATGGAAATATTAAAGAAAGTTTTAGAATACTATTAAAGTATTATGATAAGTACTATAATAAAAGCCTTCAAAACAGGCCAGA
The DNA here is from genome assembly GCA_004295245.1 of Sphingobacteriales bacterium. Lineage (GTDB taxonomy): Bacteria > Bacteroidota > Bacteroidia > Chitinophagales > Chitinophagaceae > JACMLD01. Next base: position 30,973 of record REAR01000067.1, on the reverse strand, counting down.
TACTGATGCGGTAATTAACCGCATTGTATTAACAACAGTGGATGCTGCACAAAACTGCCAGGCTGTATTAAACCAAGCTTTACAAAAACAATTATAAAAAATGAGTTCAGAAAATATACGATTAACGCAATTTTCTCATGGTGCGGGTTGTGGCTGTAAAATTGCCCCCAAAGTTTTAGAAGAAATTTTAAGCACACAGTGGACAGAGCCCAGCCAGCAATTAATTGTTGGCAATAACACAAAAGATGATGCGGCTGTTTACAATTTGAATAATGGCACCGCCCTTATTAGTACTACAGATTTTTTTACTCCTATAGTTGATGATGCTTTTACATTTGGCCAAATTGCAGCAGCCAATGCTATTAGTGATGTGTATGCAATGGGGGGTAACCCTTTACTAGCCATTGCAATTTTGGGTTGGCCGGTTGATAAGCTGCCTGCAACAATTGCTCAAAAAGTTATTGAAGGTGGCAGAAGTATTTGTAAAGCAGCAGGCATACCACTAGCTGGTGGCCACAGTATTGATATACCTGAACCCATTTTTGGGTTAGCTGTAAATGGAATTGTACCTGTAGAAAACATTAAGCAGAACAGCACTGCCAAAGAAGGAGACCTTATTTTTTTAACCAAACCTATTGGAGTAGGCATATTAACCACTGCAGAAAAAAAAGAAAAACTACAAGAAGCACATATAGGTTTGGCCGCAAAGCAAATGATACAATTAAATAGCATTGGCGCATTACTGGGCAAAGAAACTGCAGTAACAGCTATTACTGATGTAACAGGTTTTGGTTTAGGAGGTCATCTGGTAGAAATGACCAACCATGGTTTAACCGCAGTTATTAATTGGAACAAAGTACCACTGGTTACAGACTTATCTTATTATTTGCAGCAAAGAATTTTTCCGGATGCTACTTACCGTAACTGGAACAGCTATGGCAACAGTATTCAATTAAGTAAAGGAATACCGGTTAGTGATGTATTTAGTTTGCTACCCGACCCGCAAACAAATGGTGGCTTATTATTTACAGTTGCCCCAAACCAAGTAGCGGTTATTCAATCTTTATTAGCAGTAAACGGATTGGAAAACTATTGCGAGGCTATTGGTGTAATGACCGCCAAAAAGGAAAAACAGGTGATAATACAGTAATACGCTTACCTTTTTTAAAAATATTTTTTGCCCCTTTTTTATGCCGTATTTAACCATTTGTTGCTCATTCAATGTGTATTAATTTTTTACTGTTTTTAAAGTGTTCATATTTTTTGTTGTACTACAGTAATCTTATGAAATACAATACAGGCAAGCATTACAAAACAATTTTATAAACTGTTACTGCATAAAAAAAATGAATGCTTTTATTGTTATAAGGTAATAATAATGGCAAGTTTAAGTAATGAAAGTTTGCCAATATCCACAACGAATAAAGAAATTGTGTATAAAATTTTTACTAAAATTTTTTTTGTATGAAAAAATAATTTTTAATATTGTGATGGGAATTTAATTCCCAGTACTTACTAACCCATCCAAATAATAAAGCTCCCGGTTCTCCGGGAGCTTTTAGTTTATAGCCACCGCACCATTTTTTGATACTTTAATTTATAGCCGTTACCAAAAAAGTAACGGCTTATATTTTGTTGCCCATTGTGTTGCGGCTGCAGTGTGCGACGCAACCAATGCCCAATAGCCAATTAGCTGCTGGCAGCAGTATAAAAAATGAACTTAAAATAAACGGGCTGCTGAAAACTTATTTATTACCTTGCCACAAACTAAGGTATATGCTTAAATCAATGACCGGCTTTGGCAGAATGGAAAAAGCTGTAGGAGATAAAACGTTTCTGATAGATATAAAATCGCTGAACGGAAAACAGTTTGAGCTAAACCTGCGCATGCCTGCATTTTTAAAGCCTTTTGAATTTGACATCAGAAAAGTATTATCTGAAAACCTGGGCCGTGGCAGTGTGGATTGTACTATTAACCTGAAAGAAACCGGCGCTGCAAAACCTGTTACTATTAATACAGATTTGGCAAAAGCGTATTATCAACCTATTGCAGAACTTTCTGCTTCTTTACAATTAGACCCTTCTGCCATCTTAAGCACCTTATTAAAATTACCAGAAGTTATTACCCCAACCGGAGAAACCCTTACCGATGACGAGTGGAATCAGTTTAAAAAACTGATTGAAACAGCAGCCGATGAATTAAACCAACATCGGATGGAAGAAGGCCGGGTGCTGGAAGAAGATTTATTAACCCGCATCAGTAATATTGAAAAAGAACAGCAGGAAGTGATTTTGCTGGAACCCACCCGCAAACAAAAAATAAAAGAGGGTTTAATAAAGCTACTGGAAGAACATGTGGGTAAAGAAAACTACGATGGCAACCGGCTGGAGCAAGAACTTATTTTTTACATAGAAAAAATTGACATTAGCGAGGAACAGGTACGGTTAAAAAACCATTGCGATTATTTTAGGTCTATATTAAATGAAGCCGGTTCTGAAAAAGGCAAGAAGCTTTCTTTTATACTGCAGGAAATTGGCCGGGAAATAAATACCACAGGTGCCAAAGCATATAACGCAGCCATACAACGTTGTGTGGTAAAAATGAAAGACGAACTGGAAAAAGCCAAAGAACAAGTGCTAAATGTATTGTAAGTTTTATTTTTGTAGTATGAGATGTATGAATAAAATAACCCTGCTATTGTTATTAGCTATTACCGTTGCCAGCTGCACCACAATTGATGTTTTTGAAAAAAGCAACCATTTCAGCAATCAGCAATGGGCAGCTGTTGATACACCTATTATTAATTTTACCGTTACAGATACCAGTTCTCTCTATAATGTTTACCTGGTATTGCGCCACACTGATGCCTACAATTACAATAATATATGGGTAAATATTACTACCAAAACGCCGCAAAACACCGTGCTTAATCAGCAACTGAATGTAGAACTAGCCAAAAACAATAAAGGCTGGCTGGGCACCGGTATGGATGATATTTTTGAACATCGCATCCGCATTACCCGGCAGGCAATTGCATTACCAGCAAAAGGAAATTATAGTTTTACACTTAAACAATTAATGCGGCAAGATCCGTTGCAACATGTGCTAAACGCAGGCATTCGCATAGAAAAAGCCCAATAATTTTTGTTGTCAGCGGCCGTTTTCCATGGCGTCATCCTTGCTACGCTCAGTTCAACAACAAACCAATTTTGTTGCAGGTTTTTTGCCGCCGCTACCAGTACTTCTGTTTACACAAATACAAAAAGCTCACTAGGCTTCTGTACTTTTAGGTACATTAAATATGTTTCATGGGGGCGTTTAATAAAAAGAAGTTGACTGTTATAACCATTGTTTATTGGTTTTTGCTGGTGTATATAGTAGCCGCACTGGTGTGGTGGTTTATTGCACTATTTCAGCAAAATCGCCAAATGGCACAATACAAATTACAAGAACTGGTACTTGCAGACCCCGCCTATTTACAAAAAGCCAGCGCCATAACAACAGCAGAAAAAAGAAAGCAGGCCCAATATATTGGAGAAGGGTTAACCTTTCTGTTTCTCATTTTTGTGGGGGCCATATTTGTTTACCGCGCCGTTAAAAGGCAACTAAAAGCTACCCAGCAACAGCAAAATTTTATGATGGCCGTAACGCATGAGTTAAAAACACCAATTGCCATTACCCGTTTAAATTTAGAAACACTGCAAAAACACAAGCTGGATGAACCCCGGCAGCAAAAATTAATTCACTCATCGTTGCAGGAAACCAATCGCCTCAATACACTAGCCAACAATATTCTTATCTCTTCGCAGCTGGATGGTGGCGGTTATACACTTACAAAAGAAGAGCTGAACTTATCGCTGCTGGCAACGCAAACCATTACTGCTTTTAAAAGCCGGTTTACAGACAGAACGTTGGAAGAACTGATAGAAGACGAAATTGATATTAGCGGAGACACCCTCTTATTAGAAATACTAATTAACAACCTGTTAGAGAATGCCGTTAAATACTCTGCTAAAAACACCATCATTCATTTTAGCCTGCGGCAACTGGGCAATACCATACAGCTGCAAGTAGCCGATCATGGTATTGGCCTTTCAAAAGAAGAACGTACAAAAGTGTTTGATCGCTTTTACAGGGTAGGTAACGAGCAGGTAAGAAACACTAAAGGCACTGGCCTAGGCTTATATCTTTGCAAAAAAATAGCATTAGACCATAATGGAGACATTCAGGTGACGGAGAATAACCCAGTGGGTAGTATTTTTACAATTCAATTCAGCAGATAAATGATTATACAACACGCTTCTATATTATTGGTTGAAGATGAAGAAAACCTGCACGAAGCATTAAAACTTAATTTAGAGCTGGAAGCCTATGTTGTTACCTCTGCTATGAATGGCACACAGGCTATAAAGCTAATGCAGGAACAATATTTTGATGTGGTGATATTAGATATAATGCTGCCTGAAATTGATGGCATAGAAGTTTTAGAAAGCCTGCGTGTTCAAAACAACGATACCCCTGTGCTGATACTAAGTGCAAAAAATAATTCTGCCGACAGGGTGCTGGGCCTTAAAAAAGGGGCTGATGATTATTTAGCCAAACCCTTTAACCTGGAAGAACTATTGTTAAGAGTGCAAAAGCTGATAGAAAAGAACAAGAAAATGCACGAGAAAGAAACTGTGGCAGAAATATACCAGCTGGGTAAATGCAGTATTGATTTTAAAGCACAGGAAGCCATTACCAAAAGCGGTGAAAAAATACAGCTCAGCAAAAAAGAAGCAATGTTGCTAAAGCTATTAATAGAAAATAAAAACGAAGTGGTACCCCGTGAAAAAATTTTGCAAACCGTATGGGGCTATAATGTATACCCTACCACCCGCACAATAGATAATTTCATTCTCAGCTTTCGTAAATATTTTGAAGAAGACAGCCGCAACCCTAAATATTTTCATTCAGTAAGAGGCGTGGGGTATAAATACAGCGAGTAAGTTTATTTCTTTTCTAATGCCTGCGCTACCATTTCAGCCTGTGCAAGCAAATCTGTCATTTTGTGTGTGTTTTGTGCCGGGGTGTACAGCGCTACTTCGCATTCTTTTAAACAATTTTCTACAAGTAACAATTGGGTAGCGGTAAATCCTTTTTGCTGAAGTTTATCAATTACTTGTTGTTTATTTAAAGTGCTGCCTGTTAGTATTAATTTTTTTGCAAACAAATTCCATAATGCAATGCCGGTTTCTTTATAAAATAAGTTGCTATTATTAGCATGCAGTGCTTTGCGGGCTTCTGCAAAAATATCTTTTTGTGGTTGCGGCACTTCAATAGCTATAGACTTTTCAGAGAGTGGCTGTGGTTTATTCCTCCCCGTTTTTTTTATCAGCCATAACAAAACAATACCACCCACTATTACAAGTAGTGCTATTAACCAGGGAGTATACACTGTGCTTTTTTTTGCACCTGCTGTTGGGGCTGCCTGCTGCTTATTAATTGCTTTTGTAATAGTTACTGTAAAAGAGTCGGTTTTTAATTGGCGGTAACTATTAGCAGTTACATCAAAATAACTAAACCATACTGGCGGTATATGAATTACCCCTTCTTTTTGTGCTGTAAAGCCATACTCAAATAGTTTGCTTCCTTTAATAGGCGCAATTGTTTTATCAATATCTTCTTTAATATTGGCTTCATAGCCTTCTACTTCTTTTGGCCAGTTTATAGCAGGGGCGTTTATTAAAGGCAGGTTTCCTTCGCCGTTAATGGTAATCTTAAGCTGCCCTGTTTCGCCGACTGCAAGGCTTAAAGTATTTACAGCAGCACTAATAGTAAAAGCACCAACGGCTCCATCATAGTTGGCTGGCTTAGCGGGCAATGGTAATGGCTTAACTGTAATGGAAACTGGCAAAGCACTTAATGTTACTTCATGCGTTTCTATTTCCCCATCCATATAGCTATCTAGCAAACCCTGCATACTATTATTGCTGGCATTGGCTTTTACAAAACTTACTTTATTGGCAACTTCAACGGGGTCTAACACATAGGTTCCGGCCTGTAGTGGATAGAGTTGTACTTTACGAATGATGTGCACATTAAATGGCTTTCCATTCAGCCGTTCTATTGCTGGAGAGTAATTATCAGGTTGTACCATATCATACACACTAAACCCATCCAGCGATGGGCGACGCACCACCCTTGATTCTGATTTTAGCCGGGAATACAATTTATAGGTAGCAATAATGGGCTGTCCTTCGTAACAATTGGTTTTATTTACTTCCAACTTTACAAACAGGTTATTTTTAATTTTCTGTACTGCATTTTCGCCGGGCTTTAAAATATAGTCTTCATTCATCTGTGGCAATGCTGGCTGTTCATCGGGTTCAAAAAAACCATTAGGGGGTTGGTTGTTAGTGCTGGCATTAATAACATTAACCGTTATATAATTAGAGCGCATGGGCTTATTATCAATTATAGCAGTGGCGCCACTAATAATGTGTTTGCCCACACTCAATGGTCTTAAGGTATAGGCTATTCCTTCGTATCGGGTAAGGCTACCATTAATAGTACTCATGCCAGTTTGTTGTATGGGGCCTGCTACAATATTAAACCCCTTAAATACAGGCGGCGTAAGATCTCTGATGGCATTGGCATTTTCAATAACATATTGCACTTGTACATATTCATTTTTGCCAATAGTGGTTTCGTTTACCAGGGTGGTAAATTTTACCTGTGCCGTTAAAGACCCAATACAGCAGCAGCACAAAACCATAATTGCAGATAGCCTCATAATAATTTCTTACATGCCTGCAAATATAGCAGCGCAAAGCCATCTGTATTGTACCTGTTGCGGTTAAATGGTTTTTAATTGTGATGAAAGCAAATAAATACGGCTCATAGAAGTGCGACCGTTGAAGGGTGCGACGCAAGCACTGCTGAACAACGGGCTATAGCTGGTACCAAAAAAATACAACTGCTTTACTTTCTTTCGTAACTTTTCGTTACAGATATTTTAGCCATATGCAAAATTTTTTAAACTACTGGGAACATATACCCAGCCTGCACCGTGTATTAATTTTAATGGGCGGAATGGTGGTTTTTTGGTTGATAGAAGGTTATTACCCCCTATTTAAATTTTCTTTTAAGCGGTACAAACATGCTGGAGTTAATCTTATTTTTTTAGCCACCACACTTATTCTTAATTTAATTTTTGGCTTTACTACTATTAAAATTTGCCAATGGGTAATGGCAGAAAAAATTGGATTGTTAAACCTGGTTACGTTGCCACTGTCCATTCGTATTGTGGTTACGCTGTTCTTTATGGATTTTTTTGGCCAGTATGCCCCGCATTTTACCATGCATAAAATTAAATGGATGTGGAAATTTCACATGGTACACCACAGCGATACAAAAGTGGATGTTACCACCGGCACCCGTCACCACCCGGGAGAATGGCTGTTTAGAGAATTTTCTACTATTATTGGTATTGTACTTATTGGTGTGCCGGTTAGTTTATATTTTTTATACCGTAGCTGCGCTGCGCTGTTTACGCATTTTAACCATGCCAATATTAGGGTACCGGTTTGGTTAGACAAACCTATTTCATGGATTTTTGTATCGCCCAACATGCATAAAGTGCACCATCATTACAAAAGACCTTATACAGATACCAATTACAGCAACATATTTTCTTTGTGGGACCGGCTCTTTGGCACTTTTGCATACGATGACCCCAGCAAACTACGTTATGGTTTAGATGTGCTGGATGATACGACCGATGAAGACACCGGCTACCAATTCAAAATTCCGTTTGACAAAACCATTAAAACCGATTATTGAGCGTTGCACTAAAAAACTATCTTGCAGCCCCTTAATAAAAGGCCTTGTTTCTGTATGAAAAGAACGATTCTTTTTCTTTGCTTATTAATAACCCTTGGCGCCACTGCACAAGACCTAAGGCGTATGGCAGATTCTGTACGCCTGCGCAGAAGAGTGCCCGCCCTGGTGTATGCCGTACTAAGTGCAGATAGTATCTTAACTGTTGGCGGCGTGGGTTATAAAGTATTTCGCACCAAAGACACTATTCAGTTAAATAGTCGCTTTCATATAGGCACTGCCACGGCCAGCCTTACCAGTTATATTGCTGCCCATTTGGTAGCCAAAGGAAAAATTCTTTATAATACCACTATAGAAAAAAGTTTCCCATCCTTTGCAGCAAAATGCCGGGCTGAGTATCGTGGTATTACATTGGCCGATTGTCTTTCTCAGAGAGCCGGCTTTAAAGTATTTAATAATTATATAGATTTTTCAACACTACCTAACCTTGGAGGCACACCTATACAAAGCCGCCAACGTTTTGTAGAATGGATAGTGCAACAAAAAAATTCAAAAGACACCGTTGCAAAACGAAACTATCAGTTTACCAATGCCAATACAGCTGTGGCAGCAGCTATGTTAGAAAAAGCAGCCGGCAAACCTTGGGAAGAATTGTTACAAGAATATATAAATACCCCACTTGGCCTAACTATTAAAACCGAATGGCCCAACCGTGTTGCAGCTACAGAACCATGGGGACATTGGATGGAAGGAGGTGATAATTTTCGCAGCCTCGATCCGCAATACTGGTTTAGAGTGCCGGGGTATTTTACAGGTGCCGCAGATGCCAATGTGAGCATTATTGATTATGCTAAGTTTATTCAAGATCATCTAAAAGGCCTGCAAGCGCAAAAAGCAAAACTACCCAACAGGGCTTACGAGTTGATGCATTATGGCTATAAAGATTATGCTTTTGGTTGGACCAATCTACAGGTTAACAATCTGCATATTTCAGAAAGCGATGGCACTGTGGGCTCTTTTTACAGCCATGTTGCTGTTATTAAAGAAAAAAATATTGCAGTAATTGTAATGTGCAACAGCGGAGACAATGCAGCAAAAGGCGCCTGCCTTAATTTAGCCCGCCTCTTACGCCAAGTATACATAAAATAGGTAACCAGCCGTTGTATTTCATAGCAACAGCCGTTGCGTCGCACCCGTCAACTATAGTATATTTGATGGGCCATATAATATTTATGGCACCCTTATTAAAATTTGCAATTGTTGTATGAAGATAATAGCCATGATACCGGCCCGCTATGCCGCCACGCGTTTTCCGGCCAAGCTGATGCAAAAACTGGGCAGCAAAACTGTTATTCGTCACACGTATGATAATACAGTTGCCACCGGTTTGTTTAACGAAGTATGGGTGGTAACCGATAGTGATATTATTTACCAGGAAATAGCCACCAATGGCGGTAATGTGGTAATGAGTAGTAAAGCGCATGAAAGCGGCAGCGACCGCATAGCAGAAGTAATTGAGGCCATGGATATTGATGTGGTGGTAAACGTACAGGGCGATGAACCATTTATAAGAAAAGAACCCCTGCAAGCTTTAATTAATTTATTTAAAAATACAGATGGTGGCAGTGTACAAGTGGGGTCTTTAATGCAACCCTTACACGATGCAGCGCAATTAAATAATCCGTCTGTTGTAAAAGTGGTTGTTAATAAAAATAACTACGCCTTATACTTTAGCCGTTCTGTAATACCCTTTCAGCGTAATACAGAAGTGAATGTTACTTATTATAAACATATTGGCGTATACGGTTTTAGAAAAAAAGCTTTGTTACAGTTTATACAATGGCCTATGGGCGTATTGGAAAATATAGAAAAGCTGGAGCAGCTGCGCTACCTTGAAAATGGGATACACTTAAAAATGGCCATTGTAGATTTTGAAGCCGTGGCAATTGATACCCCAGAAGATCTGGAAAGGGCGAAGCAAATACTTTCTCAAAATGAGGGTTGATGTAACTGACATTATGCGGTAAGTGTTTTGCTGAACAGGGCTTTACCGTTAACGGGTGCGACGCAACCAATGTTGAAGTTTGTGACAATGCCGGAAACAAAAAAATTAATCTTTAAAAGTATGGCTCAAAACAAATACCTGAAATATTTAGTACTGCCTGTTTTGTTTGGCACAGAACGCACAAAAGAAATTTTGCACGTTAACCCTACTGTTTTGCCCCATCGTATTGAACCAGAAAACATTCACGTATTTGTATACGACTTTGATGCAGACGCATTAAAAGAACATGAAGCAGATAAGGTAGAAGATTGTTTAAATTATAAAGACAGTAACCGCGTTAGCTGGATTAATATTGATGGTCTTAGAAAAGCCGATGTAGAATTGGTTTGCACGCATTACGGCATTCACTATTTGCTGGTAGAAGATATTTTAAGCGTTAATCAGCGCCCAAAGATGGATGAAGTGGAGGGCGTGCTTTTTTGCCTTTTAAATATGCTGTATTTTAATGCAGATAAGAAAACGGTGGAAACCGAACAGATTAGTATTGTATTGGGCCGAGATTTTGTAATCAGTTTTCAGGAAGACCCTGAAAGAGATGTATTTAACCCGCTGCGCCAAAAGCTAAAACTAAATAAAAGCCAGATACGCCAACGCAGTGCAGATTATTTATGCTATGCAATGTTGGATCTTATTGTAGATAACTACTTTTTGGTAATGGAGCAACTGGGCGAACAAATAGAGTTATTAGAAGATGAATTGGTGCGAAAAAGCAGTACCCGCAGCCTTGCCAAAATAAACCAGCTGCGCAAAGAGATGATTGTTTTAAAAAGAAATATTGCACCCGTAAGAGACTTACTAAATAATATTATAAGAAGCGAAAACGATTTGCTGGATGACCGGACTACCAAGTACTTTAAAGATGTATACGACCATATTATGCAGGCCTATGATTTAAGTGAAAACTACCGGGATATTATGGTAAGCCTGCAAGACTTATACATAAACAACGTAAATATGAAGATGAATGAGGTAATGAAGGTGATGACCATTGTTACTTGCCTACTGGCACCTGCAACGGTGATAGGGGGTATTTTTGGAATGAACTTCGAAGCAATACCCTATGCACATCATAAGTGGGGCTTTTTTCTGGCAGTGGGTTTAATGTTGCTGGTACCTATGTGGATGTTGTGGATGTTTAGAAAACGAGGCTGGTTTTAAAAAAAAGTAAGCCCTGTTTAGGCAGGGCTTTTTATAGATAGTAGGTTATATGTTTAATTTTTATTTAGTAAAAATTGAAAGGGCTTCAACTTATCTTGCTGCAGTAGCTTAATCATTTTACTTTTTTTCTGCACAATCTCATATCGGTTCACATCAATCAGTTCATGTGCGTTACAAAAATTATTTTCCGTTTCTAATCGAATAAGAAGCCTGTTTAATTGGGCTAGCTGTGCTCCAATTAATTGTTGATCGGTGTTATCATCCTTTAGCAATACAAGCAAATCGCGGTTCGCATTTTTCATTTTAATCAGATTTTAATAACCAACAAAACCTTTGCGTGCTGCACAACCACATCCTTTTCCACCAGAAGCTTTGCGTTCACTACTGCAACTGGCCAATGTGATAGCTAAAACAGCAATAACCAATAAAAGACGTAAATAGTTCACCTTCTTCATAGATTTGGTAATTGAAAAGTAAAATAAATTGCTGAAATAATAATGCCAAATTTTGACATTTTCTGAAAACATAATTCAAATTAATAACGTAAAACCTATTGTACTTGTTGCGCCATTAGATTGGGGCCTTGGCCACACTACCCGGTGCATACCAATTATACAAGAATTATTAGCCAATGGTTTTGAGGTTGTTATTGCTTGTAATGCCCAACAGGAGCGGATTTTAAAAAATCATTTTCCTTTTTTAACATATTATTATTTGAAGGGATATGGGTTAACCTATGGCAAAAACAAGTGGCAAACTATATTAAGACTATTGTTTTCAATTCCAAAAATATTGACGGCAATCAAGGAAGAAAAAAGCTGGTTAAATTCTTTTATTAAAAGTAAACACTTAGATCTTTTAATAAGCGATAATCGGTATGGCCTTTCTCACAACCAAATAGCCAGCATTTTTATTACACATCAGCTACTCATCAAAACTGGATTTGGGTTTTTTTCAGAACAAATTTTACAGCGCATTAATTATTCTTTTATAAATCGTTTTAATTATTGTTGGGTTCCCGATTTTGCATCAGAAAAAAATTTAGCAGGAGCTTTATCGCACCCAATTAAAAAGCCGGCAATTCCTGTAAAGTATATTGGTGCACTTTCCAGATTAAAACCTGTGCTTACTACAACCCGCAAAGAAAATATATTGGTTGTTTTGTCGGGGCCAGAACCACAACGTAGTATTTTAGAGTGTGAAATGATAAAACAATTAACCAATATCAATATGCCGGCCGTTTTAATACGGGGCTTGCCAGAAGAAGTAATACTACCAAAAACGCCAGGCAGTATTCAAGTTTACAACTATTGTAACAGCAAACAGCTTGAAAAGCTGTTGCAGCAAGCGTATATTGTTATTTGCCGCGCTGGCTACACCAGTATAATGGACTACTTGCTGCTACAAAAAAAATGCATTCTTATACCCACGCCAGGCCAAACAGAACAAGAGTACCTGGCGGCATACCTTTCAGATAAAGGTTATGTATGCATGGGTTTGCAACATAATTTTGCACTTTCATCATTAATACCAGCAGCTGAAAAAATACATTTGCATAGCTTGCAAGAAAACAGTTTAAAAGAAGCAATACTGGATATTAAAAATATTATAGCGGGCAAAAAAGAACCAATTGAGTAAACAACTAAAACCACATCTGGCATTATTAGCCACTAATCTTTTCTTTGGTGTAAACTTTAGCGCCGTACAGCATATTACAAAAAGTCTTATAGGTCCTTTTGCTCTTAATGTAATCAGGGTAGGCGTGTGCACTCTTTTGTTTTGGCTGTTACTAGCTGTATACCCACAAAAAGCCAGCATCCAAAAAAAACATATAAGCCGCTTTATTCTTTGTGCCATTACAGGTGTAGTAATCAATCAGGCTCTTTTTATAAAAGGGCTATCGCTTACTTTAAGTATTCATGCTTCATTACTCATCCTGGTAACCCCAATTTTAATTACTATTGCTGCAAGTTTTCTGGCAAAAGAAAGCTTATCAGCACTAAAAATAGCTGGGTTAATGGCTGGTATTGGCGGCGCTGCTATGCTGGCATTGCATAAAGAAAGCCATGGCAGCGGGCAAAACATTTTACTGGGCGATATCTTCATAATCATTAACTCCATCTCATACACATTTTACTTTATAATGGTAAAGCAACTGATGGTTGCTTATACACCGCTACATGTAATCCGCTGGGTCTTTACATTTGGCCTGCCTTTTATTATTATAATCGGTTATTCAGAATTTACACAAATTAACTGGGCAGCCTTTGAGTTTATCAACTGGATGGCGCTATTATTAATTGTATTAGGGGCCACTTTTTTTGCCTATCTCTTTAATCTTTATGGCATTTCTAAATTAGGCGCCTCTGTAACCGGTGCATATATTTATACCCAGCCCATTTTTGCAAGCATTATTGCGGTAAGCTTTCTCAATGAATCTTTAACTATTTATAAATGTATTGCCGCAGCTTTTATAGTAACTGGCGTAATTTTGGTAAGTAAAAAGAAAAATCAATAGCTTAAACAGGTAATATGTTCTATCGTTTTATTATAATAGCAACCATTTTTAGCGTGTATGCCTGTGGCACCAAAACAAATACATCACCGGCTTCAGACCTGGCCAACCAGTTAAAATCTGGCCAATGGATGGTACATTACTTCTTTGATAATAACACAGATCTTACCAGACAATATTCCACTGTTCAATTAACCTTTAATAATAATAACACCCTCTCTATCTCAAATGGCAACGAGGCTTTTAACGGTGGCTGGTCGGTAACTAAAGACAATGATGGCACAGAACGGCTCTTAATCAATATTGCCTCCCTCACTACAATACAATTACTAAATAATAACTGGAAGGTTATTAGCGTAACCAGCGGCACATTTGTACAATTAAAAGATCCCGATAGTAATAGTACCAAAGAGCTGCACATCATGAAAATGTAATTTTTTAAGCCAGCCTCAGTATAAGTAGCAACTCCGGTTGCGTCGCACACTTTTACACTATAACCATTTTCAGCTTCTTTAGCATACATACTATCCCAGTATAATAACTGTCATTTCAATTTTTATACTTTCATTAATCAACAATTAAACTCTTTTTATTAACATCTATCATAGTGGTGTTTTAATAGAACAATTACAAGCATCTTTTTATCTATCTTTTCATTCAAATTACAGTATGAATACTAACCCGCCCATTGATGCCGTTTACAGCCCTGTAAGCAACCACGGCATCGTAACAGTAAAACTTAATGAAATAACCCGGCAAAAGGCATTATTCGCTAACCGGTTTGTTAAGTCGGGTGAAGTAATAGCCCCATTTTATCCGGGGCAAACACAAAATCATCCCACTTATTTAACAGTTCAGGTAGGCACAAATACCCATATAACTCTTGAACCTACTTTTCTTCAATTTATTAACCACAGTTGCAGCCCCAATGTTTTCTTTGATACACACCTCTACCAACTAACCGCATTACAAGATGTGGAAGAAGGCGACGAATTAACTTTCTTCTATCCATCAACCGAGTGGGACATGGTTCAATCTTTTAAATGCTTTTGCGGCAGCATTCATTGTTTGGGAGAAATTAAAGGAGCCGCTTATCTTACCCCCGCACAAATTAACACCTATAAATTAACCCATTTTATACAAAGCCAACTGCATGCACGCAGCAACAACCAGCAAAGAGTGTGAGCCCGAAACGATGACTGATTTTACATTACCATTATCGCGGCTGAAGATTTGGGTATTGGTTCCCTATCTGGAAACAGAAGACCCCAACCTGCAGTACTATTATGACTTCTCTCAAAGCCTGAAAGAATACACCGCTGTATTTAATGAGTTACACGCAAACTGGCAATGGCAACCAGTAACCCTGCAAAATTTTAAAGAAGTTATTGGCACTATAAAAACCAAAAGCGATGGTTTGATTCCATTGGTATTAAACCTTTGCGATGGAGATGAAATTAATAGCACGCCTGGCATTTCAGTTATTTATGAACTGGAAAAACAGCAATTGGCTTATACCGGTGCTTCTGCCTATTTCTACGACATTACTACTTCTAAAATACCAATGAAGCAGGCTTTTGATGCACACGGGGTTACCAATGCTGCATGGACTGTTTTGACAGGTAATGAGAAAGATGTTACTGGTGTTTGTGAAAAGTTAGGTGCCCCCATTATTATTAAACCTGCAATTTCTGGGGGCAGTATGGGGGTATCTGTAAAAAACGTAGTGCATACAAATGAAGAGCTGGTTGACCGCATTAAAGAATTGAATGAAGGATACCGGGGCTGGCAATTAACCACCGGTGGTTTATTTGCAGAACAATTTATAAGCGGTCCGGAGTTTACCACTTTTATTGTAGGCTCTTACCAGCAACCAGATGAATGTATAGTATACCCGCCGGTAGAACGCATCTTTCATGCATCGTTACCAGAAACAGAAAAATTTTTATCCTTCGACCGGTTGTGGGAAATATATGAACAAGAAACACCCATGCCTGGCAATGGCAATTTTTATGAGTATCATCAGCCAGCAGCTACACTTGTAAGTGCTTTACATACCATTAGCCTGCAAGCTTATATTGCTGTAAAGGGTACTGGCTACGGCAGGTTAGATATTCGCATGGATAGTAAAACAGGCCAACTATATATTTTAGAAGTAAATGCACAGTGTGGTTTAAGTGATGATGAAGATTATACTTCTATTGGTGCTATTTTACGCTTTGCAGGCAAAAGCTTTAGCAGTTTAGTAATTGAAATATTAACAGATGCATGGCAACGGCATTCTTTAAAGTAGCTGATTAGTGTGCTGCAGTTGCAGGGTGCGACGCAACAGTAGTACATTAGGGTTATATAGCTGGTTACAACAAAAATTAATTACAATAAAAGCGCTTTATAAATTTATTATTCAATCATATTCTTTTAACTTCATTACTACTTTAAATTAGTAGTGAGCCCGTTTGTTATTTATGAAGATTTGTGTACTGCAACCAGACTATTCTACCACAGGTGTTGATTATAAAAATTATGATCCGCCAAGAAACCTGTCTCCGCTTTTACCGGGGCATATTGTAGACCACGTATTCTTAAACAAGCTTACCACTTATAGACAGTTAAAGGAGTTAAAGAAAAAAAATTACGATTGTTTTGTAAACCTTTGCGAAGGTTATTTAGAATGGGAAGTTCCCTCAATTGACGTAATACACAGTTTTGATTTACTAGACCTGCCACACACCGGCCCCAGCGCCAAGTTATACGACCCCACCAAAGAATTAATGAAATATGTTGCTTTTTGTGAAGGCGTAAACACACCGGGTTATGTGCTGGTAGAAAAATTAACCGATGCAGAAATAGTAGAAAAGCAACTGCAGTATCCTTTGTTTGTGAAGCCAGCAAAAGCAGGTGATAGTTTGGGTGTGGATGATCGCTCATTAGTACAGAATAAAGAAGAGCTGAAAAGTAAGATTGCCGAAATATTGGATGAATACGGCCCCTTATTAGTAGAAGAATATATTGCCGGCCGCGAGTTTACTGTTTTACTGGCAGCTAATGAAGAAGAAAGAAGCTGTACGGTGTTTAAGCCAGTTGAGTATAAATTTCCGGCCGGTCGTAGTTTTAAAACCTATGCTTTAAAAACATCTGAACTGCATCCGGACTGTAATTTTCCTTGCGAAGACCCTGCTTTGGAAAAAGAATTAAAAGCTGCCGCAGAAAGAATATTTAAAGGGTTTAATGGCGTGGGTTATGCCCGTTTAGACTTTAGAGTAAACGATAAAGGAACAATCTATTTTCTTGAAATAAACTTTACCTGCTCCGTTTTTTATACCGATGGCTATGAAGGATCTGCTGATTTTATTTTAAAATTTGATGGCATTGGTCAGGCTGGCTTTTTAGAACATATCATTAATGAAGGCATTGCCCGCCATAGGCGCAAACTAAAAAATTACGCCGTAAAAGGCAATTCAATAGCTGGTTATGGCATTTATGCCAACCGCATCATTCGTTCCGGAGAGTTGATTTTCAGGGGAGAAGAGCGTTCTCAACGCTTGGTTACCCGCCGCTATGTAGACCTTAACTGGAACGAAGAAGAAAAAGAAATTTTCAGGCGTTATGCTTATCCTGTAAGCAATGAAGTATTTTTGCTCTGGGATGAAGATCCCACCGGATGGGCGCCTCAGAACCACAGTTGCCAACCCAATACAGCCTACGATGGGCTTAATGTAATAGCCCTCAGAAATATCAAAAAAGGCGAAGAGCTAACCCTCGATTACGCATCTATGCTGGATGATGAGAATATGGAGCCTTTCGAATGCCGGTGTGGAAGCCGTAAATGCCGTGGCCTGGTAACAGGTAGTGCTAAAAACTCTATAACCAAAAGAGAAAAACAAGCACGGGTGTTAAACGGCGAGTAATAATCCCGGTCTTACAAGCCCATTAATTCAAAAAAAACAGTAACAACAGTTGCTGAGGAACCCTATTTTTTTGAATGTTTTGAAAACGAAAGGCTATGTCGAGATTTGATATTTTAAAAAAGCTGGTACTACAACACAGAAGTAAACTAATACTTACTTATACCCTATTTGCATTAGAAATGCTGGGCACACTTTTGCGCCCCTTCTTTTTAGGCAATGCAGTAAATGATCTTATAAAAGGCAGTTACAAGGGCTTAATTATACTTAGCATAATACATATTGTATGGTTAGTAATAGGCACCCTGCGCCATATGTATGATACCCGCACTTATTCTTCTATTTACACATCACTGGTAACCCGCTTTCTTAGCAGACGCTATAAACAGGCCGAGGTTTCTAAACTAAGTGCACATTCTACACTGGCACGAGAGTTTGTAGATTTTTTAGAATACGATCTTGTATACATTATTGAGGCCGTTTACAACCTATTCGGCTCGCTGATATTATTATTTTTTTACGATAGCGCTGTAGTAAGTATTTGTTTAATAATGCTGCTACCGGTTGCCGTGCTCAGTTTTTTATATGGCAGAAAAATGAAACTGCTGAATAGAGTAAAAAACGATGAATTGGAAAAACAGGTAGATATCATTACCACCGGCAATACACACTTAATACGCCAGCACTACAATAACCTGCGTAAATGGCAAATAAAAATCTCAGACCGCGAAGCATGGAATTTTGGAGCCATGGAAATTATTGTAATGGTGGTCATTGGTATTTCCTTATTAATAAGCACCCAACAAAACAGCACAGCTATTTTAGCCGGAGACCTCATTGGCATTTATTACTACATCCTCAAGTTTGTTTCAGGGTTAGATACCATACCTTATACCGTTCAGCGTTTAAGCTCCTTACAAGATATTACCCGGCGCATCGAACTGCATCATGATGATTTGCCCGAAACACCCGGTACAGACCTGCCGGTTATACCACCAGCAGCCCTTGAAGCAACTGCCTGATATTTTTTTGTTGCCATCAGCCGTTCAAAGCCCGGCAGCCGTTGCGTCGCACACTTCAGCAGTTGTTCTAAAAGGGGCTTTCTTGGTGTTTCTATAAATAGTACTGCCAGCTTTGGTGCGTTTTAGTTTTTAGGATTATCTTGCACCCCCAAAGTTTAACTAAGTATAATTTGTATGGAATACAACAAAATAATTGCAGTAACCGGTTTACCCGGCTTGTATGAGTTATTAAGCAGCAAATCAGATGGCGCTATTGTAAAGTCGTTAGACGATAGCAGCACCCGTTTTGTAGCCAGCCGTGTACACAATTTCTCACATCTGGAAACTATAGAAATTTTCACCGTAAGAGATAATGTAAACCTGGTAGACATATTTAACGCTATGGAAAAAAATAGCGCTACCCTGCCCGATGAAAAAGACGCTAAAGCCATAAAAGCCTATTTTGAAAAAGTATACCCCGATATGGATTTTGAAAGAGTATACAACAGCGATATGAAGAAAATGGTAAAATGGTATGTTGTACTAAAAGCCAATAACGTAGAAATTAAATTAACCGAGTACGAAGCAGAAACAATAGAAGAACCGGCAGCAGAACCGGCAATAGAAGCAACAAAGCCTGCACCAAAAGCTAAAGCAGCTAAGAAAAAAGAAGAAGTTACAGATGCTGCCGCAGAAGAAGCACCCAAAAAGAAGACTACCCGTGCTAAGAAAGAAGAAACTGCTACTGAAGAAGAAACCCCAAAAAAGAAAGCTCCGGCAAAAAAGAAATAAGCCATTAATCTATTATTACAAGCTACAACCATCCGTAAATTTTATTGCGGAAGTTTGTAGCTTGTGTTATTTAAAACATACTGTATGATACAGGCCAATGCCTCAATAGAAAAATTACCCCGCAATTACCTACCTCAAACATTTGCACTTACAAATTGGGATGCGATAGCTCCTTTTTTTAAAGACCTCGCAGAACGACCGATTACCAGCCTGGAAGACTTGGAGCAATGGTTAAAAGACAGTAGTGAGTTAGAGGCCGCAATAAGTGAAGACGCTTGCTGGCGGCAAATAAAAATGACTTGCGATACTGAAAATAAAACCTTGGAAGAAGCTTTCATTTATTTTGTTACTCAAATACAACCACAAATACAACCCTATGCAGATGCACTTAACCGAAAACTGATAGATTGCCCTTTCACCAATCAGTTAAATACTGATAAATACTTTACCTACCTGCGCAGTGTAAAAAAAAGCATTGAACTATTCAGAGAAGAAAATATTCCGTTATTATCAGAACTAAGTGTGCTGGGCCAGCAGTTTGGTGTTGTTTCTGGTAAAATGACGATTACGCTTAACCAAAAAGAATACACCCTGCAGCAGGCTGCAAAATTTTTAGAAAGCCACGACCGTACATTAAGAGAAGAAGTATACCGAAAAATAAACGACCGCCGCCTGCAGGATAATGAAACCTTAGATGATTTATATTCTCAGCTCATAGCCAAACGCCATCAGGTTGCCCTTAATGCTGGATTTGAAAATTACAGAGACTATAAATTTAAAGAACTGGGACGTTTTGATTATAGCAAAGAAGATTGCTACCAGTTTCATGAAGCAGTAAAAGAATATGTAGTACCGCTGGTAAATAAAATTTACGAGCAAAAAAAACAAAAACTGCAATTAGCTACACTGCGCCCATGGGATACTGAAGCAGAGCCCGCTGGCACCAACCCGCTACGCCCTTTTACCAACGGCAATGAGTTGTTAGAAAAAAGTATTGCCTGCTTTCAAAAAATACGCCCCTTCTTTGCAGACTGCCTGCGCACCATGAGCCAGATGGGACATTTTGATTTAGAAAGCCGCAAAGGCAAGGCCCCCGGTGGTTATAACTGTCCATTGGCAGAAAGCGGTGCCCCATTTATTTTTATGAACGCCGCAGGTCAAATGTGCGATGTTACTACCATGGTACACGAAGGTGGGCATGCAGTGCACTCTTTTTTAGCGCACCCATTAGAATTAAGTTCTTTTAAAGAATACCCAATGGAAGTTGCAGAAGTTGCCAGTATGGCAATGGAGTTATTTAGTATGGATTATTGGGATGTATTTTTTAATAATAATGAAGAGCTAACCCGTGCAAAAGAACATCAGTTGGAAAGAGTAATCACTATTTTTCCCTGGATAGCAACAATTGATAAGTTTCAGCATTGGGTGTACGAAAACCCAACACATACTAAAGAAGAGAGAGCCAGCCGATGGATGGAAATATTGAATGAATTTGCCACCACCGCCATTGATTTTTCAAACTTAGAAACTTACCGCAAATACAACTGGCAACGCCAATTACATCTTTTTGAAGTGCCTTTTTATTATATAGAATATGGTATTGCCCAATTGGGTGCTATTGGCCTTTGGCGGCAGTATAAGGTAAATAAAGAAGATACACTTGATAAGTATATGCAAGCCTTAAGCCTTGGTGGCACTAAAACACTACCAGAACTTTATAAAAGCGCCGGTTTAACATTTAGCTTTTCTGGCAACAACATAAAACAGTTAATGGATTTTGTTGGCTTAGAAATGAAAGAAGTGTATAAAAATCTATAAAAATACCCACAAAGTGGTATGCCTCTTAATTGGTGATTATAAAACAGGCGTTTAAATTTGGGTCAGCAATTAAGAAATTCAAAATAGCTACTAATCAGAGCCTTAACCAAAAGTCCCGTTGTTTCCACATCGGGGCTTATTTTTTGCACAAAGCACACCCAATACCTTACACTTATCACTTACAAAGTTTACTTGTAAACAAAATTGATACAGATTCTGTTTGTTAAATACCTGCAGTAAAAATATTTTTAGCAATTTCAGTTTATCTTTGCAGTGCAAAAAAGAGGCAATATGCATTTTGAAAAAATTAATAATAAAGGTCAGGCTCGTTTGTTTAAGAGCAATTATCTTGAAATGCTTACCAAAACACACCCATTGGTAATTTGGGGTATGTACCTGCCAATTATTTTTTTTCTGCTATACTACAGCAGTAACACGTTTTTATATTCTTACAGCAGAATGGCAGCTACCTTTTTTGGGGGCATGCTTTTTTGGACCTTATTTGAATATCTTTTTCACCGCTTTGTTTTTCACTGGGTAAGCGAGAACCCCCGCATTCAGAAAATAGCATATGTATTGCATGGCAACCACCATCATTTTCCTAGAGATAAAGAGCGCCTTTCATGGCAACCACCATCATTTTCCTAGAGATAAAGAGCGCCTTTTTATGCCGCCAGTGCCCAGTCTTATTCTTGCCTCAGCTATTTTTTCAATTATGTATTTGGTGGCTGGCAAAGGTGCTTTTATGTTTTTTCCCGGCTTTTTAATAGGCTATCTTATGTATGGCACCATGCACTATGCCATACATGCCTGGAACCCTCCTTTTAAATGGATGAAACCATTATGGCGCAACCATCACCTGCATCATTATAAAAATGAGCACCAGGGTTTTGGCGTAAGCACCACCATTTGGGATAGATTGTTTGGAACTATGTTTGATCTTAAGAAAGAAAAAGAAGACAAAGAAAAAGTAAAAGAACTAATGTTTAAATAATAAAAAGCCCCGCATTATTGCGGGGTTTTTTATTACGTTACCAGCAGTAATAACTTCATTCAGCATCGTTGCGTCGCACACTTGTGCTAATGTATGTCTATGGTTTATAGTTAATGGCCCATTAGCCCTCAATTGCACAAGTGTGCGACGCAACCGCAGTCCGGCTTTGCACTATTGCTTGCTACAACGGTTTACCATTTCTCATCATCAGCAATATTATTTTTATTAGCAGAAAACTGATGCATACTTTGTATTTTTTGTAACTGTCGTTTAATAATCATGGCAGCTATAAGCATGCCTGCATCTGTTGCAGCATTGTTTTGTAAAATAGTTTTAAGTTTTTTTTCATCTACATCTATTTGGTAAAGCAGTTGTACCAATTTATCAAACCGGTGTTGTATTAACTGGTTAATATGTGCGGCCAACCCTGTCAGTAAAATATCATAGCTGTTTGCGGGCACTTCTGCTTGCAATGTTTCTTTACAAAAAAGCTGTAATGCTGTTATTTCTTTTACTGATAATTCCATTCAATTAATAATTTTCCATAACACCTAAACCAAATAATGCAAAGTCGTATTTTACCGGATCTGCAGCATCTAATGTTTTAAGATAGCTGGTTAGTTCTAAAGCTGCGGCCCAATCTGTTTGTGTGCGATGCAACAAGTTTAAGCCGCGGGCTACTCTTGCCACATGCACATCTAAGGGGCATACTAACTGAGCTGGTTTTATTTTTTTCCAAATGCCAAAGTCAACACCGTTGTTATCTGTTCTCACCATCCATCTTAAAAACATATTTAAACGTTTGCAGCTTGATTGCGTAAGCGGGTTTGCAATATGCTTGCGGCTACGCAAAGGCACATGGGGCAGCGAAAAAAAATAAGTATAAAAACCAGCCAATGCTTTTTCAACTGTTGCTTCTTTTACAGAAAAACCCTTTGTAAAAGCGCTTTCTAAACTTGCGTGTTGCTGATAATGGTGTTGCAAAAAGCTAATGAAATAAAGCAGATCCGTATCGTTAAACGTGCGGTGCTTAAAACCCAGCAATTTTTTTAAGTCGGTTTCTTTATGATGCAGGCAAAACTGATAAGGAGCATTGTCCATTCTTTGCAATAGCTCTTTGGCTTTATTAATTATAGTGGTGCGGTTGCCCCATGCAAATATGGCAGCAAAAAAGCCGGCTATTTCTATGTCTTGCTTAATATTGAATGAATGAGGAATGCAAACAGGGTCTTTAACTATAAAAGAAGGCTGGTTGTATAATGTTACCTTGCTATCTAAAAAATCCTTCAGTTTGCTGCGCATAAAAGAATAAAGCTGCAAGTTATTATGAAAAAGACAGATTTGTGACGCAAGCAGGGCTGGTGTTTTAACCTGCAGCGCTTATATTTGCAGCATTATTGTTTAATTTTTTAAAAACTCAATTATGGGCAGAGGTGATAAAAAAACCAAAAAAGGAAAAATATTTAAAGGTTCTTTTGGCAAAAGCAGACCTGCTAATGCGCCAAAGAAAACCGCTAAAAAAGCTGATAAGTAATTTTATTTACCTTCATTTTATTGCAGGAACGTAACAGACCGGGTGCTGTTGGTTCCTGTTTTTTATGGTGCCAATCGTTCAATAGCCCAAAGGCCGTTGGGTTGTAGTGTATATTGTATGCGGTCGTGCAGGCGGCTGGAGCGGCCCTGCCAAAACTCTATGCTTACCGGTTTTACACGGTAGCCCCCCCAATGTTGCGGACGGGCAATATCTTTTCCTTCGTATTCTTTTGTTAGGGTTGCTACCCTTGTTTCTAACCATTGCCGGTTATCTATTACCTGGCTTTGTGGAGAAGCCCAGGCACCAATACGGCTGCCTACAGGGCGGCTATTATAATATTCATCATTTTCTGCAGCAGAAAGCTGCTGGCTAATGCCGGTTATTCTTACCTGCCGCTCTAACTCTTTCCAAAAAAACAAAAGGCTGGCTCTGGGGTTTTCTGCCAGCTGATTTCCTTTGAAGCTTTCATAATTGGTAAAGAACACAAAGCCTTTTTCATCGTACCCTTTCAATAATACAATACGGCCTGCGGGCACACCATCTGCTGAAGCTGTGGAAAGCGTCATTGCGTTTACTTCTTCAATTGCTGCAGATAGTGCCTCTTGCCACCATAGCCCAAATTGTGCAAAGGGGTTGGCTTGTACCTCTGCTTCGGATAATGTTTTTAACCGGTAGTCTTTCCGGATGTCGGCAATGGTGTTCATACGTTTTGCTGTTGTTTTAAAAATGTTGCTTGCAGAACTACCGTATAAGTGATTGCGACGCAACGATGCTGCGCTGTGTTACTGCTGCTGGTATTATAACACTGCAAAGTTGTATGTTTTTGCAGAAATAAAAAAAGCATTCTCTTGATGAGAATGCCTGTTATTTTTTTTGGATGTTTTATTGTACCAAGGTTCCTACTTCTTCTCCGTTTACCACTCTCATTAGGTTGCCGGTCCTGTTCATATCAAACACAATAATGGGCAAATTGTTTTCCATGCAAAGTGTAAAGGCTGTCATATCCATTACTTTCAGGTTTTTACCAATACAATCTTTGTAGCTGATGGTTGTATATTTTGTAGCGCTGGCATCTTTCTCGGGGTCTGCGGTATAAATACCATCTACCCTTGTGCCTTTTAAAATAACATCGGCTTTTATTTCTATTGCTCTTAGTGAACCTGCGGTATCTGTTGTAAAATAAGGGTTACCGGTGCCGGCACCAAAAATTACCACGCGGTGTTTTTCTAAATGGCGCATGGCTCTGCGGCGAATATAGGGCTCTGCAATCTGCTCCATTTTAATAGCGCTTTGTAAACGGGTGTATAAGCCTGCTTTTTCTAAGCCTGCCTGTAAAGCCATGCCGTTAATAACGGTAGCCAGCATTCCCATATAATCTCCGTGGGCTCTTTCAATACCGGTTTCCGCTTCGTTCATACCTCTGTAAATATTACCGCCACCAATTACTATTGCCACTTCAACACCCGCATCAACAGCTTGCTTAATATCTTTTGCATATTGTGCAATAATGGTGGTGTTTAAAGGTTCATATCCTTCATCGCTTTTACCCATTAATGCTTCACCAGATAGTTTAAGTAAGATGCGTTTGTATTTAAGTGCCATGTTTTTTGTTTTATGCCGCTGCGAATATAGTAATTAAATGTGCTGTTATAAAACCAACAACGCTTTAAACACAGCAACTGTATAAAAACACTAACTTTATAATGCTGCCATTTTTTTGTGGGCATCTATTTTCTGCCAGGCTCAGATTACCTTATCTATAAACTTTATTCTTATGAAAGAAGAGCCTTTTTTTGAAATTGGTCTTTGTATGGCTGGCGCCGTTTCTGCAGGTGCTTATACAGCCGGTGTAATGGATTACCTGATCGAAACACTTGATAAATGGGAGCAGGCCCGTACCAATAACGATGCTTCCGTTCCTACCCATAAAGTACGCATCAGTATTTTAAGTGGCGCTTCTGCCGGAGGTATGACGGCTATTATTACGGCCGCTGCCTTGCAAAACAAATTGCCTGCTGTAAATACAGCATATAGAAATGACGAAGCTTATAAGCAACAAAACAAGCTTTACAATACTTGGGTTAACCTGGTTGCTGATGATATGATACCAGAAATGTTAAGCCATGCTGACTTAAAAAATGGCAAAAAAGCCCGTTCCTTCCTTAACTCAGATTTTATTGATAGGCTGGCTGATGAGGCTATACAGTGTTGCCACAATGATGGCACCAACAGAAACTATTTTGCTTCAGACTTAGAGTTGCTGGTTTCTCTCAGTAATATTGTAGGCATCCCGTACGAGCTTGGGTTTATTTCTAATGCCCGTGTTAGCAGTCGTTATAAAACAAAAGCACACGGAGACTACGGACATTTTATTCTTACCAATTCTGCAGCAGAAGCCGACGCTATAATAGAAAAAGGTCGCATACCGCTTAGCTTTATACATAATATAAATATTGATATTGCCCGTGATTGTGCCAAAGCAACCGGTGCCTTTCCGGTTGGGTTGGCCGCCAGGCAGGTAAGCCGTAATAAACTATTTGTTGAAAACAATTCTATCCTCAACAAACACTATCACTCTCCAAACAGAAAGATGAGTATACCCGACCCCTACATTACTGTAAATGTAGATGGTGGTATGATAGACAACGAGCCATTTTCTGTTACCCGTAGTCTTTTACTAAACCGTACCGGAGAAACCGATAAAGAAAATAAAGATTATAAGTTTTTCAGAAGCTGTGTGCTGATGGTAGACCCCTTTCCCAGTGAAGAAGCAGAAAAGGTTTTCAATTTTGATACTGCTTTTGATTTAGATACCAGCATTGCCAACATTATTAAAACCATGCGCAGCCAGCTAATGTTCAGGCCAGATGATATTGAAGAAGCGATGGACCCTAATAATGCCAGCAGGTTTATGATTGCCCCTAAAAGAACTACCAATGGCACTGCTTACCACGGCAGCAGGGCCATTGCCTGCGGCTGCCTGGGTGGCTTTGGCGGTTTTTTAAATAAATCTTTTCGCATGCACGATTATTTTTTGGGCCGCCGTAACTGCCAGCATTTTTTACGCCAGCGCTTTACTATACCATTAGAAAATGTTACTGGCAATACTATAACAGCCGACAACATTTCTAACCCCTTATTTAAAGCAGGGTACAGTAATCCAAAAAGCATTGAGCGTTTTATTACCAAAGATGGTAAAGCGCTTCCTATTATTCCAGATATGGAATATTACACCAGCCAGCCACATAATAAAGAAGAACAGTATTTGCCATGGCCCACCATTAACCACAATTACCTGCAAAACATTAACCCATTACTAAAACAACGCATAGAAAAAGTAATGCTCAGTATGGCACCCAAAAAAGATCGTTTTTTATTGTGGTTGGGCTCCAGAGTATTGCTGAGAAAAAAAATTGCTTCGGCCATTATTAAATGGATGCACCGCGATTTGAATGGACATGAATTGATAAAATAAAGAATGTGAGTTTAACCAGCCACAACAAGTATAGCAGCATCGTTGCTACTCTCAGTTCATCTGTAAAACAGGTGGCAGCAGTTAACTTATTATAAACCGGTAACCAATACCTTTTACGGTAATAATTTCAAGATTGGGGTCTTCTTTTAAATAGCTTCTTAATTTGGTAATATAAACATCCAGGTTACGGCTGTTAAAAAAAGAATCATTACCCCAAAGCAGGTTTAAAATATCTTTGCGGTCAATAATACCATCTTTATTTTCTACCAGCAGCTTTAGCAATTCACACTCCCTGTACGATAATTTTTTTTCATCTCCATGAACCTGTAATACCTGCCGGTTAGTAAAAAAGGTAAACTTACCAAGCATTATAATTTCATTACTACCATTAACCGATTTTTCTCCGTTTAGCCGCAACACATTATCTATGCGCACAATTAACTCTTCTATACTAAACGGCTTTCGTATATAATCGTTACCACCCAGTTCAAAGCCTTTTACCACATCGCTGGTTTGTGTTTTAGCAGTAACAAATAAAATAGGCACCTGGCGGTTTATACTACGTATTGCTTCAGCAATTTCAAAACCGTCTTTGTTTGGCAACATAACATCCAATATGCAAACATCCGGTTGAAACTGTTTAAAAGCATCCAATGCTTTTGCCCCATCACTTTCCATATGTACATTAAAGTGGCGGGCTTGCAAACTTTCTTTTACAATTTTGCCTAAAAACATTTCGTCTTCTACGTATAAAATTTTTACCGCCATAAATTATCGGGGTAGTTTAATAGTAAAGTGGCTGCCAATACCGGGTTGGCTTTTCACCGCTATAATTCCGTTATGCAACTGTACAATATACGCTACATAGCTAAGCCCAAGGCCATATCCTTTTACATTGTGGGTATTTCCTTGTGGCACCCTAAAAAATTTATCAAATATTTTTTGTGTATACTCTTCTGCAATGCCAATACCATTATCAACTACGGCTAATTCAACACCGTCGTTCATTTCTTTAAGTAACACCTCAATGGTTGGGTTATTAGCACTGTATTTTAAGGCATTGTCCAACAGGTTATAAATTACGCTGGTAATATGCATACGGTCTGCCATAACAATAAACTGTTGGCCTTCTGCTTGCACACTAAACTGAGCTTCGTTTTTTTCAAACTGCAGACGAAGGGAAGCTGCTACTTCCTCTACAAGCTGTTTAATATCCACCGGTTCTTTATTAACTGTTACCTGGTGTTTCTCAAACATAGATAGCCGCAGCACTTTATCTACCAGCAAAGAAAGTCGTTGTAGTTCCTGGCCGGATATATCAAGGTATTCTTTAGTACGCTGCGGATCTTGTAATGCATTAAAATTTTTAAGGGCTTCAATGGCCACACTTACTGTGGCAATGGGCGTTTTCAATTCATGGGTAATATTACTGATGAACTCATTTTTAACTGCTGCCAGCCTGCGCTGCTGCAATAAGTTTTTATACAATAATAAAAAAGAGAGTAGCGTAATGCTTATTAGTAATACAGATACCACTATTGGTATAGATAGTTTTTTTAAAATATAAGGGGCCGTATTGCTGAAATTTAACTGGTAGGTTACAGGCTTTGCAAAGCCAATGGTTACATTGTTATTATCGGGGTCAGGTGGTGCGCCAAACTCGCGGCGGGTTACAGTATCTAATATTAAAATAGTAAAGGGAACTGTAATTTTATCTTTTAAAAGAGCTGTCTGGTATCTTTCAGTTATTTCATTTACACTGATGGGCTTTTGCAGAGAGTCTACGCTGGTTAAAAAATCAAATACCCGGTCTCCGGAGCGCCTCCCTAAAAACATTTTTATATTGGTATCTGTACCTGCCAATTTTCCGGGGGTTGTCTGCATTACCATTGTTGGCCCGTCTTTGGGTACATACTTTACAGAATCTTTAAACCGTTGACGGATGGCATTAGTAATGTTTATAATAGCACCCCTGTTTTGGTAGCGAAAATTAATATTAGTATCTAAATTGAGTTTAGAGGCTTGTAGCTTATACACCGTTTCTCTGAATAGAAAATTTGATTTTATACGCAGAATGCGTTGTTCTTCTTTATAATTTTTATACAACCAATACCCCTGAAATAGGGTTATAATGGCAATGGTTACTGCCATTAATATAACTGGTATGTAAAATTTTTTATTCATACTTATAACAACATCGCTATAAAGCCAACTTCTAAATAGCAGTACAACTGCTGAACTGAGCGTAGCAACGATGATGCCCTTTTTGTTGCTGCTGGCAATACAAAAATATTCTTTTATACCAGTGCTGCCACCTACTATTAACCTTAATTAACCTTATTGCAAAAACGGTTTATGATACTGGCAATTTCTTAGTATACATTAAATGCCCCAACGCAAGTTAGCCAGGGTAAAGTTATGTACGAACGTAAAAAGAATATGCAGAAAAGAATGCCGCCCGAAGTGGAGCAGATGAGAGCAATGATACTTGAGTTTAATATATCTAAAGCACAATTGCTTTTTAATGGCGATGAGTTGGTTGCGAGGTACACCGAAAAATAGCTGTTAGTGCAGAGCCGGAAACAATTGGTGGTTTACCTGTTTTAATTTTCGCAGAGGATGGATAACTTTTACTGCTGAAATAATTACAAAATCGCTGGATAAAGATGTGGTAAAAAGTGCCCAGCAATGGTAAAAAAACACCCATAAACAATTTCGACAAATGATGGAAGAAGCATTTGTTGCGCAGAGTGGCAATGGCGTGCCCACCATGGGCATTAAAAGTAATTAAAATAGTATGTTTAAAAGAAAACGCCGGATGGTTCCCGGCGTTTTCTTTTAATTGTCTATTGCTAGTTTAGTTACATTCTTTACAAACACCGTTTACCACCACATCTACCTGTTTTACTTTATACGCTTTTGGTAAGTTTACTTCTGGCACCACCACCGCATCCAAACAACTTGTTTTGCCGCATAATTCACATACAAAATGAACATGATGATCGTGGTGGTGGCCTTCTGTACAATTATCTTTACACAATGCATACA
Organism: Sphingobacteriales bacterium; assembly: GCA_004295245.1. GTDB lineage: Bacteria > Bacteroidota > Bacteroidia > Chitinophagales > Chitinophagaceae > JACMLD01. The sequence goes on along the minus strand of REAR01000067.1, from coordinate 846 downwards.
GCACCGTATTGTCAGCCGTAGGTATGGTATGTATGATGCCTTTATCTACAAAAGTTTGCAGCGTTCTGTATACCGTAACGCGGTCAAATTTTTCGCCGGTCTTTTTTTCAATATCGCCATGTGCTATGGCGCCACTGGTAGCCATAAACAGTTCTAATATTTTAGAGCGGCTATCTGTAACACTAAGCTGGTTTGTTTTTAATAAAGACTGTATTTGTATTTCAACAGACATAGAACTTCTTTTTCCTTAACACATTAATTGGGATTGTTGTTAAAAATGCCGTTTACAAAACGGGCATTTTGCTTTTCATTTAATAAGGTGGTAATGTCTTTTTTTAAATTCTCTACTTCTTCTTTTACTAACCCATCATAAATTTTTCTTACCTGGCCGTTTTTATCTACCAGTGCAAAAAACTGGGTATGTATAAACTGGTCTTCAATTTTTTCGTTGTTGTTTTTGGGATCGTCTAATAGATAACTTACACGGGCTGCATTGTACAAACTATCTTTGGTGCCGGTTAAAAACCACCAATTAGTTTGTTGCACACCTAAGGAGTCTGCATATCGTTTCATTCTGCCCACACTGTCTGTTTCGGGGTCTACCGTATGAGATAGAATTAAAAACCCCGGTTCGTTTTTATACTGTTCATACACTGTTTTCATATTGTTATTCATTTTTGGGCAAATGCCCTTACAGGTGGTAAAAAAGTACTCTGCTACATACACTTTTCCGGCAACCTCTTTCTCTGTAATTGCTATACCATATTGGTTGGTAAACCTAAACGGTTTTACATAGCTTAAGGTAGGCAGCTTTACTTCTCCAAAACCTGGTATAAAGCGGGTGAG
>REAR01000209.1 GCA_004295245.1 Sphingobacteriales bacterium | reverse complement strand
GCATCGTTGCGTCGCACACTGCAGCGGCAGAATATAAAACAGCAAGTCTGAAAGATGCTTGTTTTATTTTTTATAAATCTTTCTGACTTTCAATCTTGCCGACTTACTGACTTATTGCTGAAGGGTGCGACGCAACGGCTGCTGCCCAGAGAACGGTGGCTGGCTACTAAACTATTTTCTTGCCAAACACCGGCCTTATTGTAATTTACAGCATACAAAATGCTATATGAATACTGCGCATGCAACTGTTTACCAGCAACAGGTAGCTTACTTTAAAACAGGCGCCACCCGCTCTTATGCGTTTAGAAAAACACAGTTAAAAAAACTGGAGGCGCTGCTGCGGGCCAATGAAGCACTATTACACGAGGCCTTATATAAAGACCTGCACAAACATGAGCAGGAAGTGTACATGACAGAGCTGGGCCCTGTGTATGAAGAAATAAAAGTGCAGTTAAAAGGTATGCGCCATTGGATGCAGCCTAAAACAGTGGGTTCTCCATTTTTTCTATTTCCATCCAGCACCAAACTATATGCAGAGCCAGTGGGTACGGTATTAATTATTGGCCCGTGGAATTACCCGCTGCTGTTAACACTTCGCGGCATTGCCGGTGCCATAGCAGCTGGCAATACCATTATTTTAAAACCTTCTGAATTTAGTACACACAGTGCCGCCGCACTGGCAACACTGATTAATGAAAATTTTGAGCCACAGTATTTTCATGTTATTACGGGTGAGGGGCACGAAGTATTACCGCCTTTATTAGAGGCTTTTCATTTTGACCACATCATGTTTACCGGCAGCACGGCCACAGGTAAAAAAATTATGGAGATGGCGGCTAAAAATTTATCGCCGGTTACCTTAGAACTGGGCGGTAAAAGCCCTTGCATTGTGGCGGCTGATGCGCATTTAAAAACCGCTGCCAAACGTATTGTTTGGGGCAAGCTGCTTAACTGCGGACAGAGTTGTGTGGCACCGGATTATATTATGGCACACGCCAGTATTAAAGACAAATTGGTTGAACTGCTGATTGAAGAAATTGAAAGGGCTTATGGTAAGGATGCGCAACAAACCAATATGCTGTCACGCATTATTAATAAAAAGCGGTTTGATACCATTGCCAGCTATCTTAATCAAGGAACAATCAGGTATGGGGGCCAAACAGATGCTGGCAGCTTATACATTGCGCCTACCATTTTAGAAAACGTAGCTGCCGATGCACGCATTATGCAGGAAGAAATTTTTGGCCCCATATTACCGGTGTTTACATACACCAAGGAGGAAGAAGTGATTGCCATGATTGAAAAAAATCCGTACCCGCTGGCTTTATACGTTTTTACCACCAGCAATACAACCAGCAACTATTTTGTAGATAAGGTTCGCTTTGGTGCCGGGTGTATTAACGAAACCATTTACCAATTGGGCAATGCAGAAATACCTTTTGGCGGTGTGGGCTATAGTGGTCACGGGGGCTATTTGGGCAAATACTCTTTTGATATTTTCAGCCATTATAAAGGGGTGGTAAAAAAAGCCAATTGGTTTGAGCCCTGGTTCAGGCACGGACCTTACACCGCTTCTAAACTTAAACTGTGGCGTATTTCTCTGGGCCGAAAATGGTTTTAAAAAACAAACGCATTGTATCTTATTAATTTTACAGTATGCAAAAACTAAAAAAGTTTTTCATTGTTATTATTTTAGCTGTAATAGTTTTTGCAGGCTATGTAGAAATAGTAAACACCAACACAAAAAATATGACCTATCGGCAAAAAGTTTTAAAAGCGTTCTACCCTGCGTTAATGTGGTTAAATAAATTAACGGGTTCAAAAACTAAAGAAGAAAAGCAGGAAACACTCAAAGCCCCGCCGGTTTCATTTTTCACCCTCAGCACACCCTTGGGCAATGGCAGTGCTTTGAATTTTGAGACCTTGAAAGGTAAAAAAGTACTACTAGTAAATACGGCGTCTAACTGTGGTTATACCCTTCAATACGAAGCGCTACAGCAGCTGTCTGAAAAATACAAAGAGCAATTAGTGATTATTGGTTTTCCGGCAAACGATTTTAAAGAGCAGGAAAAAGGCAACGATGCAGATATTGCCAGCTTTTGTAAACTAAATTTTGGCGTAAGCTTTCCGCTGGCCAGCAAATCGGTAGTGGTAAAAACCACGCAACAAAACCCGGTGTTTAACTGGCTTACACATGCTGCACAAAACGGCTGGAACGAACAGGCCCCCAGCTGGAATTTTAGTAAATACCTGGTAAATGAAGAAGGGATACTTACCCATTATTTTGACCCCGCCATTGACCCCATGAGCGATGCAGTAACTAAGGCTATTGGTGAAAAAGCTGGCAGCTTGCAACCGCAGTAAAATTTAAACTAACTTGCTTTAAACAAACATCATGTTTACCAAAGCAGCTATTGAAAAATATTTTACCGGCGAAAAACAGGAAAGCCTGCTTTTTTTAGGCATTGGTATTGCTGCCATTGCTACTACTCTTATTTTTTTACTCATTATAAAAACCTCTTTTTTTAATGGCATGGCCTTACCCTTACTTGTTTTAGGTATAATGCTGGCTATTGTTGGGTATACCATTTATAAACGCAGCGATGCCGATAGAAAACGCAATGTATATGCTTACGATATGAACCCAAGCCAGTTAAAAGAAAAAGAAATACCTCGTATGGAAGTGGTGATGAAAAATTTTGTTGCCTATCGTTACATTGAAATTACTTTGGCTGCCATTGGGCTTTTCTTATTTTTTTACTTTAATAATAAACCAGCACATAGTTTTTGGCAAGGCTTGGGGCTTGGTTTAAGTATTATGGCCTTACTGGCACTTGGTGCCGACTATTTTGCAGAGCAGCGCGGTCGCATTTACCTGGATGGATTGAAAAGTTTTGTAAAGTAAAAAGACCCAACAATACTGCCGGGTCTTACTTCTTTTTTCACAATTTATTTTTATCGTTTTTGTAACTGGTAGGTTTTTTCTATGGCATCATAAATAGCCAGAGCACAGTTTTCCCACGTATGGCTGCGGGCAAACTCAATACGACTTTCTCTAATGCCTGCATTATTTTCTTCATGCGCCTTGCGTATTAATGGCGGATAGTGTTGTGGCGTAGCTGCTAAAAAAGAATACGCTTCAAACATTTTCATACCCTCTGTAGCAGATGCCACCACTGGTTTGCCCATAGCTAAGTACTCATCCACCTTTAACGGGTAGTTGCCAATGGTGGTAGGGTTTATTAATTGCGGGTTAATACACACATCAAACCCCGTAATATAATCGGGCAATTGTTCCAGCGGTTTGCGGTCTAAGAAATAAATGTTTTTATACTGTGCCAACTCCTCCTTCGGAAACGTTTCATTCCATGGGCCTACCAATACCAAACTCCAATCGGGCATTTCAACAGCAATTGTTTTTAAAACTTCGGGGTTAATACGCAAGGTGGTTAATGCACCTACATAACCCACAATGGGGTGCGGAATGTTTTTCAGGTCTGCAGGAATTTCTCTTTGCTTATACACATCAAACACCTGCAGGTTGGTGCCTTGCCCAATATAATATGCGTTGGGGTTTTGTTTTTTATACAAATCTCTCAGGTACGTAGAATTAGCAACACCCAAATCTGTTTTGCGCATCAATGCAGGCTCCAGCTTACGGCCATGCTTCATCCAAAAAGGTACATCCAGCATATAATCTTTGCTGTAATACATGTACAAATCGGGCTGCAGCATTTCTTTCAGGTAAAAGCCTTTAAACATTTCCGTATCATTTAAAATAATGATATTGGAAAAACCCAGTTCTGCCAACGCTGCTTTAATATCTGTGGCAAACCGTTGGTTATTTATTTTATTAAATACATTAAACATGCCATGCGGCATCCAGCGCACCGATTCTGCTACTGCTGTTGGAAAAAGGTTCCATAAATTTTCGCCCAGCTTTTTAATATGTATTTGCTTGCGGTTACCGGTTAGTTGCAGGTGCTCTTGTATAAATTTATCGTCTTTGCGTTTAATTAAATGGCTGCGGTCAATAGGCGGGTTGCAAAATAACACCCGGTTATGTGCAGCAAGCGCCAATGCAATATTACGGCTGTTACCGCTTACATCGGTTTGCCAGCTTTGTGGGTTAATAATTACAAAATCTCTTCCTGTTATCATAGTTGTGTTAAGGCTGGTTATTTTTTTGTTTGCCGGCATTTGTTGGCGGCTCAGCTTTTGTTGCGTCGCACACTTCAGCTGAAGTGTGCGACGCAATAATGTTTAATAGTATTTCAACAGCTGGTTACACAAAAATTTTACGCATCATAATCTAACACGGGGCGTAACCATTTTTCAATTGTTTCTACTGGCATTTTTTTGCGGGCCGCATAATTGGCCACCTGATCTTTTTGAATTTTACCCACACCAAAATATTGGCTTTGCGGGTGACTGAAATACCAACCGCAAACCGAAGCAGCGGGGTACATAGCCAGTGATTCTGTTAACATAATACCGGTGGCCGCTTCTCCACCCAACAAGTCAAATAATTTATACTTCTCCGTATGATCGGGGCAGGCAGGGTAGCCCGGCGCCGGACGGATACCGCTATACTCTTCTTTAATTAATGCATCATTAGAAAGCGTTTCATCTTTTGCATAGCCCCAAAATTCTTTTCTTGTTCTTTCGTGTAACAGTTCTGCAAAAGCTTCTGCCAAACGATCGGCCAATGCCTGCAACATAATTTTGTTATAATCATCATGTGCTGCTTCAAAACGCTTAATAGGTTCTTCAATACCTTTTATGGTTACAGAAAAAGCACCTATATAATCTTGCACGGCTGCTTCAACAGGTGCTATAAAATCTGCTAACGAAAAATTAGGCTGCCCTGCGGCCTTTTTTAATTGCTGGCGCAAAAATTCTAAATGCACCACTTCATCTGGGCCTGCTTTTTCATGCAACAGACTAACTGTGTCTTTACCATTGCTGTTAGCTGGCCAAAAACCAATAGTGCCTTGTGCAGTTAACCAATTTTCTGCAATCAGCTTATCTAATAATGCATTGGCGTCGTTATATAATTTTGTGGCTTCCACACCCACTACTTTATCGGTTAATATTGCCGGAAATTTTCCGTGCAACTCCCAGGAAATGAAGAAAGGATGCCAGTCGATATATTTTCTAATAGCTGCCAATGCATAGTTTGCAAACTGTTTAGCACCTGTAAAAGTGGGTGCTGCCGGTTGGTAGCCTTGCCAGTTAATAGCCACTTTATTTTGTTGTGCGGCGGCTATTGGCAATAATTGTTTTACTGTTTTTTTATTTTCAAAATCTTCTTTCAGTTTCTGGTACTCCCCCTTTACTTCACTTAAAAATCCGTCTTTTTGTTCTTTGCTTAATAAGCTTCCGGCAACTGTAACACTTCTTGATGCATCTAACACATGCACCACACCATGTTCATACTGCGGGGCAATTTTTACTGCTGTATGCATGCGTGAGGTAGTAGCACCACCTATCAGCAAAGGTTGCTTCATACCACGGCGTTTCATTTCGTGTGCCACGTGTACCATTTCATCTAAAGAAGGAGTAATTAAACCACTTAGTCCAATAATATCTGCATTTTCTTTTTGTGCTGCATCTAAAATTTTATCGGTGGGCACCATCACACCCATGTCTACAATATCATAGCCATTACAACCCAATACTACACCCACTATATTTTTACCAATATCATGCACATCTCCTTTTACGGTTGCTAATAAAATTTTAGCAGCACCAGCTGCTTCTGTATTTACCGTTCCGGCAGCAAGGTGGGCTTGTTTGCGTTCTTCTTTTTCTGCTTCAATAAAAGGCGTTAATACGGCCACTGATTTTTTCATTACTCGAGCACTTTTTACCACCTGTGGTAAAAACATTTTTCCGGCACCAAACAAATCGCCCACCACATTCATACCTGCCATTAACGGGCCTTCAATAACATCTAATGGCCTCGGGTATTTTACCCTTGCCTCTTCTGTGTCTGCATCAATATAATCTGTAATACCATTTACCAATGCATGCTTCAGGCGTTCTTCAACGCTGTTGCTTCTCCATGCCTCATCTTTTACTTCTACTTTACCTTTTGCCTTTACGGTTTCAGCAAAAGCAATCAGTTTTTCGGTGGCCTGGTTATTATCATTATTGCGGTTTAAAATTACGTCTTCACAAAGCTGCCTAAGTGCTGGTTCAATTTCATCGTACACCACCAGTTGGCCGGCATTTACAATGCCCATATCCATACCTGCTTGTATGGTATAATATAAAAACACACTGTGCATGGCTTCCCGCACATGCTCGTTACCCCTAAAAGAAAAAGACAGGTTACTAACACCGCCACTGATTTTTGTAAGCGGCATCAGTTGTTTTATTTCTCGGGTGGCCTCAATAAAATCAACCCCGTAATTATTATGTTCTTCTAAGCCGGTGGCTACTGCAAAAATATTGGGGTCAAAAATTATATCCTGCGGATCGTATCCTACCTGCTCTGTTAATATTTTATATGCCCGGTGACAAATTTCAACTTTCCGTTTTTTGGTATCGGCCTGGCCCACTTCATCAAACGCCATTACCACCACAGCGGCACCATACATCTTACAAATAGTGGCCTGTTGTATAAATTTCTCCACTCCTTCTTTCATTGAAATGGAGTTTACAATACACTTACCCTGCACACACTTTAAACCAGCTTCTATTATTTCAAATTTAGAAGAGTCAATCATAACCGGAATTTTAGCAATATCCGGCTCGCTTTGTAAAAGGTTTAAAAAAGTGGTCATGGCTTGTACGCCTTCTAATAAGGCATCATCCATGTTCACATCAATAATTTGTGCGCCGCTTTCTACTTGCTGGCGGGCTACACTTAAAGCTTCTTCGTATTTATTTTCTTTAATTAAACGGGCAAATTTTTTAGAACCCGTTACATTGGTACGTTCGCCCACGTTTACAAAATTAGTTTCGGGGCGCACCACCAATGGCTCTAAACCACTAAATCGGCTAAAAGGTTTTATAGTAATAGTTTCACTCATAAATATCTTATTAGGCTAACACAGTTTCTAAAATGGGTATTACTCTTGGCTGCACGGTTTTAACATGCTCGGCAATATGTTTAATATGGTCTGGCGTGGTGCCGCAGCAGCCACCCACAATATTTACATACCCTTCTTTGGCCCACTCTTCTAAAAAGTGGCCGGTGTCTGAAGGTTCTTCATCATACTCTCCCATGGCATTGGGCAAGCCAGCGTTTGGATAGGCAGAAACATAGCAAGAAGCTATCTGGCTGAGCTCTTCAATATGCGGACGCATTTCTTTGGCACCCAATGCACAGTTTAGACCAACGCTTAATGGGTTGGCGTGCATTACAGAAATATAAAACGCTTCCAGTGTTTGTCCGCTTAAAGTGCGACCAGAGGCATCGGTAATAGTGCCGCTGATCATAATGGGCAATTCAGGCTGTTGAGCATCCTGAAAATATTTTTTTATGGCAAAAATGGCGGCCTTGGCATTTAAGGTATCAAAAATAGTTTCTACTAATAGCAAGTGCACGCCCCCTTCTACCAATCCTTTCACCTGCTCATAATAAGCCATCATTGCTTCATCAAAACTTAAACCACGAAAGCCGGGGTTGTTTACATCTGGCGAGAGTGATAATGTTTTGTTCATAGGCCCTAAAGCGCCGGCCACAAAACGTGGTTTTGATGGATCTTTAGCCGTATAAAAATCGGCTGCTTTACGGGCTACTTTAGCAGCTGCTACATTTATTTCAAAAGCAAGATCTTCCATATGGTAATCGGCCATAGAAACCCGCTGTGCATTAAATGTATTGGTTTCAATAATATCTGCCCCTGCTTCTAAATACAGTTTATGTATGCCTTCAATAATATCGGGTTGGGTTAAACTAAGCAAATCATTATTGCCTTTAATATCGCTCTTCCAATCTTTAAAGCGGGTGCCGCGGTAATCTTCTTCTTCCAGTTTATGGCGTTGTATCATGGTGCCCATGGCGCCATCAATAATTAGAATGCGTTCTTTTAAACAGTCCTGAATTTTTTTCATGCTCATCTGCGTTTTGTGTAAGCTGCTACTTACGGTTGAATAAACAGTTAACCGCCCAAGTGTGCGACGCAACGGCTGCCTAACCGTAGTTACTACAGCTGGTTACCTAAGTCTCTCAAACAGAACCTACAACGGGAAATGAAAAGATGAAGTATGTATAAACCTAATTTTCCTCGTTTATTAGTTCAGTTAAGCACTCGTTTGGGCCGAACAATAAACAAATCTGCCCAGTGGTTGACGCCGCAAATGTACAATGCAATTGTTTAATATAAAAGTGTTGTGCAGGCTATTTTACCAGTCTTTCTACGGGTAAACGGTTAGAAATGCTGCGGCCTAAGGTCATTTCATCAGCATACTCCAACTCTCCGCCAAAAGCAATACCCCTTGCAATAGTGGTTACTTTAACCGGCAAGTGTTGTGTTTTTTTTTGAATGTAGTAAATAGTAGTATCGCCCTGTATATTTGGGTTAAGGGCAAAAATTAATTCTTCTGTTTGCTCTTGTTGCAGGCGGTGCACCAATGCTTCAATATTTAACTGGTCGGGCCCCACCCCATCCAACGGAGAAATAATGCCCCCTAACACATGATAAGTGCCACTGTATTGCTGTGTTGCTTCTATAGCAATAACATCTCTAATGTTTTCTACCACACATATCATGCGTTGTTTGCGTAAGGGGCTGGCGCAAATAGAACAGGTGTTGGCATCAGCAATATTAAAACAGCGCTGGCAATATTTTATTTGCTGGCGCAGGGTGGTAACCGCATCGCTAAACATTTGCACCCTGCCAACATCTTGTTTTAATAAATGCAATACCAGGCGTAAGGCAGTTTTTTTACCAATACCGGGCAGTTTACTAAACTCATTAACTGCGTTCTCTAAAAGCGAGGAAGAAAATTGCATGTGCAAATATAATATGGCGGTTGTTTGCTGTAGCGTTTGTTTTATTTTTTGTAACCAGCGGTAGTACTGCTGGCGGCATGGGTTGCGTCGCACCTTTCAGCAGCAGTAAAAAAAGCAGCGCTTACAAGGCAATTTCGGTTTCGTTATCCCAATTGGCTTTTAGGGTAAGCTTTTTATTAATGGCACGTACTGCTTCTGGCAATTGCCGTTTGCCAAAAAAAATGCCAGCATCCCAACGGCCATTTTTATTATCATCAAACAAAATTCTTATTTCATACTCGCCCGGCATAAACAGTTTTTGGTAAAAAATGGCGGTTGTAAGCGCACTGGTAAAAACAACTTTATCGTTTTGCACTAATTGCAGCACCGGGTTTTTATCAAGCGGTAAATTAGTAAACCGTATGCGCAGGCTGCCATAATCGGTTTCTTTAAACGTACGAAATTTTAATGTATCTAATTTTGTAATATGGTTACCGGCACTATCGTAGGCAAAGGCAGTATCTACAATTAAGTTGTAGGCCGTGTTTTCTTTCCAGCCATGGCGTAGCGTAATAATTTTATTGGTACTGTCTTTTTGAAAACTAAAATTACGGATGGCGGCATAATTTTCATCTACAAACTGCACTTTACTGCTATCAAACGTTTTTAAAGGGTTGCTAAAAGTAAATACCAAGGGGCTGAGTATATCCTGCAGCCCGTTCATTAAGTTGGTTTGAAAACGAAGTGATTTATCTGCCGGTTGCTGGTTATTATTTGCCCTACGGTTATTACCTGCCGGCAAATTAGTTGCCGCTGGTTGGTCTTCTTTTTCGGTGTAGGCCAGTAGCGTTACCGGTTCATTTGCCGGGCCAATAACCACAGGCTGTTTTAAGAAACCAAAAATTTGTTTAGGGTTTGAATACCTTTTCATGCCGCCATTATCTTGCAGGGCATATACGCTAAATATACCTGCCGGCAAATGATGAAATTTAAAATTTCCTTTGCCGTCTAATTTGGCAAAATATCTTGGCCGTTCTTTTACCACTGCAGAGTCATCTGCATTTTTGTGCAGCATTACAATTAAAGTACTGTCTGCTTTGCCCGTTTCAGCCAGTAGTACATTGCCGGTTAATGTATTTTCATCAATGGCATTGCCGGTACTAAAAACATACGTAAGGTTTTTAGCAACATTGCCTTCATTAATATCTTTAATAGCATCTCCAAAATTAATGGTGTACGTGGTGTTTTCTTCTAGCGTGTCTTTCAAACGCACAGTAACCACCCGTAAGCGGCCTTCTACAATTGGGTTTATAATTGGCACGGGTGAAACAATAAGATTGTTTTGTATTTCCTGTACCTCAACATACTCATTAAAATAGAGTGTTATTTTATTACCTGTAAACTGCAGGCTGCTGTCTTTAGGATTAATAGACACCAGCTGTGGCGGCAATGAATCTCTGGGGCCACCAGTTGGCGCAATGGTATTAGCACATCCGCTGCTGTTGGTTACAGCAATAGCTACCATCAATACCAATACTATTGTTACAAATGTTTTCATGTGTTTGTTGCAAATCTTTTACTGTAAAAGCAAACTGCTGCCGGCCAATGCATAAAGCGTTAAACC
>REAR01000166.1 GCA_004295245.1 Sphingobacteriales bacterium | reverse complement strand
TGATGGGTGGTTTTGTTGAGCCGAATGAAAGCACTGATGTTGCTGCTATTCGCATTCTTCATCAACTTACAGGGATGCGGAACATTTACATGGAGCAACTTTATTGCTTCAGTAATGTTGAACGGGATAAGGCAGGCCGGGTAATTTCTATAGCTTATTTTGCCTTAATTAGTATAGCTGATTATAACGAACAGCTTCAGCAAGACCATGAAGCAAGGTGGTTCACAATGGCCAAAATTCCTGCCCTGGTTTTTGACCATAAAGAAATGGTGGCGAAAGCAAAAGAAAGATTACGCGAAAAAATTGGTAATCATCCGATCGGCTTTGAATTGCTGCCCGAAAAATTCACTCTCCCACAGCTACAGAATTTATACGAAGCTATATATGAGCAATCGCTCGACAAACGCAATTTTACCCGCAAGATCTTATCGTTAAAGATTTTAAATAAACTAAAGCTGAAGGAAAGAGAAACCTCCCGCAAAGGCGCTTTCTTTTTTGTATTTGATAAAAAGAAATACAATAGGCTTCATAAAGACGGAGTCAAGTTTGTCTAACAAAATAGATAGTCAGCCCTTAAAAAGCTGAAAGGGTTAAGATTAAAGCGAATATGATACGATTTAGGTTGATAAAATCTGCAAGAAAGCGGAGTTTTATAATGAAAACCTTGCAGATTTTTTATGGTACCTAAACGAGTTTCGCAGTCGCAATTAAGTTTTTATAGCACCTTCGAAGAGCAACTCAGCCATCGTCATTCGCTTTACATTTTAGCCAATCAAATCAGGTGGAATATTTTTGAAGAAGCATTTACACCGCTTTATTCAGAAGAAGGCCGTCCTGGAAAACCGATACGGTTGATGGTTTCTTTGTTGATGTTAAAACATGTTCGCAACCTTAGCGATGAGAGTGTTGTAGAGCAGTGGTTTGAAAATATCTATTACCAATATTTTAGCGGAGAGAAAACCTATGCTTGTGGTGTTCCTTGTGAGGCCAGTGAGCTTGTTCATTTTAGAAATCGCATTGGTGCAGCGGGGGTTGAATTGATTTTAAAAGAAAGTATCCGTGTAAACGGAAAAGATGGACAGGAGCAAGAGGGTACTACCGACACCACGGTACAAGAAAAGAACATCACCTATCCTACCGATAATAAATTGCATCGTAAGATCATCAAGAAATGTGTTGGTATAGCTGAGGCTGAAAACATTGAACTACGTCAAAGTTATACCCGTACCGTAAAGAAATTATTAATGGAACAGCGGTTCAGAAACCATCCAAAAAATAAAGGCAGGGCACGGAAAGCAGATAGGAAAATAAAAACCATAGCGGGAAGATTGGTACGGGAATTAGAGCGAAAACTCACACCTGGTTTGCATCAGGACTCGCTCGAACTGTTTAAAAAAGTGTTGTTACAGAAGAGAGCTGACAGCCATAAAATTTACAGCCTGCATGAACCGCATACCCAGTGTATGAGCAAAGGCAAGGAACATAAGAAGTATGAGTTTGGCAGTAAGGTGAGTATCATTACCACCAAAACAAACGGAGTTATTATCGGAGCAATCAATATCGAGAAGAATGTACACGACAGTAAAACATTACAACCGGCTCTGGAGCAACAGCAACGCCTAACAGGCATCACACTGAAAAATAATTTTGTTGACCGCGGATACCGAGGTGTGAAAGAAGTACTAGGGACAGCCATTGTTACCCCTGACAAACCAGACAAACGGAGAACAGCTTATCAAAAACAAAAACTACGGACAGGATTTAAGCGTAGGGCAGCGATCGAACCAAAAATAGGGCACTTAAAGCAAGATCATCGCTTAGGACGAAACTTTTACAAAGGAATTAAGGGCGACCACATCAATGTGATGCTAGCCGCTGCTGGAATGAACTTCAAACGGATGATCAACAAGTGGAAAGTAAATCCACTTGTCTCTTTAACCCAACTTTTTGAAACACTTTTCTTAGTCTTCAAAAATCAATCACCACTTAAAATGAGTTTTTAAGGGACGACTAATTAGTCTTGAATCAAGAGCTTAGTAATTTCGTTGACGATTTCCTCTAGGTGGACAAACGTTTAGTTTGATGTATTAAATTCTTCTGGAAATAGATACTAAAACCAGAAGGGTCTTTCATAGCTGCTGTTTCGTAAGCTGGTACATTCAATACAGCGGAAGGGATAACTATTTGGATTGTAGTCATCATTTACAAAGTCGCACTTCCCATTTAGTATGGGAAACGGCAACTCATATGAATAGATTACAAATCTTTGAGAGGTTTGATTGGCAGCCTGGAAGTAGCCTGAAATTTTTTCCCTGGGATTATTGACATTCGTAATATTACCAGTTATTTCTGCAGGAGGCGCATCGAAAATAGAGCCTACTTGATTTGCTAGAATATTTACTTTTCTCCAATACTCATGCGATTCCATTGTTATTGAGGACTGGTAAGTGGTTAAGTAATGCTTCTCCAGAAAAGACCAATCGAT
>REAR01000208.1 GCA_004295245.1 Sphingobacteriales bacterium | reverse complement strand
GGTTTAAAATTACGGCCGGCACTAAAGAAATTACAGAGCTGCGTTTAGTTTAAATAACTTTTAACCTGTTCTATAAACATGTTTACCACTTTGTAGTCTGAAAAGGCATAAGCAGCCACTACTAAAAAAGCCATACCATACAACGCACCCCATATGTGGGCAGAGTGGTTTACATTATCGGCCTGTCTTTTCTCCAGTATTTGTGAAATGATTAAATAAACTGGTGCGAAAATAAAACCGGGTATAATGGGAGGTATTACAAAAAAACCAATTTTATTAAGCGGGTTTAATACAATAGAGGCAAACACCACGGCAGACACAGCACCCGATGCGCCTAAGCTGCGATACTGATAATTGTCAATATTTTTTTTATAAGTAGGCAATAGGCAAAACCATAAAGCAGATACATACATTAATACATAAAGAAAGGTGCCTTTACTGCCAAAAATAAAACTAAAGTCTTCTTCCAAATAGCGGCCAAACAAATAAAGGGCTATCATATTAAAAGCAAGATGGCCCAAATCTGCATGTATAAAACCGCAGGTAAAAAAACGGTACCATTGTTTTTGCTGTGCCACGGCGGGCGGGTAAAATATTAAATTGTTTATCAGTCTTTCGTTGCTGAAACCGGCCAGCGATACCGCTACGGTTACTATTACTATAATGAGTGTGGCAGATATTATCATTAGCTGTGGTGGTATTTTTCGTTTCTTATAATGGTGCAGGCCCTGTATACCTGCTCTGCCAAAATTAACCGAACCAACTGATGCGGAAAAACTAAATTAGATAAAGACCATGTAAACTGTGCCCGTTTAAAAACAGCATCATCCACACCAAAGGCGCCGCCAATTAAAAACACTACCTGTTTGGCGCTTTCATTGGCACGGGCTTCTATAAAACTGGCCAGTGTAACAGACGATAAGGCTTTACCTCTTTCATCCAGCAGCACCAGGTAATCATCTTTATCCAGCAGGTTTAAAATTTGTTCGCCTTCTTTTTTCTTTAGTGCAGTTTCACTTAACTGGCCGGCATTTTTTGGTGGTGCCATTATTTGCCATTGCACCGGGTAGTAATTGCCAATTCTTTTTGTAAAGGTTTCCACACCCTCTTTAACATAGGCCTCGTGGTTTTTACCAATACTTAAGAATAAAAATTTCATGAGTGTAAATTATATCAATAAAAAAAAGCTTCACAAATGTGAAGCTTTTTTTGTGACCCCGTCAGGATTCAAACCTGAAACCTTTTGATCCGTAGTCAAATGCTCTATTCAATTGAGCTACGGGGCCTTTTTTTGAATGGGCAGCAAAAATAATGGAAAAAGGGTTTGGGGCAAAATGTCAGTACCCCCGGTTGGTACTGAATGTATTGATTGTAAATTTTAATTCTTTATATGGGCTGCAACTGTTGTTGCCGCTGAAGTGTGCGACGCAACGGCTGCTAACTCTGTGTTACTACAGCCGGTTACCGCTAAAAATGCCAGCGTACAAAGGCTTCCATGGCGGCATAGTGGGTTAAGCCTAAACTCTCGTACAATTTTGCGGTGCCGCGGTTACGTTCTTCGGCCCGCTGCCAAAACTCTCTTGCATCGCTGCCCTGAAAGGGTACCATGTCTTTTTGCGACTGGTGTATAAAAATGCCAAAGCGCTTTTTCATTACCTGTTCGGGGCTCATGGGTATGGCCATTTCAATTTCTTCAATATTCCACTCTTGCCATGCGCCTTTATACAGCCATAGCCAGCAATCGTTTACCCATTCATCGCCTGCGGCTTTGATGCGTTTTAGTGCTTCTTGTACCACATTAAAGCAAACAATATGGGTGCCGTGTGGGTCGGCAAAGTCTCCGGCACAAAATACCTGCTGGGGTTTTATTTTGCGCAGCAGGTCAATTGTTATCAGCACATCTTCTTCGCCCATAGGGTTTTTTTGTATGGTGCCGGTTTCATAAAAAGGCAGGTTTTGAAAATGCCATTGTCCTTCTTTTAACCCCACATAACGGCATGTGGCTGCGGCTTCGCAGCGGCGTATCAATCCTTTTATAGCTCGTATTTCTGCCGTATCTGTCTGGTTCGATTTTTTGCTGGCCAGGTAAGCCCTTGCATCGGCCAGTATTTTGGCCGATTTATCGGTATCCATACCAAACATATTTTCAAAGCCAACGGCAAAGTCTAAAAAGCGGGTTACAAACTCATCGGTAACAGCAATATTACCGCTGGTTTGGTAGGCCACATGTACTTCATGCCCCTGGTCGTGCAGGCGCATAAAAGTGCCACCCATGCTAATAATATCGTCATCGGGGTGCGGAGAAAAAATAATACTGCGTTTGGGGTAGGGGCTCATCCGCTCTGGCGGATTGGGCAATGGCGTGGGTTTGCCGCCGGGCCAGCCGGTAATACTATCCCGCAGCAGGTAATATACCTGCAGGTTTATTTCGTAGGCATCGCCTTTTTCTACCAGCAGTTCGCTCAGGCCACACTCATTATAATCGCTATTGGTTAAACTTAAAATGGGTTTGCCCAGTTTCAAGGCCATATTAACTACGGCTTTCTTAATCAGCTTGGGTGTCCACTCACAATCTCCGGCCAGCCACGGACTTTTAAATCTTGTTAACTCAGACGCAGCAGGCTCATCCGTAACAAATAATGTTTCTGTATGCTGTTGTAAAAAAGAAGCAGGTATCTGTTCGGTTAAATTGCCTTCAACTGCTTTTTGTAAAACGGGGGCTTTCATTTGTCCCCATGCCATTAATAATACACGCTTGGCCTTCATAATAGTGCTAATGCCCATGGTAATGGCCAATCGTGGCACTTTGCTTATGTTTTGAAACTCGTGACTGTTGGCAATACGGGTAGAATTATCTAAAGGCACCAGCCGGGTTTTAGAAAAAATGCTGGCACCTGGTTCGTTAAAACCAATATGTCCATTGTTACCAATACCTAAAATTTGTAAATCAATACCACCTACAGCATCAATCATGGCTTCATAATCGGCGCAATGTTTTTTTATATCTTCTTTCTTTAATTCGCCATTGGGTATATGGCAGTTGGCAGGGTCAATATCCACATGTTTAAACAACTGCTCTTTCATAAAGCGGTTATAACTCTGCAGGGCATCGTTATCAATGGGGTAATACTCATCCAGGTTAAACGTAACCACATTTTTAAAACTCAGGCCTTCTTCTTTGTGCATACGCACCAATTCGGCATACACGGTTTTGGGCGATGAGCCAGTAGCCAAACCCAGCACACAATTTTGACCGGCGGCTTGTTTGGCTTTAATAGTGTTGGCAATTTCCTGTGCAATAAAATTGGAGCCTTCTTTTAACGAAGGATAAATACTAACCTGGATTTTTTCCAGCGAATCCATCATAGACATAAGCAAGCGGGGGTGTTTAGTTAACGGAGTCGCTAAAATAAAACCATTTGCTGTAAAAACGAGTGTTATTTTTTTGCGGATACCAGCAATGGTAACCCTAAGCAGCATCGTTGCGTCGCAAGCACTTCAACGGCAGTGCCCATGGCAGCAATTAAAAATCAAAGCTGTAAAAGGTAAACTTCATTATTTTTATAAAAAATTACAGCGTTTTGACAACCATTCTTACTTCGCAGCAATTAGATCTTACTATAAAACGTTTGGCGCACCAGGTGTTGGAAAATCATATTGATTTAAAGAATACGGTGTTTATTGGCATGCAACCCCGTGGCATTTATGTAAGTGACCGCATAGTGGATGCAATTAAAAAAGAAAAAACCGGGGCAACTGTGGCGTATGGCAAACTGGATATTACCTTTTACAGGGATGATGTGAGGGATCAGTTTCATACCGCTACCAAAACAGAAATGCCTTTTAATATTGATGGTAAAAATGTGGTGCTGATTGATGATGTATTGTACACCGGCCGTACTATAAGAGCCGCTTTAGATGCTTTATTAGATTTTGGCCGTGCCGCAAAAGTGGAGCTTTGTATTTTGGTAGACCGCCGCTTTAACCGCCAACTACCCATACAACCCGATTATACCGGTAAAGCTATTGACACCATCATATCTCAACGGGTAAAAGTATTGGCCGATACACATGAAGTGGTGATGTATGAATAATAACCTGTTTTGTTTGCACAGTACCTGCATCTTATAATCTTGTAACCTGCAACCTCTCATGATCCAATCCATCAACGATTTTGACAATGCTTTTTTTATTGGCGTGGCCGGCACAGGCATGAGTGCTATTGCACAATACCTGGCAGGTATTGGAAAAAATTGCAGCGGCAGCGACCGCTATTTTAAACCCGGCGAAGCTAATGATACCAAAACAAAATTAGAAGCAGCCGGCATTGCCTGTTTTATGCAGGATGGTTCTGGTATTACAGCAAACACCCAACTGGTAGTAGTATCTACTGCTGTAGAAGATACCGTGCCCGAAGTACAAAAAGCCAAACAACTAAATATACCCATTGTAAAGCGCAGTGAGTTGCTGGCAATAATTGCACAAAGTAAAAAAACAATTGCGGTGGGGGGCACCAGTGGCAAAAGCACCACCAGTGCGATGATTTTTGATATACTGCAGCAGGCCGGCATGCAACCTTCTGTAATTGGCGGGGCGGGGCTGGTAAGCCTGATAAAGCAAGGCAAAATTGGTAATGCACATGCCGGCGCCGGAGAATGGCTGGTAATAGAAGCTGATGAAAGTGATGGATCTATTGTACAATACCATCCGGCTATTGGTTTGTTATTAAACGTAGATAAAGACCATAAAGAAATAGACGTACTGATGGATGTGTTTGCCGTGTTTCAAAAAAACAGTGAGCGGTTTATTGTAAATCAATCGCACCCATTGGCAAAACAATTATCGGTTAGCAAGGCCAACGATTTTTGTAGTGGTGCAGAAGATGCCGCGTATAAAGCAACTGATTTTAAACAGCAGGGTTTGCAAATTTCATTTACCATTAACCAGCAGGTTTTTGCAATGAATGTGGTAGGCAGGCATAATATGGAAAATGCACTGGCTGCTGTAACGGTTACACATCAGGTAGGTGTGCCACTACAGGTTGCGGCCACTGCTTTAAAAAACTATGAAGGCATTTACCGCCGCCACCAGGTAATTGGTAATAAAAATGGGTTATGGTTAATTGATGATTATGCACACAACCCAGCAAAATGTGCCGCTTCTATTGAAGCTTGTCAGCCTGTTGCACCTAAAGTAATTGCCTGGTTTCAGCCGCATGGTTACGGCCCCACGCGTTTTTTGCGCAACGATTTTGTAGCTGAGATTGCTAAAGCGTTGCGACCGGCAGATGAAATATGGATGAGTGAAATTTTTTATGCTGGCGGTACTGCTGTAAAAGATATTTCTGCCAACGATTTAATAAATGATTTAAAAGCTTTGGGTAAGAATGCTTTTTTTGTTGCAGATAGAAATGATTTGTTAAAAGCAATGGCCCCGCATATTACAGAAAGCTGTGTGCTCTTACTAATGGGTGCCCGTGATCCTTCTTTAGAGCAGTTTGCCGGCGAAGTTTGGGAAGGGTTGTAAGTTGCAGGTTACAGGTTACAGGTTACAGGTTACAGGTTACAGGTTACAGGTTACAGGTTACAGGTAATAAGTTGAGTATATAAAGATAGCTACTGCAAGTTTTAAATATTAAATACTCGTTACTCATTCTTCATGCATCGCTTTGCCCAATTGATTGTTGCAGTAAAAGTGTGCGACGCAACGATGCTGAATAGTGTATCTTAGCCGGGCTACAAAAAATACAAATTAAAATAAAGTTTGCTGTGGCACGTTTTTAGCAAGTACATACCAACCCATTTTATTGTTTATGAAAAATGCAATACGTTCTATGAATTACAAATTAGTGCTGCCGGCGATGCTGGCTTTTTTAATTATTACGGTTGAAAGTTGCGGACAGGCAGATAGTACGGTGGTTAAAACAGATTCAATACCTGCTGCAAATATACCAGCGCCTGTGGTGAGTAATATGCTGGATACTGTGGCGTATAATAAGTTTACAAGCTTAATGGTAAATGAAGATAGCAGTGGCAAATGGCCGGTAAAACATGAGTACCCGGTTGCTGGTGCTGTGCTGCCTTTTAATCGGGTGATTGCTTACTATGGTAATTTGTTTAGCAAACAAATGGGTGTACTGGGCGAATACCCTAAAAAAGTAATGCTTAAAAAGTTACAGGATGAAGTGGCCCGTTGGCAAAAAGCAGATACAGCCATACCCGCCATACCTGCGTTGCATTATATAGCTGTTACGGCACAGGCCAGCCCGGGTAAGGGCAATACTTACCGCCTGCGCATGCCCTTTCATCAAATTGATACTGTTATTAAATGGGCTGCAGAAATAAACGCCTTGGTGTTTATTGATATACAGGTGGGGCATAGCACCCTGCAAAATGAAGTGCCGCAGTTTGAAAAATATTTTAAAATGCCCAATGTGCATTTTGGTATAGACCCTGAGTTTAGTATGAAGGGTGGACAAAAACCCGGTGCGGCTATTGGTACTTTTGATGCGGCGGATATTAACTACACTACTGAGTACCTGGCAAAAATTGTAAAAGAAAATAACCTGCCTCCTAAAATGTTAGTGGTACACCGTTTTACGCAAGGCATGGTTACTAATTACAAACAAATTAAACTGCGCTCCGAAGTACAGCTTATTATGGATATGGATGGCTGGGGACAACAGGCCCGCAAGATTAATACCTATAAAAATTTCATTCACAGAGAACCCATACAGTTTACCGGCTTTAAGTTGTTTTATAAAAACGATTTTAGAGAAGCCAACAGCCGTATTATGACACCGGAAGAAGTGCTGAAGCTGAAACCAAGACCCATGTATATTCAGTATCAGTAACAATTAGTAAATACGCAGAGAAGTATTTAAGTAATAAAAGAAAATGCCAGCAACAAATTGCTGGCATTTTCTTTATACAATTTACAGACTATTACTTCAATGTCTTCAGTAAGTCTTCGTTCAGTTTTACATAATCATCATTTTTGGCAGCTTTTGCTAACTCAATAGATTTATTGGCCGTAGCAATAGCATCTGCTTTTTTACCCATCTTAGCCAGGCAATTGGCTTTTTGGTGGTATACCCAAAATGCGCTGGTATTTTGTTCAATAGCTTTATCAAACCAACCTAATGCCGTGTTCAGGTCTTTACCATTATCCATATAATACATGGCTGCGTTAAAATAAGGCTTATTGTCTTTGTTCATTACCTGATCTATTTGCGCCGATACTTTCTTTTCTACTTCTGTAGTAATAGGCAGTGCTACCAGGGTGTTTTCCCAAAACAGGTGCAGCTCGCAACTATTGGCTTTAACGTTGGCCAGCGTAGCAGTAAATGTTTCAATGGTCATTGGTAAAGCAATGGGCTTTACATCTACACGTACCACATCGCTTTCTTGTTTGTAAGCTGCGGGAGAAGTTACATCCAGTTGTTTGGTAATAATCATCGTCCAGCTTTCTTTACCGGGTATGCTTAACAAGCCATATTTACCAGCTTTAATGGCTGTGCCACCAATGGTAACATCATCACTAAAAGTAAGGGTGGTAGCCTGGTTGGCACCGGTACGCCATACTTTACCAAAAGGCACTAAGTCTCCAAATACTTTACGGCCTTTGGTGTTGGGGCGGCTGTAAGACATTTCAACGGTGCCCAAACCAAAATCTTGTTTAAAGGTTTGTGTGGTGCTGGGTTGCGGCGTTCTTAGTGTTTGTGCTTGTGCAGCGCTTATTAAAGAGCCAGCAATGCATAAGGCAAGAAAAAACTTTTTCATCAGTATGTTTTTTATGGTTTAACAATGAAGGTGCATGAAGTTTTAATAAAGAAAAAAGCATGCAACAAATTCAGGCAGCAAAAATAGGGGAATAGCCCTTATTGCAATAAACCAGTTATGCAGATATGATGAGTGGTGTGTTTAGAAAGTTACAATAACGGAAGCCCGTGTTTTTCGGCCCGAAAGTAATTTCCAGATAGGGCCTTCTTTTACCAGGCGGATAGCCTCTGCGTCTAATTGGGGTTGTAAGGATTTTTCTATGCGAAAATCTCTATAAATGCCTTTGTTGTTTATTTCAAAGCTCAGTACCACATTGCCGTGTATGGTTTGTAAACTATCTGGCACCCGCTTATTTTTTTCAAGGTAGGCATTGTATTCATCCATGCCTACGGCCGGACTGGCTTGTTGCACCGCACCGTTTAACTTTGAATTACGGGTAGCGGGGCTGCTGCTTTTTTTCTTATCAGTTGCATAACCCACCACCACTACTTCATTCAGATTATTATTGGTGGGTTGCAACAGAATACGGTTATTGTAGTTAATATCATTTCTTAATTGCAACTGCTGTGTTTGAAAACCCACAGAAGAAATAGAAGCAAATGCTGTAGAATCGTTATAGTTAAAACTGAAATTACCCAGCTTATCCGTTTGTGTAATAATATTATTTTTTTGCCCTTCTAATTTAACAATGGCACCTGCTACCGGCTGGTTCATAGGGTCCAGCACCACACCATTTAAGCGGCCTTGTAAAACATTGCTATTAGATACAAGTCCTTTTAGTTCTCTATCATCTGCTGCATCTATCTTTTTTGCAACTGATTCTTTAGTGGGGCTGGGTACTGCTGAGCGGTCTTTGGTATAATCTGCATTGGCAGGTGTGCTAATAGCCACATCAGCAACGGTTGGCGGCATCATGCTATCCCTTTCTGCATTTTTTGTTGTTGCTGTACCAGAAAAATAAGTTGGCTTCGGCAGTTTTTTTTCTGTAGCTGCCAGGTTGCTGGTTATAGCAGTATCGGTGTTTAAGAAAGTTTCTGTTGTAAGCACTGTGTCAACAATGGCATTTACAGTAACAGGCTGTTTGTTACTTATTGTAGCTATTTCATTTTTTTGTTTGGGTGTAAAAAATAATTGATACGCCAATACACTGCCGCCCAATAAAACAACCGCTGCGGCTGCTGTACGCCACCATTTTATTTTGGGCAAGGCCACTACTTTTTTATCCTCCACTCTTTCGGCAAGCTGCTTGGCCAATGCATCCAATACGGGTGCTACTGGTTGTGGTGCCATGCGGTATCCTTCTAAAGCATCTGCTAAAAACGGATCATCCATGGCTGCTTTTTCCAGCGCATGCATTTGCGTGGGTGTTAATTGCCCCTTCCAATACTTTTCAATATCGGCGGCGGTATAATTAATATAATTGCTATTAAGGCTCATTGTTTTATTCCATTATTCCACTGGCAATTTTTTCTTTTTTCTCCATACATATTTTCAAATTACGGCGGCCATTTTGTATCAGGCTGCGTACTTTATTCCAGTCCATACCGGTGGCAGCCGTTATTTCGTTGTAACATTTTTGTTGCAGGTAAAACAGTTCTACCACTTTGCGTTGTTCTTCCTGCAGAGTTTGCAGGCAGGCTTCCAATTGTGTAAACTGTTGTTCTTTCTGCAACTCGCCATTCAGATGCATTTCTTCTCCGTTTTGCATAAGTTGCTCGTTCATGCTAATCACTTTTCTATTCTTGTGGCTGCGTAACTGCATCAGGCAATAATTTTTAGCAAGGGTATACAGCCAGCTTTTAAAATTATCTACTTCATGTTTTTGCAATTTCACCACCAGTTCTTCAAACACCTGCATTACGGCGTCTTTGGCATTTTCACTGTCTTCTAAATATTTTAAACAAACGCCATATACCAAATCCATATAGCGCTGGTACAAGTTTCCCAATACTTCTAAATTACCAGTTTGCTGGTAGGTAAGCACCAATTCTTTATCGGTGGTTAATGGGGTTGATATGTTTTTTAAAAAAGACAACTGGTAGTGTTGTTATTGGCATTGGCATAAAGCCCGGCATCGTTGTGTCACTCACTTATACCACACAATATAATTCAACAACGTGTAGCTGCTGGCTAACTGCTGCTACAATAGATGCAGTGAACCAGCTTTTTGCTGCATAAAGATATGCGGTACAAGTGTGCGACGCAACAGTGACGCTATAGTTACTGCCGCCGGCTACAAAATAGTGTAAAAAAAAATTCTTTTAAGGTTTATGTAATTGTTTTTAGGCCGGCATCTTTTAATTACTGTTCATTTTTCTTTAAACAAAAAAGTATAGTCATGAATAACAAATTTTCTAAAACCACTTTATTGTGGTTAATGGCCGCAGGCTGCACCATTGCGGCTGTGGCGTTTACCGTAAAAAAAACAAAACCGGTAAAGCATGATGCAGTTAGTTGTACCAAACACACGCCAAAAGCCGGTTGTGTATTTAAAACGTTGCTGGGGTTAGAGGCGTATGATACCGCCACTTTGCATAAGAATAAAGAAATGGTGAATGCTGCATTAAAAAAAGGGATGAACTGGATGGAGAAAGCACAGGGCAATGATGGTGGATGGGGTGCTGGCAGTCATTACAACCAACAGGTAACCGATCCGCATGCCGTGCCATCGGACCCGGCAACTACGGCTTTGGTGGCAATGGCCTTACTGCGTAATGATGAACACAGTGGTAATAGTATATATGCTGTTGCTTTTGAAAAAGGAGTACGCTATTTATTAAATGCCGTAGAGCAAACGCCGGTGCAGGCCACTACTATTACACAATTACAAAACACACAACCACAAACCAAGCTGGGCAGAAATATTGATGTGATTTTAACTGCACAGTTTTTTACCAATTACCTGCAGCAAAGCAAAACCATGGTGGTAAAAAAAGACAGGTTGCAAAAAGCATTGCAGCGCTGTGTGGCCTTAATAGAAAAAGCACAGGATACAGATGGCGGCTGGAAGGATGGTGGATGGGCGCCGGTATTGCAAAGTGCATTGGCCAATAATGCACTTGAAACAGCAAGAGATGCAGGAGTGAAAGTAGATAGCAACATTCTTAATAAAAGCCGCGATTACCAGAAAGGAAATTTTGATGTGAATACCAATAATGCAGTAACCGGAAAAGCAGCAGGGGTATTATTATATTCTGTAAGCAGCAGTGCCCGTGCCACGGCTAAAGAAGCACAGTTTGCAGAAGTGGTAGTGGCACAGGCAAAAAAAGTGGGCAAACTAAAAACAGAAGATAAGGTAACCAAAGAAAACCTGGTGAAAGCAGGTATGGATAATGCCACTGCAGAAAAAGCAGTAGCTGCGGTAAAAATTCGTGGCGCTGCCAGTATAAAGGCGCAGGATAAAAATGTGCTGGCAGGCTTTGGTAATAATGGCGGTGAGGAGTATTTGAGTTTTTTAATGACTGGCGAATCATTAATTATTAGTGGCGATAAGGATTGGGTGAAATGGTACGACGAAACCACCAGTCGCTTGTTACAGATACAAACTGATAATGGTAGTTGGCAGGGCCACCATTGCATTACCAGCCCTGTTTTTTGTACCGCCACTTGTTTGTTGATATTGAGTATTGATAAAGACATTGAGTTTTTTATTAAAACCAAATAATGAGAAAGCCAATACTAGTTGCTATTAAAAACACGTAAAACTTTTTTGTATGAACCCCAAACTGCAATTGCATATACCCACCCCCTGCCATGAAAATTGGAATGCCATGACACCACAAGCGCAGGGCCGTTTTTGTAATGCCTGTGCCAAAGTGGTGGTAGATTTTAGTATGATGACAGATAAAGAAGTACTGGACTATATGAATACTGCCAGCAGCAATGTTTGCGGCCGTATGAGCACGGAGCAATTGGCAAAACCTTTACAGGCATATCCTTCTGCAAGAAATTTTGGTTGGAAATATATGTGGAGTTTATTGGTAGGTTCTTTTTTAATGACGGCAAAAAGCTATGCGCAGGGCAAAGTAATTACCCAAAACCCACCAACAACACAGGCTCCGCAGGTTATACGTATGGGCTTGGTGGCAACAGACTATGGGTTATTATAAAAGGAACTACAAAAGGAACCATGGCCAATGAGAAAGGATTTTTTAGCATACCAGTTTCTAAAATTAATAGTAATGATATTTTAATGATCAGTGCTGTTGGGTATGAAGCGTTTTATTTTGCTGTGGCTAGTGGTATAGCTGAAATAAAAAAAGATAGTAGTAATAACGAAGCTTATACCGTATTGAATTTTAAAATAGTTAGAATGAAACCCCAGCTGATGGGAGAGGTAGTGGTTTGTTCATATCCTGCGAGTAAAGAATTAGATATATATGCCGGTGCTGTTACTGTAGTTAGAAAAAAAACATACACAAAGCGGGTAATAGATACACTTAAAGCACCATTTATAAACACACAGGTAAAACTATACCCCAACCCGGTGAACCGCAACAGCAATTTTAAAATTGAATTTAATATTAAAGAAGTGGGCAATTATAATATTGAGTTTACCGATGGAAGCGGTAAACTGATTCATCGGGCCACGGTAAACCTGTTGTATAAAAACCAGCTGGAGAATTTTCCCGG
>REAR01000207.1 GCA_004295245.1 Sphingobacteriales bacterium | reverse complement strand
AACTCATTTTTACCAGGCAGCCATTACCAAAGAAAAAACCCAAAAACAATTGGTAGGCAAAATGATTGATAATTTATTTGGAGGCTCTTCTGCCCAATTGGTAATACAGGCTTTGGGTAATTATAAAGCCAATGATGAAGAACTGAAAGAAATAGAACAACTGTTGGAAAATTTGAAAAAACAGTAACATGTTTTTATTAACCATTACTAATTTGCTTACTGCAATTGGCTGGGCCTTGCTTAACAGTATTTGGCAAATGGGTTTGCTGTTTGTACTGGCTGCAATGTTAAACAAGCTTGTATTTAAAAGCGCAGCTGCCCGGCATGCTGCATCTGTAGCAGCTTTGGTTACCGGAGTTTGTTGGTTTTTATTAAACCTTTTTACCAAACCACAGTTTACTGTTAATCTAACAACTAATAATTATAGCCTGTTCTCTGGCTGGAACAGTATTCTTTCTATTATTGACAATAGTATTCCCTATTTAACCATTGCGTATCTATGCTGGGTAGCCATTTATCTTTTTAGGTTGGCGCATATTTATACCACTACTTTAAAACAACAAAAAACAGACTGGCAAAAATTACCAGCGCAATGGCGTTTGTATATTCAACAACAATCAAAATTGCTGGGGGTTAAAACAAAGATTCGGGCGTTTATAAGTACTTATATAGATACGCCACAGGTAATAGGTATTTTAAAACCAATAATACTGATACCGGCAAGTTGTGTTACCTACCTTAATCCACAACAATTAGAAGCCGTATTACTGCACGAGATTGCACATATAAAAAGAAACGATTTTGCCCTGAATGTTTTTATTACGGTAATTGAAATGCTATTTTTCTTTAACCCATTTGCCCGTAAACTAGCCGATATCATTCGCAAAGAAAGAGAATACAGCTGCGATGATTGGGTGTTGCAGTTTCAATACCAGCCAGCTATTTATGCAGCAGCTTTAATGCAATTAGAAAAAAATCGCAGCAACCAGATTGTATTGGGTATAGCCGCTAATAATGGTAATAGCCAACAATTATTACTGCGTGTAAAAAGAATTGCAGGCATGGCTATATCAGATAATAGTTCAAAAATCAGCATCACATCTTTATTAGCCATTTTTATTTTTGCTTTCTTATTTATGCTAAGCCCTATATTGCAAAAAACTATACCGGCAGCCATTGCCATTAAAAGCAACCCAATATTTGAACGGCTTGTGGCAAACAAAGAAACCAGCCCGGCCATTAATAATAAGAAATATGCTTACCCATTAACTGGTTTGCCTGCCAAAAAAGCAATTGATGTAACTGATATATTTGAAAGTTTGCTGCCAGTAAGTAATAAGAAGGCGCAAAGCATTGCTTACCTAACAACCGATATTGAAGAAGAAATCAATTACTCGTTAGACCAGCCCGAAACAATAATACCCAATGATGTATTGGAAAAGTTAAGTGGCGCCCCTTTTGTACCCAGCAGCAGTTTTAACTACCAGTTTATTGAAGACACGTTAGAACCTAACAAAGAAAAAAGATTACTGTTAGCAGAAACCGAGGCCTTGCATAATGCCCGGATTGCTTTGGAAAATATGCACTGGGAAGCAATTGCCAAAGAATTAAAATTTACAGAAGCCAAAGTAAAACAATTAAAAAATCTTGTATTAAAAGAACTGGCTCAGGCTGATATTGAAAATACCAAACAAGCTTTGGTACAACAACAGGCCAACGCTATTAAAATGGCTAATACTTACCAACAACAGCAAATGCTTACCAATGAATTTCGGCAGCAACAGGCCATAC
Source organism: Sphingobacteriales bacterium (assembly GCA_004295245.1). Lineage (GTDB taxonomy): Bacteria > Bacteroidota > Bacteroidia > Chitinophagales > Chitinophagaceae > JACMLD01. The sequence continues at coordinate 9,039 of REAR01000207.1, read as the reverse complement.
TTGAAATATTACAGCAAAAAATGCGACAGGAACAACAGCAACTGGAATTGCTTAAGAACAAACAAGAATCTGATTTAAAACAGTTGGAAAGCGAACAAAAGAGACTGCAACAAACGGCCCGCAAAAAAAGAATCATCTATATTTAAAAATTTAAGAAGTCGCTTTTTTGAAGCGACTTCTTTTTAATTATTGTATTTATAAGCTGCCCGCAGCGTTGCAGTTAACAGGTGCGACGCAACGGCTGCTTCACAAAGTTATACTGCCGGCTACCTTATTTTTTTAAATCTAACACCAGCAGGTAATTACCACCCAATGTTAACTGTTGCTGTAAATCAAATATATTACCGGTTGCCACATCCTGCGCTTTGGCAAAACCATTTATTCTTTCTGCAAAACGAGAAAGATTGATTGTTTTAGGATCTGCATTCTGGTTCATAATGCACATTACGGTTTGGTTGGCATCGTACCGAAAATATACATACACACCATCTTCTGGTATGTATTGCATCATTTTACCTGTTTTTATGGCACTTGAGTTTTTTCTGAAATGTGCCATTGTTTTAAGATAGTTAAACAGGTTGTTTTCTTTTTCTGTGCGCCCCTGTGGGGTAAATTTATTAACTACATCTTCTTTCCAGCCACCTTTAAAATCTAAACGTACCCAACCATCCGGATTGGTAAAGCCTGTCATTAAAATTTCGCTGCCATAGTATAACTGCGGAATACCACGGCAAGTAAGTAACCAAGCCATTGCCATTTTATATTTAGCAAGGTCTTCGCTCAACACAGAGTAAAACCGCGGCAGATCATGATTGTCTAAAAATATTACCTGACGCATGGGGTCTTTATAAACAATATCAGAAGCCAGTGTGGTGTATAATTTATTTACGCCATCCGTCCAACCAAATGGTTTTGTGAGTGCTTCTTGTATGCCATAAAAAAGAGTTTGAAAATCGGTAGTGGCCTGCAGATTACTTTTGTAGGGTATGTTTAAATTGTTTTGGCAGAAATAGGCTTGATTAACCATACCATGCACCCAGGTTTCTCCAAAAAGGGTAATGCGTGGAAACTCATTGTACAAGGCTTGATTACAACGGTTCATAAATGCTAAGTCGTTGTAGGCATAGGTATCAATGCGCCAACCGTCAATGCCATAGTTTTCAACCGTCCAGATTGCGTGTTGTATTAAAAAATTTGCAACAAAAGAATTGTTCTGATTCAGATCGGGCATACTGGGTACAAACCAACCATCGGTCATTTTTTTGATATCGTTTTTAGCAGCATAGGGATCAAACAACACCTGGTCTTTATAAGTGGTATTGGTATAAGAGGGCCATTGGTGCAACCAATCTTTAAAAGGCTGATCTTTTACCGTTATATGTTGTATGCCTACATGGTTATATACTGCATCCTGTATCATCTTCATACCCCTGTTGTGCATGGCAGTAATCAATTTGTGATAGGCATCGTCTCCACCAATGCGAGGATCTATTTTATAATGATTGGTAAATGCATAACCATGCTCCGTTCTTTCTGGCATATCGTTTTCAATAACCGGGTTTAGCCATAAAGTGGTAATGCCTAAGTCCTGCAGATAATCTAGCTTCGACTCAATGCCCATTAAATCTCCGCCGTGGCGTAGAAATATAGAGTCACGATTCAGACTTTGGTCTAACATACCGGCAATATGATCGTTGGTGTAATCGCCATTACAAAAACGATCGGGCATAATTAAATAAACAAGGTCTGCAGCTGTAACACCTTGTGCATAGCTGGTACCATTACCACTTCTTCTGGGCTTAAGTGTAAATGAAATGGGCTGGTTATTATTAAAACCAGTAGGTATTATTTTAATGGTACCGGGTTTTGCAATGGGGCTGATCTGCAGATCGAGAAACACATAATTTTTACTATCTGCTTTGGTTATTTTTTTTAGCTGTACACCCGGATAGTTAATACTAAAGTTTGCAGCACTGGTTATATTGGTGGCATGTAACATTAATTGCACTTTATCCCACTTCATGCCCGCCCACCAATTAGAAGGATAACAATTAACGGTACTTTGTGCAAACGAGTAAATTACTGCCAGCAGCAGTATTTTAGAAAGGACTAGTTTTTTCATAAAAAAAATTATGCGGTTTCTTCTTTTATTTTAATGGCACCGGGATCGTAAACATATATAACGCTTACTGCAGCGCAAAGCATGAAAATGCCAGCCAATACAATGGCATATACAGGTTGATTGTTGTAAACGTTTTTTACAATTGGGCCTCCAATTATTCCATTTAAAATTTGAGGCAGGGTGATAAAGAAATTAAATATGCCCATATAAATACCCATTTTGCCTGCAGGTATTGAGCTGGATAATATTACATAAGGCATTGCTAAAATGCTTGCCCACGCAATGCCTACACAAGCCATTGAAAACAATAAAAACTCTTTATTAGGAGCAAAGAAAATAGAGAGTAGCCCAATGCCACCAATAATTAATGAAAGCGCATGGGTTTTTTTACGCCCTATTTTAGCTGCAATCATTGGGAGGCATAATGCATAAATTGCAGACACACCATTATAAACACCAAAAATAACACCCGTCCAACTTTGTGCTTTTCTGTACATGTCAGAACTCCGGTCTTCAATAGGTAAACCAAAAATATGAGTAGCAATTGTATCTGTTGTAAACACCCACATACCAAATAAAGCAAACCAACTAAAAAACTGTACCAAGCCCAGTTGCTTCATGGTACGGGGCATTTTTTTTAAATCTGTAAAAATACTTCCTAACCCGCTGTGTGCATCTTCGTTTTTACCATGATATTTTTCATACTCAGCAGGATTGAATTCTTTTGTTTTAAATACGGTAATAAGAATACTTGTAATAAATACAGCCGCGCCTATGTAAAATGCATACTTCACATTGTTTGCCACTACCCCATCCGGTGCACTTTCTGAAACGCCCCAACTTGCCAGTATAGCAGGTAGCCAAGAACCCAACACGGCGCCAATACCTATTAAAAAAGTTTGAATTGAAAAGCCTTTCGTACGTTGCGAGTCTGGTAAATTATCTGCTACCAAGGCTCGAAAAGGTTCCATGGCCAAATTAAAACAGGCGTCCATTATCATTAAAAAACCTGCCCCAATAATTACCAATGGTGCTATAGAACCCAATATACCTGCATTGGGCATTAATGTTAACGCACTTGAAGAAAGTATGGCACCTGCCAAAAAAAATGGTTTTCTTCTACCTATTCTTGTCCATGTTTTATCGCTGTAATACCCCACAATAGGCTGCACTATTAAACCCACAACCGGTGCTGCTAACCAAAACCATGATAAATGCTCTACATCTGCTCCATAGTTTCTTAATATGCCACTGGCGTTTGAGTTTTGCAAAGCAAAGCCAAACTGAATTCCTAAAAAGCCAAAACTCATATTAAAAATTTGCCAAAAACTCATTCTGGGTTTTGCTGGCAAACTGGTGTTATTGGCACCCACTGAAGCTCCTGTAGACATAGCAATCGTTTTAGTTGTGTATTTGTTACATAAAGCTAAAAGTACATAAAAAAACATCTCAGCAATGAGATGTTTTTACACTTATTTATAAAGTTATATTACAAAACCATTGGGTATAACCGCTCCCTTTTTTATTACCACAATACCATCTTTAATGGCATACAAGGCATGGTCTGTATTTTGCAATTGCGGGCCTCCATTTATACGCACATCATCGCCAATACGCACATTCTTATCTATAATAGCATTGCGTATATAACAACGGCTGCCTATGCCCAAATTGGGTATGCCATGTGCTTTTGCATACTCTATCTCTGCAATCGTTTCAAAATAATCGTTCCCCATCAGGTAACAGCTTACAACAGTAGTACCATCGCCAATGCGGGCACGTATACCCACCACACTGTTTTCTACACGGCTGGCATTAATAATACAACCTTCTGCAATTACTGTTTTCTCTAAAGTGGTGCCGCTTATTTTTGCAGGGGGCAACATGCGGGCACGGGTATAAATAGCTTTACTGTTATCAAACAGGTTAAAGTCTGGTATATCATTGGTTAAACCAAGGTTAGCTTCAAAGAAAGAATAGATATTACCAATGTCTGTCCAATAACCATCATACTGGTAGCTAACTACCTTGTATTTATCAATAGAATCCGGAATAATTTCTTTACCAAAGTCGGTGGCATCTTTCTTCTCTGTTTCTAATAAATCAAACAACAACTTGCGGTTAAAAATATAAATACCCATTGAGGCCAGATAGTTTCTGCCGGTGCTTTTCATTTCATCGCCGGTATCGCTTACCCAATCTGGCAACAGTTCTTTCTTGGGTTTTTCAATAAAAGAAGTAATATAACCACCTTCATTACTTTTCAATATGCCAAACTCAGGTGCTTCCCGGTCTCCTACGGGTATGGTAGCTATAGAAATATCGGCGCCTTTCTTTTGGTGGTTTTCAATCATCTTCTGAAAATCCATCTGGTACAACTGATCGCCACTTAATATTAATATATACTCACTTTCAAAAGGTGCTAAATGGCGCAAGCTTTGGCGTACCGCATCGGCCGTACCCTGAAACCAGGTGGGGTTATCTGGGGTTTGCTCTGCAGCCAGTATATCTACAAACGCACTGCTGAATGCACTGAAGTGATAGGTATTTTTTATATGACGGTTAAGAGATGCTGAGTTAAACTGCGTAAGCACAAACATGCGATTGATGCTGCTATTAATACAGTTTGAAATAGGAATATCTACCAGCCGGTATTTACCGGCAATAGGCACAGCCGGTTTACTGCGGCTGGCAGTAAGAGGATATAATCTTGATCCGGCACCACCGCCCAAAATCACTGCAAGGGTTGATTTACTCATATAGCTGATTTTATTTTTTCATCGTTAATTCAATGTTCAACATCGTTGTGTCACTCACTGCACCGGCAGTGCAGGGCCCGGCTTTTTGTTGTAGCTGAAGGGTGCGACGCAACCACTGTTGCTTTTTGCAACCATGCTGGTTACATACTTCTTATTCTAGCGTAAACTTTGATACACTTCTATGTATTGCTGCGCACTGGTTTCCCAACTAAAATCTAAATTCATTAGTTGTTCTGTAATTGCTTGCATTTTTTTTGCATCCTCATACAAGGTTACGGCCCTGTAAATAGCGTTGGTAATTTCTCCTACGGCGGCATTATTAAAACAAACACCATAACCGTTTATCTCACCAATATCTTTTACGGTATCTCTTAAACCACCTGTTCGTCTAACTATAGGCACGGTGCCATAGCGCATGGCATACATTTGGTTAAGGCCGCAGGGTTCTACCCTACTGGGCATTAACAAAAAATCGGCACCGGCATACATATGATGGCTCAGCTTTTCATTATACCCAATCTGCGAATTGTAATAGCCCATTAAACTACCCCGCATGCTTTCTAACTGCTGTTCAACCGCTGGTTCTCCGCTGCCCAATACCAAAAAATTCATTTTCTGGCCAATATAATATAAAGAATCGCCAATAGCTTGTGGTAATAAATCAGCGGCCTTCTCTCCTACCAACCGGCCAATAAATACTATTAACGGTTTATCTATAGCAAGGTTGAACTGTTTGCATAATATTTCTTTATTAGCCAGTTTGCCTGCAGCTGCAGTAGCAACAGTATAATGATTATCGAGGTAGCTGTCTGTTTGCGGATCCCAAACAGCCGTATCTATTCCATTTAAAATACCTGAGCATTTGCCCTTTTCAAATTCAAACAAATCTTCAAGTCCATTACTCATGTATTTCAGCTCATCCAAATAACTGCGACTTACGGTAGTAACTTTCCAGGCGCATTTAATACCACTGGCCAACGGGTTAATGGCATCCTGCCAATCCAACTGGCCCCATTTCCATCCATCCCAGGTAGGAATATAGTGTGCTTTATCCCAACCCATCCAGCCTTGATACTGCGCATTGTGAATGGTAATAACAGAAGGAATATTTTTTAAATGATGATACGCATAACAATGCTGCATCATAAAAGGTATTAAGCCGGTGTGGTGGTCGTGCACATGCACTACATCAGGCTTGTGCTGCCATTGTGCCAACCAATCTACCACTGCAATCTGAAAAGAAGTGAAGCGTTCTGTATCATCATCGTAGCCGTATACCTTTTCTCTATCCAGCAAACCATTTATATCTATCAGGTATAAATCAAAACCCAGTTTGTTGTTTTTTTCTTTAATAACAGTGTACTCAAACCAGGAGTAGCCTAATGAACTGCCTCCTTTGTGTACCACCTCCCAGTCGTTTGTGTATAAAAATTTAGTACGGTACATGGGCATTACTACTTTTGCCACATGCCCTAACAGGTTTTGGTATTTTGGGAGTGCCCCCACCACATCGCCCAACCCTCCTGCTTTGGCAACCGGGTAACATTCAGCTGATACATGCAATATTTCCATCAACAGTTAATTAAGATACATCAATTTAGGAAGGTTTTGGATAGGTTGTTGCGCAATACGAAAAAATTTTTCGCTTCATAAAAACTTGTTACTTTCAATGCTTTAAAACTAAACTTGCCCTTGCACATGAGTCAATCAAAACAACCAACTAACTACCCTGCTTTAGGCACCCTTGTAACGGTGTTTTTTTTCTGGGGTTTTATTGCTGCCGGTAACAGCGTGTTCATTCCGTTTTGTAAAAATTATTTTCATCTAGATCAGTTTCAAAGCCAGTTAATAGACTTTGCGTTTTATACTGCATACTATATAGGTGCATTAGCATTGTTTGCATATGGTGCTTTTGGTGGTAAAGACCTGGTAGGTAAATGGGGTTTTAAAAAGAGTATTGTATATGGACTTCTTTTTTCTGCCTTAGGAGCCGCTGCCATGATAGTTGCCGTTAACGCCAATACGTTTACCGGTATGCTGGTAGGTTTGTTTATAGTGGCATTGGGTTTTTCTTTACAGCAAACCGCAGCGCAACCATTTGCTATTGCACTAGGAGATCCTTCTACCGGCACAAGCCGTGTAAATCTGGGTGGTGGCGTTAACTCATTTGGTACTTCTATTGGCCCATTGGTAGTGGCGCTTGCATTGTTTGGCACCACCGCTTCTATTACCGATGAAAAAATTGCCAGCCTCAGCCTGTCTAAAGTAATTGTGCTGTACAGTGCCGTTGGTGCTTTGTTTCTGGCAGCAGCTGCTTTGTTTTATTTTTCTAAAAAAGTACCTGCAGGCATATTAGAAGAAAAAACAGAGAAGGCCAATAAAGCTTTATACACGCTGCTAATAATGACCGGCTTGCTGGTTATTATGTTTGCACCGGTGTTTAACAGCTATCATACAGATTTAACAAATGCCTCTGATGCAGAAAAGCATGCTATGGAAGCATATCGCTTAAAATGGTTACTCGGCGCTTTTGGTGTTGTTGTGGGCGGTTTAATATTTGCCAACCTTAGCGCACAAAAAAATAGCAATGGCTGGGGTGCCATGCAATACCCGCAATTAGTATTGGGGATGCTGGGCATTTTCTTTTATGTGGGTGTTGAAGTAGCCATTGGCAGCAACCTGGGCGAATTATTAAGACAAAAAGAATTCGGTGCTTTATCAGCATCAGACTCCACACCATATATTATGATGTATTGGGGTAGTTTAATGATTGGTCGGTGGACGGGTGCCGTAAGTGCCTTTAATTTAAAAGACAGTACCAAAAAATTACTACAGGTAATTATTCCACTTATAGCTTTTGGTATTTTAATTACCATCATTTATCTGTCAGACTACGATGTATCTAAACTGTTTTATTATATCATTTGTGTAGTGGTTTTAATTGCTGCCTACTATATCAGTAAAGATAAACCAGCCAGAACCCTGTTAATCTTTAGCTTGGCCGGTGTAATTGCCATGGTAATTGGTTTGTTCAGCAATGGTAATATTGCCATTTATGCATTCTTAAGCGGGGGCTTGGTATGTTCTATTATGTGGCCTGCAATTTTCAGTTTATCGGTTGCCGGTTTGGGCAAATACACTTCACAAGGCTCTGCCTTTTTAATTATGATGATTTTGGGTGGTGGTATTTTGCCCCCTATACAAGGTAAGGTAGCCGATGTAATAGGCATTCATCAATCGTATTGGATAGCAGCTATCTGCTTTGCTTACCTGGCTTTCTTTGGTTTTGTAGTTAAAGGCATTTTAACCAAGCAGGGCATTAATTACGATGCAGATGTATCAGCATCGGGCGGACATTAATTTTTTAAACAACTATTATATACAGCAATGGCTGTAAAACATTATGGCAACATCATTAGAGCAATTAGTAATTGGTATTGATATTGGTGGCACCGGCACCAAGTATGGTATTGTAGACCGCGATGGCAATCTACTCTTCAGCGGAGAAATGAGTACCAAGAAACATCAGTTTGTAGAAACCTATATAGAAGAGCTATACACACATGTTTCTGAAATGATACAGAAAGCTGGTGGCAGTGGCCGTGTAAAAGGCATTGGCGTGGGCGCACCCAACGGCAATTTTTATACTGGTACTATTGAGTATGCACCCAATCTTCCGTGGAAGGGCATCATACCTTTTGCCAAATTATTAGAAGATAAATTTCAGTTGCCCGTTGTTTTAACCAACGATGCCAACGCTGCCGCCATTGGAGAAATGGCCTACGGCGCTGCTAAAGGCTTAAAAGATTTTATAATGATAACACTGGGCACCGGTGTAGGCAGTGGTATTGTGGCTAACGGACAACTCATTTACGGGCACGATGGTTTTGCCGGTGAATTGGGCCATACCATTATTATACCTGATGGGCGCCTGCACCCCGGCACCGGCAAACACGGCTCTTTAGAAAGCTATGCTTCTGCTACCGGTGTACGTTACACGGCGATAGAATTATTAAAAGAAAGCAACGAACCCAGCTTGCTGCGCAATATACCCGAAGCCGATATAGATTCTAAAGCCGTATACGAAGCCGCCATACAAGGAGACGCATTGGCCAAACGTATTTTTGAGTTTACCGGCAAAATATTAGGACTGGCATT
>REAR01000206.1 GCA_004295245.1 Sphingobacteriales bacterium | reverse complement strand
AAAAAAGGTATTACTTTTTACGGCTGTTTATTTCATCTCTTATTGCAATGGCTCTAATATAATCTTCGCTTTCTAATACATCGGTTAACAGCGTATTTAAATCTTCCAGGCTCAACGCTTTCAAATCTTCATTGCCGGTAGTTTCAGTTACGGTTTTAGAAGCCGAGTCTGCTTTCTTCTTTTTACCGGTACCAGTGTCTTCCATTAAAATACCAGCGCTTTCTAAAATGTGTTCGTATGTATAAATAGGGCAGCCAAAACGTACGGCCAATGCCAGCGCATCAGAAGTGCGGCTGTCTATTTCTACCGTATCTTTTTCACTCATGCAAACCAGCTTGCTGTAAAAAATTCCTTCCTGTAAATCGCTAATAACAATTTCAGAAAGGTCAACAGCAAAAGCATGCAGAAAATTCTTCATCAGGTCGTGTGTAAGAGGGCGGCTAGGCTGCATTTTTTCTAATGCCACCGCAATGGCTTGTGCTTCAAAACCACCAATTACAATTGGCAAACGGCGCAGGCCATTTACTTCTCCTAATACCACGGCATAACTATGGGTTTGCGTAATGCTATGGCTAAGTGCTACTATTTCTAGTTCAATACGTTTCATATACTTCTCAATACGCGAAAGTAATGGAATTTATAACATAAAAGAAGTGCAAAACCAGTGTTTTTGAGACCAGCTTTTGCAGCTATATTCAGCAGCGTTGCGTCGCACACTTGTGCTAAAGAAGCTTAATGGGGCATAGTTAATTGTAAGGATACTTTGCTATTGACTATTTGCTATTGACCATGGGCACAACACCGTACAAACCTCGCTAAAGCAGTGATGCAGTGTAACAGCTACTCGTCCCTCACAGCGTTGCAGCTAACAGGTGCGACGCAACGATGTTACATTGAAAGAACACTGCTGGTAACCCATAAAAAAACACCCCGCAATTGCGGGGTGTTTTTTATAAAAACCAGTTCTTATTACTTTGTTTTAACAATACGCTGCGATATTACTTTATTGCTATACAACAAGCGGAAGGTATAGATACCGGCTGCAAATCTTGTAAGATCTACAGGTATCATACTTAACGCACTGCCGTTGTATTGTTTCTCCCAAATAACCTGACCATTTGAGTTTATTACTTGTAAACCTCTTAAATCTGTTGGGCGCAGGTAATGTTGTACATATACCCATCCTTCACTCGGATTTGGAGAGATCATATAACCCTGACTCTTCAGTTTAGCAGGTAATGTTACCGGGTTAATGTTGATGTTATCAATAAAGGTATTATTACCATTGTTATTGATATTACGGAACACTAACTGAAACTGACCTGTTAAGCCGGTTAAGTTGGTAATATTTACTGAATCACGTTTCCACTGAGATTTGTTTACAGGAACAAAACCTGTTAAGTCTGATGGAGGATAAACACCCGGGAAGTTTGGATCATCCACACTTTGTAAATCTTCACCCCATTTCTTATAAATAGAGGTAAGTGTTTTACCACAATCTTTGGTTAATAACACTTCCAGTGTGTCTAATTTAACTGCAGTGCTACCAGGGTAGCGATTAGATACGTGTGCACGATCAAAGGTTAAGAACACTGAGTCTACATTGTTAATGGCTACCAATGGTCCTAACAATTCTTCACGGGCACCGCTGTTGTTATAAGCTCTGTTACGCATCCATGCAGAAGCAACACCTTCGCTGCTGCCTAATGCATTGCGCTGCCAGCTATAAGTTGCATTAGAGGCAGACAGTCCCCAATTGGCAGGAGGGAAGGTGTTTTGTTCAAAGCCTTCTCTTACCGGCCCAGTTACAGGGTCAAATACAGTGAATACTTGTCTTAATGTATCGTTTATAGCCCACTGATCATCTAAGCCATTTGGCAAACTGGTGTAAGCTGTTAATGTATATACACCGCCAGCCGTTAAAGTAGCTAATGGTAAAGCTTGTGTGGCAAACTGGTCAGATGGTAAAGAACCATTCCAGTTAATACTTTGTACAGGGCCAGTAACGTTGTTTACGGTTAAGGTATAGTTGATGCGCACAGATTTCAATGTATCAATACCCTTGTTGCCAAATTCAAATAACGGTACAAAAGTTCTTGCACAAAGTCGGCTAAACGGATCTATGATCGTTCTGATAGTAGCATCTCTTCTACGCAATTTGGTAACCTTAATATTGATATCATCAATATGAACGTTTTGACCAAAGCCATTTTTACCTGTAAATGAAACAGTGAAACTGGTTGTTCCCTGAGGTAAGAAAGGCTTCAGGTTTATAGATTCTGTAAACCACTGACCAGCTGCTGGTCTCCAGTTAGCCGTAGTAGGAGCGAGTGCGTTTACAACAAGATCATTGCCTCCTTTTTTCCATGCGGTAATAGGGAAACTGACACCACAATCTGTTGAAATTTGGACCATCAGGGTGTCGTTAAAGCTTGTTTGAGATGTATTGTATTTTCTGTACGCTCTTGCAAAGCTTACCTGTACGGTATCAAAATCAACTGCATCAACAATAGGTGATAACAGATAATCTAAATGACCGGTTGTACCATAGTTCCAGAAATTGATTTGTGCAGAAGCAGTACCGGAATTAGGAACAGATGGCGCTGTATGCAACCATCTTGTCCAGGTTAAAGAACCTGCGTTCGGGTTTACTACTCTCCAGCCTGTTGGCGGGAAGGTAGCACTTTCAAAACCTTCAACAATAGGGCTAGATAATGGCGTTAAAATATTAAACGAAATAGTTACGGTATCATTAACCGGAGCCATATCAGCATTGCCATTTGGCTGGCTGGTATAAATTTTTAAAGTATGTAAACCTGGTGCGGAAACCATACTTGCTAAATTAATAGTGGCAGACACACCCGTACCAATGGAACCCGTCCATGGGGTTTGTACTACCGTACCATTATCAATTCTTGCATTTAATGTAAGACTGGTAATAGTATTGGCGCCAGAATTTTTGAAAGTAACATTTGGCACAACTGTATTGCTACAGAAAGAAGCACCGTTTACCGGGCTGTTAATGCTTATCATTCTTGCATCCCACGGTAAGGGTTCTGCAAGGTCTACTTGTGCTATTCTTACATAACCACCCCAAATACTGGGGGTACGGTGGTAATGGCCGGTAAACCAGAAAGTGGTATCATCAACAGGGTCTACCTGCATAGAACTATAATCACCGGAACGGTTATTTTGTGTTTGTGCAACCGTGCCTTCTATGATAGAAGTTTCTTCATAAGTAGCTAATAAACCAAGTGGGTCGCTATCTTTTCTGCCTGCAAAGCGCAAACTGGGGAACATGCTGGCACCACTGATCATATATCCTAATGCCATCTCACCTTTTCCGTTTACGGCAACAGAACCCATAAAACGCCAGTTGGCATCGGGTGCAAAAGTACCTTGTTGGCGCAGGTTAAAACCACTACCGGTATTTCTAAACTCATACCAACGTATACCTGCTTGCGGACCAGTTAATGAAACTGTATGACAAACATAAATTGATTGATGTGTGCCAAAGTTTCTATATACCGGATAGTTCATTAAACGTTGATCAAGCGTTTGAATACGGCTGGTAGTACCTTGCTGTGGGGCACCAGTACCAATAAATGCTGTATAAGGGGCTACCACTTGCGCACCAATAGTTACCGTTGACGCTGCAGGTGTAGTGAAGTTGGGGTTTAAAGTAATAAAACCAACGCTGTCAACATCGGTAGTGGCAGCAGACCATTCCTCAGGGTGCAGGTACATAAACATACCCGGTGCATTGGCAGCAGGTGATGTGCCAGCCTGGTAACCAACCGGGCTCATTGAATAGTAACGACTGGTGGCAGGGTCAGTTAATGAAACGGCAACCAATTCTGCTGTTGCATCTCCGGCCAGCATCTTTGCACGGTTAAATGCATATATCTGTGAACCTGAATATGCACCCAGGTTAGGAAAAATATTCGCAGTGCCATAATAGGCATTTGGCCATACGGTAAACTTCGGATAATCGGGGAAGTTAATGCCAAATGCATAAGAGTAAACATAGTACTGACCAGTAGGATCGTTTGTCTTAGAAATGGCAATTACCAACTTGTAGGGGTTAGTAGAAGTAAATTCAGATAAGAACCACCTGTCGGCAAACTTATCATATAAAACAATTGGATCTCCGGCAGCGCCAGCAATCGCATGTATGTTTGAAAACAGCACGTTGTTTACCAGCGTATTTCCGTTTTTATCAAAAATCTTAATCCAGCTACCGCCAGATGTGTTTACCATATTTACAACATGGTTAGGGCCTGTTGCAGAAACAGGATCGGGTGGAGAGACGGCTGTAATGCCGTTAGCCTCCCAGTTGCGGATGACGGTTGATTCATTTAAACCAAAAGGATCATCGCCTGTTTGCAAATCTTGTTGACCAGCATTGTAGTTTTTGCCACGTTGAACAACAGGATCTTCCTTAATAGTTTTGTCGTAAACCTTAATGGTAGCTTCAACGTTTTTCTCGTTTTTAAGAATGCGTTTGTAGATACCATCTTCGCTTTTTGTAAAGCTTTCATACATCTTTAAAGGAGCACTTACTCTTTCGAGTTTACCAATGATTACATCGGTTTTAATGGTAGGCTGTTGCCCATAGGTCAGCAGCACGAGGGATTGCAATAAGATTGCAATAGGTAAAAATTTCCTCATAAGCGATAGTTATTAGAATTGGTTGATACACAAATTTAACAGGTACAAACTAGCTTGCCAACATTTGTTATACGGCAAGTTAAATTTAGGAATGGAATTTCAAAGGTGTATTGAGTGATTGAGTATTAAGGGCTAAATGAAGTTTGAAGTTACACAAAAAAATGATTACGACAAGGCCCCGGCTATGCATCCGCACATTAAACAGGCAATGGTTCCGCCTATCAGGGCTTTTATACCCAATTCCGTGAGGTTGCGCCGTTGACTGGGGGCTAATTGACTGATGCCGCCTATCTGAATACCAATAGATGCAAAATTGGCAAACCCACATAATGCATATGTTGCTATCAATATAGATTTTGGATCTGCGATCTTGCCTGCAGTTTTCATTTCGCCAAAAGATATATAAGCTACAAATTCATTTAAGATTGTTTTTTCTCCCAGTAGCTGCCCCACCTGTACCATCTCATTACTGTTTACGCCAATCATCCATGCCACGGGGGCAAATACATACCCCAATATCATTTGCAGCGATAGCGAATTATATTTACCGCCAGTTACAGCAGCTATATCGTCATTTAAGCCAAGGTGATAACCTATTGAACCCAGTATCCAGTTACATAAATACATAATTGCTGTAAATACTATGAGCATCGCTCCTACATTTACCGCCAGCTTTAAACCATCGGTAGTGCCCAATGAAATGGCATCTAAAAAATTGTCTCCAATTTTTTCACGCGGCACTTTCAGCTCTTGCATGTACGGCTCTGTTTGCGGGAAAAGAATTTTTGAAATAACAATAGCTGCAGGGGCACTCATTATAGATTGACTGAGCATGTGCAGCGCAAAATATTTTTGTTGGTCTATATCGTTGCCGCCTAAAAAACCCACATAAGCTGCTAATACACTACCTGCAGTATTGGCCATACCGCCCACCATGATACACATCATTTCAGACTTTGTCATTTTATCTAAAAAGGGGCGTATCATTAAAGGGGCTTCTGTTTGGCCTAAGAAAATATTGGCTGCTGTAGAAACACTTTCTGGTCCGGAAATACCAATTTTTTGCAGCAGCCAGGCAAATACATATACTATCTTTTGTAAAATACCCAGGTAGTAAAGCATGGCAGATAAAGCTGCAAAGAAAATAATGTTGGGTAAAACCTGCACCCCAAATATATAGGCCCAATTGCCGGTGGGGTCGGCCAGATTACCAAAAATAAACTCTATGCCTTTGTGGCCAATATTAATCAGCTCTACAAATTTCTCACTTACCCAGCCAAAAATAATTTTTATAAAATTTACTTTTAATACACCTAATGCAAAACATATTTGAGCTACAATACCTATAATTACCAGTTTCCAATTAATAGCTCTGCGGTTATTGCTAAGCAGCCAGCAAATAAAAATTAAAAAGAACATGCCTAAGGCACCACGCAATATATTTTCTAATGCAGCATTCATGCAGGTTAGTTTTTGGTGTAGCAAAGAACTGGCAATATAAGCGAATTTTTAGTTTAAAGTGCGGCCCCAAAAATGTACCATTGATAAAGTGTTTAATCTATCTGTAAACTCAGGATAAACTGCCTGGTTTTGTTTAGTACAGTGTTGCTGTTGAAACGAGCGTGGCAACGATGCTAAACCGGAGCGGTGCGGCTGGTTACAAAATAATTTTTAGCCCCTGTTAATTTCTGCTACCTTAGAAAAAGAAACCAATGCTACATGAATATAGACTATCAAACCATTACGGCTATTGCTTTGGGTGTGGCGTTAAGTGCCTGTTGCGGCTTTCGCATTTTTATTCCGTTACTGGCTGGTGCCATTGCGGGGCATTGGGGTATTGTTAATTTACCCTCCGATATGCAGTGGCTGGCGGGGTGGCCCGCACTTATTTGTTTTGGCTCTGCTGCCATTGTAGAAATAGGGGCTTATTACTTTCCGTTTTTAGATAATATTTTAGATACCGTAGCCACACCATTAGCTATAGGAGCGGGCACTGTATTGGCCGGTGCTTTAATACCCATGCCCGATAATGAACCTATGCTACGCTGGGTAATTGCCATAATAGCCGGTGGTGGGGCGGCAGGTACTATACAAGCCAGCACGGGTTTGCTACGCTTGTTTTCTACTAAAGCTACTTTAGGCACCGGTAATAGTTTAATTGCTACCGGAGAAAATGCGGCTGCTGTAACCGGCTCAATCTTCAGCTTTGTTGTGCCGGTGGTGGTGGCTGCCATAATAATTGTGGTGGTGTTATGGATTTTGTTTGCCGCCATTAAAAGATTAAGCAATAGTAAAAACAAGCAGTTATAGTTTGGGTAACCAGCTTTGGTATTTCAATTATACAGCTGTTGCTCGTTGCAAACCCCGATTCGGTTTTGTGCAATGCTATCTGGGCACTCTTTAGCCGTAACAGCAACTTCAACCTTTCTCCCCCCTCAGGATATACGGCACCATTTTTATTTAAAAGCTGTTAAACACGGATGGTATTTTTTATGGTTTGATGCGTAGTGTATAAATTGCCGTACTAAAACAATCATTACATGCCACGCAAAATCTTTCACATGCTCGTTTTGTTTATTCTGGTTTCATTTCACACATGGGCACAGGGCCCGCTTAAATGGGCTGCTAATGGCAGCAGCTATTACAAAAGCGAAGCCGGAGAAATAACACAATACAACCTGCCCGATAATAAAAAGCAGGTTATTATAACAAAAAAACAGTTAACACCAGAGGGGCAAACCAAAAGCCTGCAAATACGCAGCTTTCAATTTTCTGTAGATGAAAGTAAATTGCTTATTTATACCAACACCCGCAAAGTATGGCGTTACGATACCCGTGGCGATTACTGGTTGCTGGATAAAATGAGCGGTTCTTTAAAACAATTAGGTAAAACCTTACCTGCTGCTTCTTTAATGTTTGCTAAGTTTTCTCCCGATGGAAATAAAGTGGCTTATGTAAGTAACTATAATATTTATGTAGAAGATATAGCCAATGGTGCTATTACTGCTTTAACCAAAGATGGCAACCGTAAGTTTATTAATGGCACGTTTGATTGGGCGTATGAAGAAGAATTTTTTTGCCGTGATGGATTTAGGTGGAGCCCCGATAGTAAGCAAATTGCTTTTTGGCAAATTGATGCCCGTAGCACCAAAGATTATTTAATGATTAATAATACCGATTCTATTTACCCCGTTGCCGTGCCGGTAGAATACCCGGTGGCTGGTGAAGCTCCTTCTCCGTATAAAATTGGAGTGATAGATATTGCAAGTGCTGCTATAAAGTTTATGAACATACCCACCGACGCCGTGCTGCAATCTTATGTGCCACGCATGGAGTGGGCAGGTAACAGCAATGAACTGATTTTACAACACCTGAACCGCAAACAAAACGAAAGCACTATTCTTTTATGTAATGTGGGTACGGGCAATAGCAATATGGTATACAATGAAAAAGACAGTGCATGGATTGATATACTGCCTTTGTGGGATAACGATTATACCAATGGCGGATGGGATTGGCTGAATGGCGGCAAAGAGTTTTTATGGGCCACAGAAAAAGATGGCTGGCGTCATTTATACCGCATTAGCAGAGATGGTAAAAAAGAAATACTGGTTACGGTGGGAAATTACGACGTAATGGATATAGTACGTATTGATGAAAAAAATAACCAACTGTACTTTATGGCATCACCTGTTAATGCCACACAAAAATATTTATATCGCATAAAATTAGATGGTAAAGGCAAAGCAGAAATGATTTCACCTGCTGCACAACCGGGTATGCACGATTACGAAGTATCTGCAGACGCAAAATATGCGCTGCACAATTTTTCTAATTACTACACGCCACCTGTTACAGAATGGATTTCGTTACCAGACCATAAAGGATTGAATGGTGAAAACAAAGTAAACGATGCGGTGGCAAAAGCCGATAAAAAAGCCTCTGCTGTTGAGTTTTTTAAAGTTACCACCACAGAAGGAGTGGAGATGGATGGATGGATGGTGAAGCCTGAAAATTTTGATGCCACAAAAAAATATCCTGTGGTATTTTATGTATATACAGAACCCTGGGGGCAAAATGTAAAAGACGAGTTTGGCGTAGAACAAAACTTTTTATACAAAGGCAATATGGCCAAAGATGGGTACATCTATATTTCAATTGATAACCGCGGCACACCAGTACCCAAAGGCCGTGCATGGCGCAAATCTGTTTACCGTAAAATAGGGCTGGTAAATATTAAAGACCAGGCCATGGCTGCTAAAGAAATTTTTAAATGGAATTTTATAGATACCAGCCGTGTGGCTGTTTGGGGTTGGAGTGGTGGTGGCTCTGCTACCTTAAACCTGATGTTTCAATACCCTGAAATTTACAAAACCGGTATTGCCGTTGCTGCCGTGGGTAACCAGTTAACCTACGATAATATTTATCAGGAACGCTACATGGGGCTGCCACAAGAAAACCGACAGGATTTTGTAAATGGCTCACCCATTACATACGCCAAAAATTTAAAAGGGAATTTATTATACATACATGGCACCGGCGATGATAATGTGCATTACAACAATACAGAAATGCTGATAAATGAATTGGTAAAACACAATCGCCAATTTCAGTTAATGAGCTATCCAAACCGTACGCACAGCATTAGCGAAGGGCCGGGCACTTTTGCGCATTTGTCTACATTATTTACTAACTACCTGCGGCAGTATTGCCCGCCCGGTGCAAAACCAAACACGTCTACGGGCAATGAGCGTAAAGCAGGTTTTTAATAGTGTGTAACCAGCATTAGTAATACAATTAAACATTGTTGCGTCGCACCCTTCAGCTGCAACACAACAGGCAACTAATAAAGAACGCCCCGCAAAGCGGGGCGTTCTTTATTTAAAAAACTAATTCGGTTTACATTGTTGTTTTTTTCTTATTCCAAAAATAATAAGAAGCAATGCCTATCAGCATCACCAAAAATATCATTACCACACCTGCATCTAATACGTTAACAGCATAAATAGAATAAATGGCTCCAATCAAATCAAAGAACATACCGGCGTAAGCCCATTCTTTAATTTTGTTGAGGCCGGGTATTAACAATACAATACCACCCGCCAGTTTTGCTATACTTATAAAGGTTACAAAATACGCAGGGTAGCCCAAAGTTTGTGTCATCATCTTCATACTTTCTGGCTCTTTTAGTAAGGCTGGTACTGCTGTAAACATCATAAAGCCGGCAAAGAGAATGGTGGTTACCCAATACAAAATGTTGTTGGTTTTTGTGCTCATACAATAGTTGTTTTGTTAGTGTAGTTGGTTTATTGTGCAGCTGCTTCTAAGGCAGCAATATCAAACTTCTTCATTTTTAAAAAGGCTTCCATTGCTTTAGGGGCTTTAGTGGGGTTGCTCATTAAATGGCCTAATATTGCCGGCACAATTTGCCACGATACCCCAAAGGGATCTTTTAACCAGCCACACATACTTTCTTCGCCTCCGTTGGCAGTGAGCGCCTGCCAGTAATAATCTATTTCTTGTTGGTTGGCGCAGGTTACCACAAAAGACAAACCCTCTGTAAAATCAAATGCATGGTTGCCCGGTCCATCCATGGCCATAAATACTTTTTTATCTAAAACAAACTGCGCATGTTTAACGCTACCAGCTGGTGCCACTTCATTTTCCTGGTAATGTAAAATGCCATCTACAGAAGATTGTGGAAATACTGTTGTATACAGGCTAATGGCTGCAGCTGCTTTGCCAAAGCGATTGCCTACAAATAAAAAAGTAGGTGTTATTTTTTGGTTTACATCGCTGTATTTGCCTTTCATTAATTGCCAGCTTACACCAAATTTATCCTGAAAAAAGGCATAGCGTTCACTCCAGTCATATTTATCAAGTGGTATCATTACCATTGCCCCTTCACTTAGCTGCTGCCACAGTGTATTTATTTCTTCATCCTCCTCGCAAATAATTAAAAAAGAAACAGAAGGGTTGGGCTTAAACAAGGGGCCGCCATTTAAACCCATAAATAACTGGCCGTATAAAGTAAAGTTTACCACCATCGGGGTATCTGCAACAATGGCTGCAGCCGGAAATATGCTGCAATAAAAATTGGCAGCTTCTTTGGCATTGCCGTTAAACCAAATGCAGGGGTGCAAATTATGATTCATGTTAGTAGT
>REAR01000066.1 GCA_004295245.1 Sphingobacteriales bacterium | reverse complement strand
TACCAACAACAACGGTGGTTTGTAGCTGCATTAGTTGCGCAATGTTGTTGGTAGGCCAACGCCCATTTACCTTTGCTGCATACCAACAACGGCAAAAGAAACAATGATATCAATTGCTGATTGGAATAAAAAGTTTAAGTCTGATGATAACAAAAAATAAGCCTCTTGCAATTTTATTCGGTATTAGCATTATAGCATACCTAATATCTGATTTGTTTTTTAATGATGTTTTTCTGTACTTGGTAGGAGGTGCAATAGGTACATTGTTAAAGCCTGTCGGATTACAGAAAGAATTTTATGTAGCATGGTTGCTCATCTTAATTGGCGTGGTTTTTTTGTATCAAAAAGTAAATCACAGTCTGTTGAAGTGGCTCATTCTTATTTTAATATGGATTTTATTGTACTTGGTAGATATTGCCCTTTATAAAATATTGCCTGATATTACAAGCAGTACTGCTACATATCTACACATAGGAATAGCGGCGTTATTAAAAAGTATCTTGTTAGCATGGATTTATTATAAAGGCAGTAGAAAAAACATTAAAGCCACTCAATGAGTGGCTTTTTTTATTGAGCAAGTTTTTGCCTCATCTCTTGTTGAAAAAGAAAAGCATCAATGAGTTTAGAAACGACTGTTTTATTTTCTTCTGTTAGTTCTGAAATCCTGTTGAACTGATTAATCAAAGTTTTATCGTTGATGTTCTCTGCTGCTAAATCTGCGGTAGTTCCATTCATTAAATAATCAGTGGAAACATTGAGGGCATTAGCCATTTTTTTAAGCACCTCTGCGGCAGGGCTTGCTTCCCCCTTCTCATATCTTCCAATCTGTGAATGATGTACACCCACAACTTCACCCAGCTTCCTCGCCTTTGTTGGTAAGCAAATCTTCAACCGGCACAAGCCGTTGTTGGTATGCAGGGGTGGTAAAGCAGGGCAAGCGTACCAACAACAACGGGGGTTTGTAGCTGCATTAGTTGCGCAATGTTGTTGGTAGGCCAACGCCCATTTACCTTTGCTGCATACCAACAACGGCTTGGGCTGTGCTTACGCTGAGTGATGGGGCTGTAAAGAAAAACTAATTAAACATGGAGCATGTAAAAATATTATTTGAGCATTATAATACTCCTGAAAATGAATATGGAATCGAAAGCGCATGGGCAGCTCCTGTAGGCGAGAATTTTCAATTGGACAATATTTTGTTTTATGCCCCTGAATATTCTTTAGGAGATATAGTTAAAGTAGAAAACAGAGATGGAGAACTTTTTGTGACAGGGTTAGTTCAGGAGTCCGGCCATAGTACCGTCAGAGTTATTTTATCAGATAAAGAAAGTGTAGCTCCGCTTAGAGAGGAGTTAAAAAAATTAGGGTGTGATTCAGAAATTAGCGATGTTACTATTTTAATATCTGTTGATATACCGCCTGAAGTTGACTACTCAATAATAAAAGACTTGTTAGTTAAAGGCGAAAACTTATCTAAATGGAGCTATGAAGAATCTTGTATAGCTCATCAATAAAACAAATAATATCAACACTCAACTCGTCGTAATTTGTAATTCAAATTCAAAAACGAAATTCGGTGAAGGCTAAGTAACGGAAAAGTTGCCAAAAGAGATAGTGATGAATGGTGCGACGCAACCACTGCTGCACAAAGCTTATATGTTGGTTACATAATTTGCTTATTTTTTTACCCGGTATTTTTTATTTACGCTGGGGCTGTTAAAATATTCGTTCAGCTCTTCTTCGGTCATGTTATTGGCAATTTCTACGGGTATGTCTATTAACTGAATTTGTATTTGCTTCAGCTCGTCTTTTAGCTTTTGTGTTTTGAGGCTGATGTTGGGGTCTTTTTCGCCTACCAGTAAATTATCCCGCAGCATATATTCTAACCGCTTAATAGAGGCGCGGATGGAGCTGGCCTGGTTTTGATCGTATATTTTTTGCGGGGCCACGGCTTCTTTTATGGGCACTAAAGAAACGCCTACGCTGGGCAGTACCTGTCCGGTTTTTTTGGTGCCTGCATCGCTGGAAGTAGCCAGAATGCTGCCGGTGAGGGCCGTGGTGGAACCGGTAATATCAAAAGTGGTGCGGGTGTTTTTTACTTTTTTTACTCTTTTATCTAACTGCAGAAATGTGTATTTCAATTGCAGAATATAGGTGTTGATGTTTTTGTTAAGCAGGTTATAATCTTGCACAGCAAGCGGATAATTAAGTGCATCTCTTATAACAATTTTTACTGTAGCTGTATCTTTTACCTGAAATTTATTAGCACCCACAAAGCTGAGAGCAACAATATGTACTTTGCCCGAGTCGGTTGGTTTTACAAAATCATAATTGGGTATCCATACAAAATCCTCATCGCATTTTTTTACGGTGGTAAAATGGGTAAGCGGGGTATTGGCAAAAAAGGTAATGGTTTCTATAGGAAAATTACCGTTCTCGCATTGCACTTTAAAGCTGATGGTGTCTCCTTCATCTGCATAAAGGGTAGAGCTTACAGAGGGTTTTATTTTAGAAACAATAATATCTGTATTATAAAATAGCAGGGTAAAAAAAGTATCGGCTTTTAAAGCAGGGTTGGTAAGGCTTTGCACACCAATGCTTACTTTATACTCCACATCGTATTTCAATTTACCGGAGAGAAAGAATGATTTATCGGCCTTAAAACTGAGGATGCCATTGTCTTTATTAATTTTTAACCCAACGGGAGAATTTTTTAAGAACCAATAATAGCCGGTTTCATCTTTATTAATTTCCAGGTTGTATAGTAGAGAAGAGTCTACATGCAAGGTAAAATAGGGGTTAAGGTTGGTGATGCGTAAAACAGTATCTGTTTCTACAGGCTTACTGGCAGGCAGTGTATCTTGCTGTGCCCTGCTGCTGCCGGAAATAATAAGTAAAAGTAATACTGCAAGTAGTTGCGGGCATCTCATGTTTGCGAAACAAAGTTTGGTGGAAGCAGTTGCAATATTACAGTATTTCGCTCAAATGCAATGGCTATTGCCCGTTCTCTAATTCTTTTAACTGATCTTTTAGTTGTTGCAGGTAATTGCCATATAATTTTTTAATATACCACTTGGTAAAAAAATACATTAAAACACTCCATACTATTGCAAAAGCAATATAAAACAGGGTGCCATATATTGAATAATTATTGGTGTTGTCGGCTTGTTTTTTTTCTGTTGCGGCAAATACATAACCCATAATAAAGGCAATGGGCAGCAGTATCATAGTTAACTGAAAATACAAACGGGTATACCGTTGCAGAATATGTATAATCTGCTGTAGTTTTTCTTTTACAGAGGCGGCATTTTTTTGATAAAAGTGTATGCGTTGTTGCAAGCGCCATACATAAATACCAAATACCAGGCAGCCTGTTATAATAAACGCACTAAGACCGGGAAAGTGATAGCGGTTACTGGCAAGTACAATTATTATAACAACTACTATTACCAAAAGTGTAAACAGCAGTTCAAATAAAATACTGCGTTTTAATTTACCAATAACCGAGCGGCTTTTGCCATTTATCAGCTGCTCTAATTGTGCCGGGCTGCGGGTATGACCGGTGGCCTCCAGCTTTGTTTTTAGCTCTTGTTTCAGGTTATCTAAATCCAGTTTTGTTTTAATACGGTTCATTTTTACCGCCACATTATTGGGGGTTATGCCAATAATGTCTCCTATTTCCTGGTAATCGTAATCTTCCAGGTACAGCATTACAAGGGCTTTATCAATTTTTGATAATTCTGCAATGGCTTTGTACAAGGCATTGAACTGGTCGTCGGGCCGGTACTCACTATCGGCAACGCTGTTTAGTTGTTCTTCAAAACTGGTGGTATTGATGGTTCTTTTTTCTTTACGGTAAAAAGTAATGGCTGTATTTAAGGCCACGCGGTATAACCAGGTTGAAAATTTTGCATCTCCTTTAAAATTTTGAATGCCCTTCCAGGCATTCAATAAAATTTCCTGAAAGAGGTCTTCTCGTTCTTGCGCCTTATCCAAATACATATTACACACTTTGTGAATAATGTTTTGGTTGGTTTCTATTGCCTGTATAAATTCTTTTTCTGAGAACATGTTTGTTGTAAGTGGACCCCGTTTACCACTGCTGCAACGGGTTTGCAGTACAAGTGTGCGACGCAACCGCTGCTGCTTTTAGTGCTATAGCTGGTTACATACTACTATTTGTAGCTAAAGCTATTTAAATATTACAAGTAAAAAAATTACCCGGCAAAATTGCCGGGTAATAACCAAAACCAACTGCTGCCAACTAATTATTGAATGGTAATGCTTTTGCTGGCCTCTTTAACGGTTGCTTTTTTAGGCAATAACAGTTTTAGTAAACCATTTTCGTACTTGGCTTGTATGCCGGTGGCATCAATGTTTTCATCAATAGTAAAGCTGCGCTTAAAACTTTGCACACTAAACTCTTTGCGTACGGTTTTGTAATTTTCTGTTTTAGCTTCTTCTTTGTTTTCAAAGCCAATAGTAAGCAAACCATTGTCTATGGTTATAGCAAAATCTTCTTTATTTCTGCCGGGGGCATTTAATTCTAAATGATAGGCCTCTGTTGTTTCTGCAATGTTTACGGCAGCAACTGCAGCGCTGTTTTTTTCAAATAAAGAAGGTGCTTCACTAAAGAAATTGTCTAACAGGTTATTTAAGTTTACATAACCAGGTTTGTAATTAGGTCTTACCAGTGTCATAGTTTTTATTTTTTATTTTTTTAAAATTTTTGTTGACGAATAATGTTTTTCAAATGCAATACCAATAGCTTTTTTTCTGCCGCAGTTGCTGGTTTGTTATAAAAAAGCCGACAATAATTCAGTTTGCAATTGATTTGTGCGACAATAATTCAGTATTTCTATATCTAAAAAAGTAGCAATGAACTTTTTTGGTAACTTTGCGTTGCTAAAATAAAAAACTATGTATCCAGCAGAAATTGTACAACCCATGAAGGAAGAGTTAACAGACAATGGTTTTCAGGAGCTGTTAAGTTCTGATGCAGTAGAAAACACACTGGCAGAAAAAGGAACCACCTTAGTAATGATAAACTCGGTTTGCGGTTGCAGTGCAGGTACTGCACGCCCCGGCGTTTTAATGGCAGTTGCCAATACAGAAAAAAAGCCCGATCATTTAACAACCAGCTTTGCTGGTTTTGATGTGGAGGCTGTTAAGCAACTACGCCAGCATTTAATGCCTTACCCGCCATCTTCGCCATCTATAGCTTTGTTTAAAGATGGGCAATTGGTGCACTTTATTGAAAGACACCAGATAGAAGGTCGTCCGGCACAAATGATAGCGCATAATCTTATTGAAGCTTTTAACCAGCATTGTTAGTAACAAAATGGTCATTTAATCAAGCCCCGGTTTTTCCGGGGTTTTTTTTGTGGTAACCAGCGGCAGTGCAACTGGCAACACCGTTGCGTCGCACCCTTCAGCCATAACACCATTTTCAGCGGCTTATTTACCGGTACCGCAGTGCTATAAAATGACAGCTGCCGCAAATAGTATAAATTGTATCTTCGGCAGCTATTAAAAATTCAACGCAAGCATGTATCCCAATCTATATTATATATTCAGAGACTGGTTTAATATAAAACTGGAAGGATTAAAATTTATTAATTCGTTTGGTTTCTTTGTGGCTTTAGCTTTTATAATTGCTGCCGTAGTACTAACCGCAGAACTAAGAAGAAAAGGCAAACAGGGCCTGTTGCAGTATGAAGAAGAAAAAGTTACCGTGGGTAAGCCAGCCGGTTTTGGAGAGTTACTACTAAACTTTATAATAGGCTTTCTATTTGGGTTTAAATTTTTAGGTGCGCTGGTATCAGATACCCCTGTAACAACTGATCCGCAATCCTATATATTTTCATCGCAGGGCAGTTGGCCTGCAGGCATTTTATTAGGGCTTGTATTAGCGGGTATAAAATGGTACGAGAAAAATAAGCAAAAACTTAGTAAGCCCGAGGAAAGGACCATTCGTATTTGGCCGCACGACAGGGTGGGAGATATTGTAATTTTTGCCGCTGTATTTGGCTTTGCTGGTGCCAAATTGTTTGACAACTTTGAAAATTGGGACCGGTTTATAAAAGACCCTATTGGTAATTTATTTTCAGCCAGCGGCCTTACTTTTTATGGCGGTTTAATATGCGCAGCATTGGCAATTTGGTGGTATGCAAAACGCCACAAAATAGGCTTCTGGCATTTAAATGATGCGGCAGCACCGGCTTTAATGCTGGCTTATGCCATAGGCCGAGTAGGTTGCCAGGTTAGTGGTGATGGTGATTGGGGTATTATTAATAGTGCCTACCAGGCAGATGCAATGGGTAATTTAAGTAGCGCCACCGTACAAGATTTTTCAGCCGCTTTGCAACTGCATAAAGCGTATTATTTAAGAGATGCTGTAACTGATTTATCTCAGGTGCAGCACATCTCATTTAGCGGGGTATCTTGGTTGCCAGATTGGTTTTTTGCGTATAGCTATCCTCATAATGTAAATGGAGATGGTATTCAAATGGCAACTGCTAATTGGGATCAATACAATTACATGCTGCCCATACCTGTTTTTCCTACGCCTTTATATGAAATAATTGTTTGTACTATTTTGTTTGTTGTTATTTGGCTGCTACGTAAACAGTTTAAAGTAGCAGGTACCTTATTTGGTTTTTATTTATTAGTAAATGGGTTAGAGCGTTTCTTTATTGAAAAAATAAGAGTGAACACACAGTACGAAAATTTACCTTTTCAACCCACACAGGCAGAAATCATTTCCCTATGCTTAATAATAACCGGGGGTTTCTTAATGGCATATTTACCTAAAAGAGTAAAGAAGGGCTAGACTTAGGTTTTTTTATTGGCTCTTATCATTTGCCCGTAATCCCACCCTTTTGCAAGTGCATTTACAGACATTGCTATGCGTTTACTTTTGGTTTCAATTGTTTTGGCACTTGCTATCCAATTGCTAAAATAGCGCTGGTGGCTTTTAAGAAGGGTATTAAAATGAGCTATTGCCTTAGGCTCTTCCTGCAGGCATTCTATAAAATCTTCATCCAATACTTTTTCTGTTGTATCTAATTCAAGCGTGGCAATAATTTTTGCGCCTTTTGTTTTTTGCAACTGTTTGCGCATCGCGGCATTTAGCGGAATAATATAATCTCCTTCGCCCATTGGTATGGCAGCTACAAAAACAATACTGTAATTATCTAATGTGCCTCTTACTCTGAACGACTGTTTATTACCGGGGTTTAATTGTGTTGCCAGTTTAGCCGGAATGGCAATATAAGTCCATCCGGTTTTTTCTCCTTGGTTGGCAAATTTTTCAATGGTGGCGGTAAAGCGTAACATGGCGGTAAATTACAAAAAAAGATCCCGCCTTGCGGCGGGATGCACTAATCAAATACCATTAACCATTAAACCTTATCCTATGAAAATTCAAATATAAGATGTTGAAACAATAAATGTGGTTGCATAACTAATCTTTTTTAGTGGTTTACCGGTACTTTTTGATTTCAGTCAAGGTAACCATGTAGGCGAGATGATTTCAATCAGTTGAAATATGAATTGGATTCATAATAAATGCCTGACCTTTTTTTTATGTGGTGCTTAAAGTGGCAAAAAGGGCTTAAAAAATAAAGGGGCCAGGATAGAAATCCAGCCCCGCTTTTTAATCCAATATCCTATGAAAAACCTACTACTCAGATATTTTTTATTCATATTTCGTTGCACGCAGGGGTATAAAAATTTGGGCCCCGATAGAGATCGGGGCCCGTTTCAATCCAATATTCTATGAAAATCGTTTTATAAGATTCAAATTCTTTGCCAAGGCTTACCAGCTGGCGTTAAAGCTTCGTTGGTATTCTCTAAAAGGTTGTTTACCGTATTTGCCTTCGCCAAAATACTTTAATACAAGTTCAATATTTTTAGGTTCCAGGTAGCCTGGTATGGGTTGCGGGCCGCTATTGTCTGTGGGTATAATAACTGTGGTGGGGTAAGAAAGCTTACCCTGTGTAAAATAAATAGCTAAATCGTTGGTGCGGTAATTGGCATTAAACCTATACGCTTTGCCCATCCAATTAAGTGTAGAGCGGGTTTCGGCATCCAGTTTAACAGCATAAAAATTTTTAGCTATATAGGCAATTACATTTTTGTTGCTATAAGTATTCTTGTCCATTACCTTGCACCAGCCACACCAGTCCGTATACAAATCAATTAACAGTGGTCTTGCTTGTTTTTTTAAAGCAGCTTCAGCTTCAGTAAGGCTCATCCATTGTATAGACTGCGCTTTCGCGTTGCCCGCAACTAACAAAAGAATTAATAAACCAAGAGTAAACTTCTGCATTGTATTTTTGTTTGGTTATTATTTAAAGCCAGTTAACAGCATGAACAAAATTGTTGTTGCAGTAACCGGCGCCAGTGGCGCCATTTATGCAAAATTATTAATTGACAAATTATTTGCCATAAAAGATCAGTGGCAGGAACTCTCCTTAGTTTTTACGCCCAATGCCAAAGAAGTTTGGAAAACAGAACTGGGTAACGATGCATATAATAACTACCCCGTAAAATTTTATGAACAAAATAACTTTTTAGCACCTTTTGCTTCCGGCTCTGGTAATTATAATATTATGCTCATAGCCCCATGCTCTATGGGTACATTGGGCCGTATTGCCACTGGCATTTCAAACGATTTAATAACCCGTGCTGCCGATGTTGTTTTAAAGGAACGTCGCAAACTTATTTGCCTGGTAAGAGAAACGCCCTACAATCTTATTCATATTAAAAATATGGAAACAGTAACAATGGCTGGTGGTATTATTTGCCCAGCCACACCTTCTTTTTACAGCCGCCCTAAAACTATTGAAGAAGCGGTGGCTACAGTAACCGACCGGGCACTGGATTTAAGCGGACTTGCAATTAATACCTATCGTTGGGGCAACAAGGAATAAATATTGCAGCCAGCAGCAGTACTTTTAGCATCATCGTTGCGTCGCACACTTGTGCTGAAGTATGTGTATGGTCAAATAGTCAATGCTTCTTTTACCTGCAACTGTACAAGTGTGCGACGCAACGATGATCACCTTTATTCCAAAGCTGGTTACCTAAAAAATATTCAATGGCAATTGGCGTATCTTTGCCACCCCAAACAATTTACCAATGAAGTTAGATGTATTGGCCATTGGAGTACACCCCGATGATGTAGAACTGGGATGCTCTGGCACGCTTATTAACGAACTGAAACAAGGAAAAAAGGTTGGTATTTTAGATTTAACACAAGGCGAGTTAGGCACCCGCGGAACTATTGAAACCCGTTATACAGAGGCTGCTACGGCAGCCAAAATAATTGGCGTTCAGGTACGTGAAAATTTAAAAATGCGGGATGGTTTTTTTAAGAACGATGAAACCCATCAATTGCAGCTTATTGCAGCCATTCGTAAATATCAGCCAGAAGTGGTAATAGCCAATGTGTTGGATGACCGGCACCCCGATCATGGCCGTGCGGGTCATATGATTGCAGATTGTTGTTTTTTAGCGGGCCTTACTAAAATAGAAACAACAGATGGGGCAGGCAAAAGTCAACAACGCTGGCGGCCTAAAATGGTATTGCATTATATGCAGGATTGGTACCACGAGCCAGACCTGATTGTAGATATTAGCGATGTGTTTGAACAGCGGATGCAGTCAGTAGAAGCCTATACTACGCAATTCCATACAAGCGTTGGTAGTAATAGTAATGAGCCTCAAACTTATATTTCTACCCCCGATTTTTTAGAAGCCGTTATTGCCCGTGCACGTATGCTGGGCAAACGTATAGGTGTTAAGTATGGTGAAGGATTTATGACAGAAAAGAAGATAGGTATTAAGAATTTGGATGCGCTGGTATTGGTAGAAACTTAGGCGGCTTAATTGCAGGGAAAAATAAGCGCATTAACACTATTTGTACCGAACTAGAGTTACCTTTGCAAATCGTTTAATTTCATCACTTAATTATATTTATGGCTATTCCTAAATTTTCCAATGTACAGCAGTCATTTCATGCTGAGCTAAAAAAACGTATTGGCGATTATTTTGAGGAAGTGGGAAAAAGCACCACAGGTAATTATAGCTTATTTATGAAGGCTATTATTTTAAGCGTTGCTTTTTTGTTTATTTACATACATCTTATATTTTTTACTCCGGCGGTGTGGTTACAGGTTATTGAAAGTATTTTGTTGGGCGGGGTAGTGGCAGCCATTGGGTTTAATGTAATGCACGATGGGGCGCATGGCAGTTTTAGCAAATACAAATGGGTAAATAAGCTGGCTGCTTTTTCTTTGAATATTTTAGGCGGCAACAGTTTTATGTGGAATATGAAGCACAACGTAATTCACCATGCTTACACCAATGTGGATGGACTGGATGATGATATTGACATAAAACCGTGGATGCGGATGACCGCTTCTCAAAAGAAATACCCTTTGCACAAATACCAGCATATCTATTTCTGGTTTTTGTATTCCTTGCTTTATATTTTCTGGATTTTTGTGTTGGATTATCAAAAATACTTTAAAGGCAAAGTGGGCAATATGGCTTTAAAGAATATGAAATTATCAGATCACCTGGTGTTTTGGGGCTTTAAGCTGGCACATGCTTTTATATTTATCGGGCTGCCCATTTATATGGTAGGTTTTACATCCTGGTTAATCAGTTTCTTGATATTTACATTGGTGGCTGGCTTGGTTTTAAGTTTAGTATTTCAGCTGGCACATACAGTAGAGCATACTGCTTTTCCGGTACCAGATGAAGCAACTGGTCGTTTAGAAGATGAATGGGCTATTCATCAAATTAAGACTACTGCTAATTTTGCAACACATAACAAACTGGTAAGTTGGTTAGTGGGGGGCTTAAATTTTCAGATAGAGCACCATCTATTTCCTAAAATTTCTCATATACACTATCCTGCCATCAGCAAGATTATTAAACAGGCTTGTAATGAATATGGCATCACTTATATTGAATACCCCAGAGTGCGTTACGCCGTAGCATCGCATGTGGCTTTTTTAAAGCAAATGGGCCGGGGATAAATGTTTTCCCCAAACTGTCATTAAAAAGATAAACGTTCAATACCAGATACCAGTAGTTTTGCTACTGGTATTTTTATTAAACCAAGTGTATGACAACAAACGAGAAAGCAGTTGCTGAAAAACTATTACAGGTAGAAGCTGTAAGGTTAAGCCCAGCGCAACCATTTACCTGGGCCAGTGGCTGGAAAAGCCCTATTTATTGCGATAACAGAAGGGTTTTATCCTTCCCCTATATGCGAGATTTTATTAAGTCTGAAATGTGTAACCTTATTTTTACTGAGTTTCAGGATGCACAGTTATTGGCAGGTGTGGCAACCGCTGGCATTGCCTGGGGTGCAATGGCTGCAGATCAGTTAAAGATGCCTTATCTGTATGTACGTCCCAAACCCAAAGAACACGGTATGGGCAATCAAATTGAAGGGTTATATCAACCCGGCGATAAAGTTTTGGTTATAGAAGACCTGATTTCAACCGGAAAAAGCAGTTTACAAGTAGTTGAAGTGCTGCGTAAAGCAGGTGTAGAAGTAGTAGGTATGGTAGCCATTTTTAGTTATGGCTTTAAAGTAGCAACCGATGCGTTTGATGCAGCAGGAGTACCTTTCAGAACACTTACTAATTATGAAGCGCTTATTGAACTGGCTACTGAAAAAGGTCAGGTTGCTCCGGAACAGCAAGCCATTTTGTTAAAATGGCGGCAAGATCCTTCTACTTGGACAGGACTTTAATTAAATTTGATTTGGCAATAATTGCATATTATTAAAATAAAAAACAATGAGACACTTATTTTCATTTTTTGCTTGCATACTGTTGGTAACCACCATCCAGGCACAGGTTAAAAAGGGTAATGTAACCGTAACTATAAAAACCCCAACTGTTCAATGCGAGAGCTGTAAAACCAGAATAGAAAATTACTTGGCCAGAGAAGAAGGCGTTTTTAAAGTGGTATCTGATTATAAAAGAAAGACGGTAAAAGTTACTTTTTATACAGACCGCACGAATATTGAAAATATTAAGACAGCCATTGCAAATATTGGGTACGATGCAGATGACGTAACTGCTGACCCCGAAGCATATAAAAAATTACCCCTATGTTGCAAAAAACCAGAAGATGGTGGCGGTATGAAAAAGAAGGGATAAACAATTAATACTATTAAAAACGAAGGGAGCGACGGCTCCCTTTTTTAGTGTCCATACTTTTTTGGGTCTATTTTTTTTGTGTATTGAGCCAGCTTTTTAGCAATGGGCAACATCGTTGCTACGCTCAGTTCATCGGCAAATCTTTTAAGCAACTATGAAAAAATAATAATCACATACCACTCTTTTCCAAAACCGTTACGGTTAAAAAATAAATACTGGCTCTAAAATTTTCAAGACTAAACCCCAGTGTCTTAACTTTTACTTTCCTCTAAAATGACGTTACGTCATCTTTTATCACTTCTTACACAACATCAAACTAACTATTCATTTATTCAAAAGAGACTGGGAGAGGCTTTTAAGGCGCTATTAAAGGCCTAATTATTTGTACAACAAATAATACAAAATGACAACCAAATCTTCGCCGTGCAATTAAAGCAATAAAAAAAGAGCAAATAAGTAAACTAATTTTTATAGTTTTCATAAACCAGAAACAAAAATTATAGTAATAGAGTTGGCATAAATTTATTAGTTATAATTATTTGTATAATTTCTTATTATTTAATTATTTATAATTATATACTATAATATTTATACAAACAATAATTGCCCTGCTGGACATTAGAAATTAAAAAAATATACTTTTTTATGTTTTTTAATTTTTTTAATGTTTTTTTATCACAGTTGTTTGATTATTATTTATTAATATAATTAATACGATATTTTATATTGATTAAATTAGTTGAATTAATAATTATATGTATGTATTTTTTTATTTTTTGCTACTTTTTCAGTGATACTACCCTCTGCGGGGTTTAAGTGTGAGCTTGTAAAAAAATTGGGTCCACAAAAAAAAGATGAGGTAAATCAAGCTGCCGGTTTTTAGGGATACTTTAAAATTTTTGAATATGCCGTATTGGCATTATTGGGTATCTGTGGTTTGTAACAGGGCTTGGGTATTTTTGATGGTTACATCGGTTATCTTAAAAAAGGTCGTACACCTGCTTGCGGGGGTAATTAAAAATGACCAACTTTACAAACGTTGACTTCTGTTTTCTTTTAAAGTTTTACAAACGGAAGCGATCTGTTTTCCGTACAAAAAAAGAAAGCATTTCTGCCAGTCCAATATCTTACACTAAAATCTAATACGTTTAGAACTAAACTTTTATTTAGTAAATTGCTAATTACTTTATTAAGATTATTGCAATGAGAAAACTTCTGCTTAGTGGGCTTTTTATTTTTAGTTATTTATTTAGCCAGGCACAAGATTTTAGTAATAAGGGAAAAGACTTTTGGGTGGCTTATGGGTACCATGTTCGTATGAATGCGGCCAATGGGCAAAATATGGTCTTGTACTTTACATCTGATGTAACTGCTAACGTAAAAATTGAAATACCCTCAACGGGGTATGTCCAAAACTTGGTGGTACCTGCCAATACAGTCCAAACCTCAAGCCCAATACCTAAGGCTGGAGCACAAGATGCAAGACTTACAACAGAGGGTACTTCAAATAAAGGAATTCATATAACTAGTGACAAAGCAGTTGTTGCATATGCTCATATTTATGATCAAAATGTATCTGGTGCCACGCTTCTGTTTCCTACAGCTACTCTTGGTAATGAGTATTATTCTATGAATTTTACGCAAACATCAAATGAAGGCGCTTCTAATTCCTGGTTTTACGTTATTGCAACGGAAGATAATACCATAGTAGAAATAACTCCAACTTCAAACACTACAACTGGTCGTCCCGCCAATACAATGTATACAGTTACTTTAAATAAGGGGCAAGTTCATAATGTAATGGGTATTGTAACAGGTAATACGGGTGGAGATTTGACCGGCTCTAAAATTAAATCAGTAAGTGGCATATCCGGTGGTTGTAAAAGAATTGCTGTTTTTTCTGGGAGCGGTAAAATTAATATTGGTTGCAGTAATGGTTCTGCGGATAATTTAATTCAGCAGGTATTTCCCAAAAATGCATGGGGGCTAAAATATTTAACTGCCCCAACAAGTGGTATGTCGAATAACTATTTTAGGGTAGCTGTCTTAGATCCGTCAACTATTGTAAAATTTAATGGAGTTCCATTATCTGGCATCATTAATGGCTTTTACTATCAATTTTCTAGTTTAGCACCTGGATTAATTGAAGCAGATAAACCTATGATGGTTGCTCAGTACACTAGTTCGCAAGGTTGTTTTTCAAATGGAACCCCGGGAGATCCGGAAATGATACTTTTGAGTCCTGTTGAACAAACTATTAATGATGTTACCCTAAATTCAACACCTAATTTTGCAATTTCTGCTCACTACATAAATGTTGTAATGAAGGCTTCGGATGTAGCAACGTTTACGCTGGATGGAATTAATGTTTCTTCTAATTTCTTTACTCATCCACAAGACGCAAATTATAAATACGCTCAATTTAATGTGTCTGCTGGCCAGCACTCTCTAAAGGCTGACTCTGGTTTCAACGCAATTGCTTATGGTTTTGGAAGCGCAGAATCGTATGGATACAATGCAGGAACCAATCTAAAAGATTTATACCAATATGTTTCAATTGATAATGAATATGCAACAGTAAACTTTCCAGCTGGCTGCAAAAATTCACCTTTTAAGTTCTCAATGATTTTTCCTTATCAGCCAACAAGTATACAATGGAAGTTTAATGGTCTATTTTCAGATACCACTATTAATAGCCCTACCGCGGATTCTTCATGGGTTGTTAATGGTCGTACTTTGTATAAGTATCGGCTAAGCAAACTTTATACAATTAATGCGGCAGGCACATATCCAATATCTGTTGTGGCCTCCAATCCTTCACCAGATGGCTGTAATGGAGAACAAGAAATAGAGTACAACCTTCAAATCTTTGACCCACCAGTAGCAGGTTTTACCAAAACAACCAATGGTTGCCTTACCGAACCGGTATTGTTTGCTGACACAACCAATGCCGCACCTAGAACCATTAACCGTTGGTACTGGAACTTTGGAGATGGTAATACTTCAACTGTAAAAACTCCAACACATACATATTTAGCTCCTGGCGACTTTACTGTGAAGCTAGCGGTAATAAGCGACGTGGGTTGTTTATCCGATACTGCTTCAGCAATTGTTTCACTATCAAATCCACCCATTGCTGCTTTCAGTACCCAAGGGGCTGTTTGCGAAAAAAGAACCGTTACTTTTCAGGATCAATCCACAGTACCAACTGGCAATACTATAATAAAGTGGAACTGGACTTTTGGAGATGGTAATACATCTATCTTACAAAACCCAACACATAATTACGCAACTGCCGGTACCTACACTGTTACATTGGTGGTTGAAACCAGCTCGGGTTGCCGCAGTGTGGTCTTAAGCAGACCCGTTATAGTAAATGCATTACCCGCTGTAAATTTTAATCTACCCAATGTGTGTTTACCGGTGGGTGCAGCACAGTTTACAGATTTGTCTACGATTGCTGATGGAAGCCAAGCACTATTTACACATGCCTGGGATTTTGGCGATGGAGTAGGAGTATCCACCCTTGCTAATCCTTTATATAATTATAGTGGGATTGGGCCTTACAATGTGCGCTTAACAATTACTAGTAAAGACGGTTGTGTAAAAGACTCTCTAAAACAGCTTACTACTATTTATGCCCGCCCAACAGCACAGTTTTTGGCACCTGCTGAAGTATGCCTAAGCGATTCTGCACAATTCAGCGATCAGAGTACAGCACCAGCCAGTTCTGTTACTGAATGGTTTTGGGATTTTGCAGATGCCACCACTGCCAATGTACAAAACCCTAAAAAGCGCTGGGCGGCGGCTGGTACTTATCAGGTTAAACTATATATTAAATCTGCTATTGGCTGTATTTCAGATACAATTACCAAATCTATTGTAGTTAACCAATTACCTACTTCAGATTTTAATACTTCTTCACCAGCTTGTGAAACAAAACTAATCAACTTTACCGATGCTTCTGTGGCAAACAGCGGAGCATTAAATAAATGGAGTTGGAGTTTTGGCAATGGCAATACATCAACCGCACAAAACCCTACACAAACCTATACAACAGCAGGTAGCTATACAGTTACTTTAAATGTTGAAACAGATAAAGGGTGTAAGAGTACTTTAATGACTAAAACGGTTGTAGTAAACGCTCAACCTATTGTTAATTTTAATATGCCAGCTATTTGCTTGCCAGCTGGCACCGGCCAGTTTAATGATTTATCTACCATCAGTGATGGCTCTCAGGCGCAATTTGCTTATGCATGGGAGTTTGGAGATGGTGGTACGGCAACACAGAAAAATCCAGTGCATTATTATAGTGCCGTAGGGCCATACAATGTACGCTTACGGGTTACTTCAAAAGACGGATGCTGGGATACGCTGACTAAAGTAATGAATACCGTGTACCCACAACCCAAAGCCAACTATACAGTTACTCCAGAAGTTTGCTTGGGTGCCGTAACCACTTATACTGATAATAGTGATGGCAAGGGCTCTGCACTTACACAATGGTTTTGGAGTTTTGGCGATGGCGGCACTGCTTCCACACAAAATGCAACACATATTTATGCCACGGCTAATACTTTTGCAGTTCGTTTATATGTGGTTACTGATAAAGGTTGTTACTCAGATACTTTATCACAAAACACCGTGGCTAATCCTTTACCAACGGTGAACTTTACAACTTCAGCACCTGTTTGTGAAACTAGGCCTATTACTTTTACCGATGCTTCATTGGCCAATGCTGGTAATTTAATAAAATGGACATGGGATTTTGGTGACGGCGGAACTTCTTTGCTGCAAAGCCCAACACATACATTTACAACAGGCAACACCACACCTTATACTATTACATTAAATGTTGAAACAGATAAAGGCTGTAAAAATGCGGTGCCTTTTTTAAGACCTGTTACAGTAAATTACTTGCCACGTCCAGATTTTATTGCTCCTGAAATTTGCTTAACGGACCCTGCCGCGCAATTTACCAATAGCAGCACGATACCTGATAATAGCGCAACGCAATTTACTTATCTCTGGAATTTTGGAGACCCTAACGCCAATGGTGGTAACCCCAATACTTCTGCGTTAAAGGATCCTTCGCACCGCTATACGGTTACAGGCCCTTACAACGTACGTTTAACGGTTACCAGTAAAGATGGCTGTGTAAAAGACACGCTTAAAACATTTATAGTAAATGGTACACAACCACAAGCCAGCTTTACGGTAAATAACGCCACCACTTTGTGTAGTAATCAGGATGTTTCTATAACCGATGGCTCAACTGTAGATGTGGGTAATGTGGTTAAAGTAGAAGTGTATTGGGACTACCTGAACAACCCTACCAATAAAACAGTTGACGATACGCCTACACCAGGCAAAACGTATACACATAAATACCCGGATGCTGGTACTAACACCACTTACCAGGTAAGATATGTGGTATACTCTGGCTTGAGTTGTGTAAACCAAACAACCCGCACCATTACTTTAGGTGCAAGCCCTCAAATACAGTTTACGTCTATGACTGATGTGTGTGAGGAGATAACACCTTTTCAGATAACAGCAGCAAGAGAAATTTTTGGGTTGCCCGGTACCGGTACTTACAGCGGTACCGGCGTTTCTACCAGTGGCCTTTTTAACCCGAGAGTTGCCACACCGGGTATTCATACACTAACTTATAGTTTTGTAGCTGCTAATGGTTGCAGCATCAGTGCTACACAAACAATAAAAGTAAACCCACAACCTGTGGCAGACGCAGGCCCCGACAGAACCTTGTTGGAAGGGGGCTTTATTACTTTAAATGCAAAAGGCACAGGTAATACTATTTCTTATTTATGGACGCCGGCCAGTTATTTGGACAATGCTTTAATTGCAACACCCAAAGTAACTGCGCCAGATGATATTACCTACCGGTTGACAGTAACATCTGCAGATGGTTGTGTGGATACTGATGATGTTTTTGTAAAAGTGCTGAAAGCACCGGTGGTGCCTAATGCGTTCTCTCCAAATGGCGATGGTATTAATGATACCTGGAATATTGAATTTCTGGATTCTTACCCCGGTTCTACAGTAGAGGTTTATAACCGCTACGGTCAAATTGTATTCAGCTCTGTTGGTTACCAAAACCCCGGATGGAATGGAAGACTGAAAGGACAAGCATTACCGGTGGGTACTTATTACTGGATTATCAATCCGAAAAACGGAAGAAAGCAAATGAATGGTTCTGTAACAATTTTACGATAAAAAAGTGTTGCCACTGGCACTGCCGATGAACGGATTGCGACGCAACAACTGTTGATTATAACACTGAAGCTGGTATTAAAAAGAAAATGGAAAAGCAACGAAGTATGAAAAAGTTTTTGAGTATAGT
The DNA here is from genome assembly GCA_004295245.1 of Sphingobacteriales bacterium. Classification (GTDB taxonomy): domain Bacteria; phylum Bacteroidota; class Bacteroidia; order Chitinophagales; family Chitinophagaceae; genus JACMLD01. Next base: position 32,592 of record REAR01000066.1, on the reverse strand, counting down.
GTGTTTATTGTTTATAACCAATGCAATGCTGGCCCAGCAACAGCCACATTATACGCAGTATATTATTAACAACTATATTATTAACCCTGCTATTACCGGTATAGAAAATTATGGAGATGTAAAAATTGGTCATCGGCAGCAATGGGTAGGTTTGCAGGATGCGCCGGTAACTACATATCTTACTTTTCATAAACCAATTGGCAAGGTGGATGACCGCACTACAGCTACTTCTTTTGAAATGCCCGGTGAAAACCCGCGTGGCCGCAGTTACTGGCAAGATTATGAAGCAGCCAAGCCCCATCATGGGGTTGGTTTAAAAATTATTAACGATAGAACGGGGCCGCTGAATCGTTTTGGTGGTTATGTTAGCTATGCCTATCATTTAGGTATTAGCGCCAAAACAAGTATTGCTGCGGGCTTTGAAGCAGGGGTACGCAACGTAAGTTTAAATGCTAATAAATTATTTTTTGGCAATGCTGTGCCGGTAGACCCCGTGGTTTTTAACTCTAATGAAATAAATGTAATTAAGCCCGATTTTGGTGCCGGCGTTTGGGTGTATAGCAGCGATTATTTTATTGGTCTTTCGGCGCAACAAATAATTCCGCAGAAAGTAATTTTCAGTAATCAGCAGGTGGGCACGCAAAGCGGAAAACTGGTGCCACATATTTTTGCAACAGCCGGGTACCGGTTCTTTTTAAACGATGATATTTCTGCCATACCCAGTGTAATGGTTAAATACGTGCAACCTGCGCCAATGCAGTTTGATGTTAATACCAAATTTCAGTACCGAGATTTGTTGTGGGCCGGTGCCAGCTATCGTATTAATGATGGCTTTGCAGGCATGGTAGGTTTAAATGTATCCAACACTTTTAACATCAGTTATTCATACGACTATACCACCTCTCGTTTAAACACGGTAAGCAAAGGTACGCATGAGTTTGTGCTGGGCTTTTTAATTGGTAATAAATACGGAGATTGGTGTCCGCGTAATGTATGGTAGTATAGTTGTGAGCCAGCATTATAACAGCAAGCAACATTCTTGCGTCGCACTCTTCAGCAGCAAATCTTTATGAAGCTGTTTTTTTTAAAGCAAAATGCAAGTACAGCAAATTTGTTTAATTGGTTTGCTATTTATTCACCAGCAGTGCGTAGTGTTTTGGCAGCCTGAGTCATCTTTTTTTAAGATGACCTACCGTAAAATTTACAACACCGCAGCCCAAATACGTTTGGCACCTTCTTTACCCCAATCTTTAACACCTTTATTCAATTCAATTACTAAATCTCGGTAGGTGATTTTTTTTCCTTTTTGTTTAGGTGTTAATTCAGTCTCTGCAGGTGTGGTTAACTCAACTTTAGTAGCAAACCAGGTAGTATGCAGGCGGGGCACGGCCAAACCTAAAATTAAACCGGGCAAACCGCCAATACTTTCGGGGCCGGTGCTGGCAATAATTTCATCTGTATAAAAAGCCACCACATAAACCGAATCGCAAATAACGCCAACAGCTTTTTTACATTCAAAGCCGGCAATGGTGCGGGTTTCATTGGTAATACGCCAGTTAATGGTACGCATGCTGTCTGTAATAAGATAGGTGTTTTCAAAAACATCTCTTTGTATTATCACCCGCTGGTTTTGTAAATCCTGTACAGCTACATCGGTATCACTAGGTTTTGCACCCCAAAAATATTTGTTATCTGTATTTTCACGCAATAGTTTAAAACTACTTCTATGGTCATTAAACTTCAACTCATAAAAATCGGTAGTCACTTTGGTAAGCCATTTTTTTTGTTCGGCCACCCAAAAATTTTCTTCTCCTTCTTCTTCAATAATGCGGTGTTGGTTTATTTTCTTTTCATACTCAACACGGCCCGCGGTTAAAAAACTAGCTTGTTGTGCCAGCAGGTTGCCTGGTAAAGCAAACCACAGGGCCAAAAGCAGCAATATGTATTTCAGGTTTATGGATGATTGCTTCATAAAAAAATTAGTGTATTAAATTAAAAGGATTGAGGTTTTCCGTTTTTACTAAAATTATATGCCAATGAAAACATTACATACCGGCGGACTACCTGTTGAGTACTTTCTGTTATAAAGTTGCTGCTGATGTTTCTGTTAATACCCTGGTTTTGGTTAAACAAATCGTTTATATGCACCTTGGCTTCCATAACATCATTTTTAAGAAAGGTTTTACGTAGCGAGGTATTGATATAATATACGTTGCGGGTATTGGCAAATACCGCTGTTTTCTGGTAAATATTAATATCGGCATTTACTTCAAAGAAAAACTTTTTAGGCAACTTAATTTCAATGTTCAGATCGGTGTTGTAGGTCCAGTATTTGGTAACCACTTCTTTTCGTATAGATGAAACGGAGCGGTTATAACGTGGTTGAAAATTGCTCCAGAAGTTTACCTTTTTATCTCCCCAAAAACTAAGGCTTAATTCTGCCCCCAGGCTTCCATTATCGTTTATGTTTTTTTGTCCGTTTACAAAGTTAATATAGCGGCTTACATTTGGGCTAAGTCCAAAATTAAGGTTTAGAGAAGGGGCAATTTCAAAACCATAAGAACTCCACATATTAAAGTTATAATTGCCATCTACGTTAACTGCCTGGTTAATGCGGCGGCCAATACTATCAATGTAGTTAGAGTTGGTAATGGCATTATCAGTAACGGTTAAATTAATATTAAAGTAGATGCTCTTATTTTTTAGTACTTTATAATCGTTGGCATTAAAGCGAAAACTATGGCGGTATTCTTGTTTTAGATTTTTATTACCAATGGTTATGTTTAATGGGTCGGTATTATCAATAATGGGTTGTATCTGCTGCAGGTTTGGTATGCGGGCCGTAGTATTATAGTTTATAGAAAGGCGGCGTTGCTTTTTGGGGCTGAAATTGACACCTGCAGTTGGTAAAAAATTAGTAAAACCAATACGGTTGTTATTGCCCTTGCGAATGTCTTCCTGGTTAAAGCTTACCCGTTCTAATGAGGCGCCCATAAAAAAACCATACTTAGTTTTATTATGTCGTAGTGTAAGACCACCAGCATTAGTGTTGGTGTTAAAAATAAAATGATTACTAAGGCTGTCTACAAGGAAATCATATTTAGGGTCGCCGGGTTGTTGTTTTTCTAAAGTATTGCGTTCAGAATTGTTTCGGTTTAAACCAATGCGATAGCTAAACTCTGCAAACGTGTTTTTGGCAATGGGTTCAGTAAAAGACAAACGACTGTTAAATACATTCACTTGCTCATCTAAGGTTTTATTCTGGTCCAGCTTTTCGTTTTTAATAACAGCACCCAGGCTATTGTAAAAAAAATTGTCAGCTAACAAAAAACCATTATTGTCTCTATTGGTAAAACTAATGTCTCCAGAAACAGAAAAGCTGCGGCCTTTCTTTTTTAACCGTTTCCTGTAAAAAAGGGTAGAGGCAAAGTTTTGAGTTTCGTCATTATTTAAAGTATTCCGGTCGCTCTGGTTTATCAGTTGTCCTTCTTCGCTGATAGATTTACCCAAAAAGCGATTATTGTTTTTATTATTACTTAAAGAGCCTACAGCAGTTAGCTTTAAAGAGCTACTACTGTCAATGGCCCACTCAAACATGCTTTGTAAACGGTTTCTTTGGCGGGTGCCACTAAAATTTTGGTTAGTGGTATTTATAAAACTGGTATCTGGTAAAATAGTTTGTGTGGTACTGCTATTAATACCCTCAATCTGTAATTGATTAAACTGGTAATTGTTATTAGTATTGTATTTATCCTTACTCCATTTATTACTAAAAAGCAAACCCGCGGTAATAGAATTTGGTAAGCCTTGTCCCCAGCTAAAGTCATCACCGGTAGAAGTAATCATAACACCGCCGTCTTCCATCACCACCGTATTATTATCGTTACCATAATTTCTTCGCTCTTCCCAATTCAGCGATTCAAATTTGGTATTATCGGTAGTAATATAACCCGCCATTTTTTTCTTGCCATTAAACAAATTACCCAAAGCCTTGCCATAGCGATATCGGTTAAAATCATATCCTGCTTCCACTTTGCCAAAATATCCTTTCTTCTTATTTTCTTTTAATTGCAGGTTAATAGTTTTTGTTTTTTGTCCGTCATCTATGCCGGTAAAAGCAGCCTGGTCGCTTTTTTTATCAAACACCTGCACTTTGTCAACAGCGTCGGCCCGCAAACTTTGAGTAACCACAGCAGGATCGTCACTAAAAAATTCTTCCCCATCAACTAATACTTTTTCAATCTTTTCTCCTTGGGCAGTAATTTCTCCTTTACTGTTTACCTGTAAGCCGGGTAATTTTTTTAACAGCTCTTGCACGTTGGCATTAGCATTTACTCTAAAGCTATCGGCTTTAAATTCTAACGTATCGCCTTTAAACCGAATGGCAGCAATCTTTTGCCGCACCACCACTTCTTCAAGCAGTTTAGCTTTTAATATTACAGGTATAGTACCTGCATTAAAAGACAAGTTCGGTTCAATAAAAATTTCATCCGCATATTCGGCATATTTGGGGTAGCTTACCACCAGCAAATATTTACCTGCAGGCACATTGTTTATTTCAAACTGGCCACCAGCTTTTGTACGGGTAAATTTTACCAGTACAGAGTCTTTTGGTTGCAGTAAAGAAACCACTGCATTTTGCAAATTTGTTTTAGAAGAAGTGTCGGAGATAATTCCTTTTACGGAGCTTGATTGGGATAAGGCAGCACTACAGTACAGTATGCCCGTAAGCAGTGCAAACAGTGTTTTTGTCATTTTGGCTATACTTTGTTTGTTGTTATTAAGAATACTGGTAAAAGTTTAATAGTGTAGTACAATGTTTGAAACCAGCCCTGGTACTTGCTTCAGCATCGTTGCGTCGCAATCCGTTCATCTTTTGCACTACTATTTAACTACTACTAATAACAGCATTTAATAACCATGGCGAATATCTTTATTAAAATAGTATTATCTGGTTGGCAGTTCTTAATTTTAGGTTAAAGGTATTCTCACACCCACTAACTGCAAAACCGCTCATATAATGGCCAAAGCAAAAAAAGCAGCATCAAGAACGATTGCAAATAAAGAAACAGAACCAAAGCGCATCACCCAAAAAAACAACAACACTATGCAACGTTATGAAGACAAAAATTTTGTTGATGCATCGCAAAAAGTATGGAACTATTCATTGCTTACCGATGAAGATATCCACAACTTTCAGCAAGGAACACATTATAGCTTGTATGATAAATTTGGTTCGCACTCTATACAGGTAAACAATCTCTGGGGCATGTATTTTGCAGTATGGGCACCCAATGCAACCAGTGTATCTGTAAAAGGAAATTTCAACGACTGGAAAGATTTTGATTTTGAGTTGCATCCACGTTGGGATAAGAGTGGTGTTTGGGAAGGCTTTATACCCGGCCTTGGTTTAGGTGAGGTTTATAAATATCATATCAAAGGTTTTAAAGGAGTAGAAACAGATAAAGGAGACCCCTTTGCTAATTTTTGGGAGAAGCGACCACTTACAGCTTCTATCACCTGGGATATTCATCACCAATGGGCTGATGCAGATTGGATGAAGAAACGGAAAAAACACAATGCATTAGAAGCGCCTTGGAGTGTTTATGAAGTACATCTTGCCAGTTGGATGCGACCCGATAAAGATGATGAAGAATCGTACAACAGCTATGCGCAGATAACAGAAAGATTGGTGCCATATGTAAAAGAAATGGGCTTTACCCATATAGAATTAATGCCCGTAATGGAGCACCCTTTTGATGGTAGCTGGGGGTATCAGGGTACCGGCTATTTTGCACCCACTTCACGTTTCGGATCGCCGCAAGAGTTTATGAAAATGATTGAAGCTTTCCATAATGAAGGGATTGGAGTTATATTAGATTGGGTGCCCTCACATTTTCCATACGATAGCCATGGGCTTTTTATGTTTGATGGCACACATACTTATGAGTATGCTGATATGCGTAAAGGGTATCACCCCGATTGGAACAGCTATATTTTTAATTACAAAAGAGGCGAAGTAAAATCGTTTCTCATCAGTGGTGCTCGTTTTTGGCTGGATAAGTTTCATGTAGATGGAATAAGAGTGGATGCGGTTTCATCAATGCTGAAGTTGAATTACAGCCGTACTGCAGGGCAATGGGAACCCAATGAGTTTGGAGGTGATGGTAATTTAGAAGCAATAGCTTTTATAAAAGATTTGAACGAAACCATTTACCGCGATTTTCCGGATGTGCAAACCATAGCAGAAGAAGCTACAGATTGGCCTGGGGTATCTAAACCCACATTTGCAGATGGACTGGGATTTGGTATGAAATGGATGATGGGCTGGATGCATGATACATTAAAATATTTTAAGCAAGATCCTTTCAACCGGCAGTTTCAGCAAAACCAGTTTTCATTTAGTATGATGTATTATTACGATGAAAATTTTATGTTGCCGCTGAGTCATGATGAAGTAGTGCATGGCAAAAGCCCAATGATTTACAAAATGCCCGGCGATGAATGGCAGAAATTTGCCAACCTGCGACTTTTATATACTTATATGTTTACACACCCAGGCGCCAAATTGCTGTTTATGGGTAATGAATTTGGGAGCACGGTAGAGTGGAATTATAAAAGTGAACTGCCGTGGAATTTGTTGCAATTTGATTGCCATGAAAAAATGAGAGCTTGTGTAAAAGCTTTATGCCACTTACTAAAAAATGAACCAGCACTTTATGAAAACCAGTTTAATGAATATGGGTTTGAATGGGTAGACCTTGAACACCGGGAAGAAAGTGTACTAACTTTTCGCCGTAAAGGAAAAAAGCCGGCTGATGATGTGCTGGTGATACTTAATATGACACCAGAGGTAAGAAGAGACTGGAAAGTTTACACGCATACCAAAAAAGTATGGAAAGAAATATTTAACAGCGACGCCAAGGAATTTTGGGGAACCGGAGATGTGTTTAACCCAGATATTACCACCACTTTGGTGGACAAAAAGACCAAACAATTTGAAATAAATATTCATTTGCCTTCGTTAGGTGGGGTAGTGTTGAAATAGTACTTGTAAAAAATGCTGAGTAGCTATTAAATGCTGAAGAGTGCGACGCAACAATGTTAAATAGTACAAAAAAAGCTGGTTGCCAACAATAAAGATTAATTTATGCATACGCCGGCTGATTGGTAACTTAGAGTATTAAACTTTCAATATGAAAAACCTGCTTATCCTAATTTTGGTAATCACTTCTTTTACCACTTTGGCACAAACCGATAGTGCTGATTATTTTTTACAGGAAGGTATTAAGGCAAAAGGCGAAAGGCGCTGGCAGGTGGCACAAAATCATTTTCAAAAATCGGTACTACTAAATGCAAGCAATACCGCAGCCCATAAAGAATTGGGGTTGGTATATGCAGAGCAACGCAAATATGATTTAGCTAAGCAATCTTTTACTGAGGTTTTAAAGAAAAATGCCAACGATGCAGAAGTAAATGCGCAAATGGCCAATCTTTATTTTTGGACCCGCAAATGGAACGAAGCAATTCAGTATGCAAAAAAGGCACAGGAATTAAAAGCACCACTTAAAACTAATTATATAATTGGCAAAAGTTATTATGAGATGGAGGATTACGGGCAAGCTTTTCCGTACTTGCAAAACGCATTAAAAGAAGAACCTGCCAATGCAGAAATACCTTACATAATTGGCAGAAGCTTTGTAGATATGAGTAATTACCGGAGTGCGGCACCTTATTTTGTACAAGCCATACAAACAGACACTACAAAACCCCGCTGGATATATGAAACCGCATTGAATTTTGCTGCAATACCAGATGATGTGAATGCGATTAAGTATTACGAACTGGCAGCCGCTCGGGGCTATAAAACAGACAATGATTATTATGAAAACCTTTCCGTTTCTTATCTTGGTCTGGGGCAGGCAGATAAATGCATAGAAGCAATGAAGAAAGTGCTGGAAAAAAAACCAGCCGATGTTACGTTGCTTTATGGTGTAGCCGATGTGTATTATAAAATTGGTAAATACCAGGATGCAATAGATTATTGGGATAAAATTTTATTGTACGATAAAAAGAATGCCCGTGCCTTGTATATGATTGGCATGGCTTATCAGAAAAAAGGCGATACCCAAAAAGGCCAGCAGCTATGCGATCAGGCCATTGCAATGGACCCCACTTTAAAAAATATGCGTACCCAAAAAATGCAGGTAGGTTTGTAAGAAAAAAAATATTCTAAAAAAATTAGCAAAAAAAAGTTGGTGTACCAGCTATTTTACGAAATTGCATTTCGTTTAACTGCTAATGAAATTTGCAATTATTGATATTGAAACCACGGGCTCTTATGCTGCAGCAGGCGGCATAACAGAAATTGCTATTGTGCTTCATAATGGGGTAGAAGAAGAAGGCCGATTTCATACGCTTATTAACCCGCACCAGCCCATACCTAAATACATTACAGCGTTAACCAGCATTACCAACGAAATGGTTGCCAATGCACCGGGCTTTGAAGCACTGGCAGCAAATATTTTTAACCTGCTGAGCGACCGCATATTTGTAGCACACAATGTAAATTTTGATTACTCATTTATTAAGCACCACCTGCAGCAAGCTGGATATGTTTTAAATGTACGTAAGCTTTGCACTGTACGAATGGCCCGCAAGGTTTTTCCGGGGCTGGCAAGCTATAGCCTTGGTAATTTATGCCGACAGCTAGAAATACCTATTAATAATCGCCACCGTGCCATTGGTGATGTTATTGCTACTGTAGCCTTGTTTGAAAAAATACAGGCAAATGATGTGAATGGTGAGGTAATAAAAATGCTGAAGGGAAAAAATAAAGAGCAATACCTGCCCCCAAATTTAGATGCCAGTTTTGTAAATCAACTGCCCGGTGACGCCGGCGTATACTATTTTCATGATGAGAAAGGAAAAATTTTATATATAGGCAAAGCTGTAAACCTGCGCCAGCGGGTATGCAGTCATTTTAGCAATAATGATAGCAGTAAACGTAAGCAAGAATTTTTAAGAAAGATTTTTTCTGTAAGCTTTAAGGTATGCAGCAGCGAGTTAAGTGCATTGATACTGGAAAGTGTGGAGATACGGCGCCTGTGGCCGCCTTATAACCGCAGCCAGAAGCGATTTCATTACGAGTATGGACTATATACTTATGAAGACCAGAATGGTTACCTGCGGCTATTTATAGAGCGAAAGAAAAAGAACCTGCCTGCAGTATACACATTTAATCTGTTGCATGAAGGGCAGGTGTTGTTGCGCAAGTTGGTGGAAGAATATGAACTGCATGAAGCTTTTTGTTTTACATCTAAAGCAAGGGTAATAGATAAACCAACGGTTAATTATTCTCATTATAACAAAAGGGTGCAAAAAGCTGTAAGCAGTTTAAAAGAACAATTACCCACTTTTGTTTTAAGGGATGAAGCGGATAATTATATTTTGATGGAAGAAGGGCGTTTTGTGGGTATGGGTATCGTGAAAGAGCAGCAGGTATTACAATCTGTAAAAGCGCTCAAAGAAATTATTACTCCTTACCCGGATAATGATTACATCCGTGGTCTGGTGTATGAATATGCCGATAAGTTTCCGGAACGGAAACTGAGTATTGCTATATAAAATTAAAAAGCAGGCGTTAATTCTTTTTCTAAAATATCAAACTCCAGTGTTTGTGTAGGCCGGCCAAATTTTTCATTTACAGAAAATGCTTCTTTTATACCCGTAAGCTTGTAGTGATGGCGCAGGTACCAGGCTACTAATTCTTTTCTTACACTTATTACACGCATAACAATACTACTGCACTGGCAGGCAATGGCATGGGTTTCTGCTGCAGCCAGTAACATTTTACCAATGCCGGCGCCTTGTAATGTAGGGCTAACAGAAAGCATGCCAAGGTATAATTGCAGCCCTTGTTGTTGCAGGTATACACAACCATCAATTGCTCCGTCGGTGTTTATGTGTTTTAAAATGGTGGCTGTTGGGTCTTGTAGCATTGCTTCAATGCCAGCAGCATCAATTCTTAATTCACCTTCCAGTAAATCGGCTTCGGTGGTCCAGCCTTGTTTAGAAGCAGGGCCACGAAAAGCACTGTTAACCAACTGTAACAAATGTGGTATATCAGCAGTGTTGGCTTTTAAAATAGACATATAATGATGATTTAAAAGAAATAGAAATTTAGTGCCAGGTAATTAATAAATAGGCTATCATTATTACAGTAACAAAAACCATTTGTACAATGTAAGAACATATATAAACCAACAAAGCAAATAAGAGTGCTTTACCCCATGATATTTTATAGAATTGGCGATAACAAAGTGCAAATGAGAGTAACATAATGAACAATGAGATAATTGTCATGATGAGAAAAAAAGACTTGTTGCTGCTTATAAAAAAACACAGTGTGGTAACAATGGCAATAGTATTGGTTTGTGCACTGCCGGCAGTGTGCAGCACTACGTTTTCTGCGTAATTATATTTGCGCCTGCCTAAAAAAAGCCAGGAGAATAGGGCAAATACAGGTATTAAAACCATTTGCAGAATATTATTATATTTCTGTAAAACGGCTGCAGACTGCTGCTGCAAATTGGCCAGCTGGGCACTCATTTTAGTGTTGTTAAAGCTGTTAATATTCTGCATTGTTATTTCTAAAAAATGCGTTTTTGCAATTAAAAAGGTGGTAATACCTACAATTATCAGCAGGTATTGAAACAGGTTAAAATACTTTTTCCGTTTTCCTTCTACCAGGTCTAGCGCTATTGTACCGGGCTTGGTTATAATATTGGCGGCAAAAGAAAAAATGCCTTTATCGGCATGCGTAAATAAATGCACCATTTCATGTAAAATATGTGTAAGCGTATAACGGTGCGCATCTTTTTGTCCGCAGTTGTTACAAAAATTGCCATAATAACCTTGGTTGCAGTTGGCGCATATTCTATCTCCAATTATCATAAACTCGTTTTATTGTTATAAATATTCTTCGAAAATGGAAAGCTAACCAGCTAACAGCGGCAGTCTGTACTTTTCGTAAGGTTTATGCCAAAAATAAGACAGGGTTTGTTAAACAAATAATTTTTAAATTTTCAGAACAAACTGAAAATGTTGACTGTTATACTACGGTATTAAATAACTTTTCAATAAAAACTTAATAACAATGAATCAGACATTGCTTGAGATTCTTCCGATCTCGAATTCAAATTATGTGGCGTTTACTTTTTTTGTAGGCTGTATGGCCATGTTAGGAGCATCTGTATTTTTCTTTTTTGAAATGTGGAATACAGATAAAAAATGGCGGACATCCATTTTAGTTTCGGGTCTTATTACTTTCATTGCAGCAGTACACTATTATTACATGCGAGATTACAATTTGGCAACAAATCAATCTCCCACTTTTTTCAGGTATGTTGATTGGTTGCTTACGGTACCTCTAATGTGTGTTGAGTTTTATCTTATTACAAAAAAAGCGGGAGCTAAAATTGGGTTGTTATGGAAATTGATTACAGCTTCTGTATTTATGTTAGTTACAGGTTATATTGGAGAAGCAATTTACCCAGCTGAGAAGCAAAGCTGGATCTGGGGTTTTGTTAGTAGTATCGGTTATTTTTATATTGTTTATTTAATATGGTTTGGAGAAGTAGCCAAACTTGCAAACAATGCTGGAAACGCTGTTAAAAAAGCTAATAAAACGCTTGCTTGGTTTGTATTAGTAGGTTGGGCCATTTATCCTGTTGGCTATATTGCCGGAACAGAAGGTGGTTTATTTGGTATGAAAATATTGGAAGGTGTATCGCTGGATATTATTTATAATATTGGCGATGCCATTAATAAAATAGGCTTTGGTTTAGTAATATATGCGCTAGCTCAGTCTGATAGCAAACAACCGGTAACAGCATAATTTATATAAAAGTGACAAGTTAAAATTAACTTGTCACTTTTTACTTTTAGAACAGTAATGAAAAGACTTTCTACTATTATTGGTATTAGCTTTTATAAGATAGTAATCTTATTAATTGGGTTAATATTTGTTTTTTGGCATCAAACTATACATGTTACAAGCTGGAAAATGCAGATACTTTTATTTGCCGTGGGTATTATTGTGCTCGGTATACCTCATGGTGCTGCAGACTTGCTGGTTGCCAGCAGGAATAGTGAGCATACAAATGCCAATTTCTCACAGTATAAATTTTTGAGAATATACCTGTTACGTTTAATACTATATGCAATATTACTTTGGCTAAATTCGGTGGTTGGTTTAATTCTTTTTCTGATTTTAGCTGCTTTTCACTTTGGTGAAACAGATTTGTATTTACTTAAATTAAATACGTGGCTGGGTAAATTGGTGGCCTTGTTTTATGGCTTCACTATTTTATCTTTTCTATTGTTGTGCAACGTTGCTGAAATTAAACCTTTATTAAATGCTTACAGTTCTTCGGGGTTTGCTACTGATACATTATTGATGGTAACACAAAACAGCGTATTTATAATTATAATGTTTATAGCTTTATTTTTAACCTTTGGTATAGCTTATTTTTTTAAGTACGGTATTACAAAAAAACAACTACTTATAGTTTTTGCTCAGTCGGCAATACTAATTGTTATACTTTATAACCTGCCATTGCTTACTGGCTTTATGTTTTATTTTATAGTATGGCATTCAACCGTTTCTTTAAAAAATATTTTTAGCTATTTGTGTAAGAATACATCGCTATCACCTTCAATTGTTGTTAAACAAATTTTACTATACAGTATTTTAGCCTTGGTCGGTATTGCTGTATTTGGGTTTTTAGGAGTCATGTTCAGCTCTGCAGAATCGATAGTGATTTTCTTAATAGCAGGGTTGGCTGTATTAACAGCGCCTCATATGGAAGTGATGCATGAAATGTATGTACATCTAAGAAAATAGGGTTCTACTATTGTGTTTAATTGTTCCAATGTCCGTTCATAAACACTGGTTAAACAGCTATAGCATGTTTCATTAATAACAATAAGATGAACCGAGCGTGGCAACGGCTGCTGCCATAAAAAACTACTGCTGGCATACTTAAAATGAAAAACGCAAAATGAAGAAGGTTAAATGCGAAAGTAATGCTCCACGGCGGCAACCATCATCAAATTTTCAAATAAGCACATTATCCCATTAATTCCCCCGCTTTTCCTTAGTTTTGCCCCGCATTTAACGGATAAAAAAGATACATGAAGCAGATACGGAATTTTTGCATTATAGCCCATATTGACCACGGAAAAAGCACCCTTGCAGATCGCCTTTTACAAAGTACCGGCACCATCAGCGATAGGGATATGATGGATCAGGTGCTTGATGATATGGACCTGGAGCGGGAAAAGGGAATTACCATTAAGAGCCACGCCATTCAGATTAATTATAAACACACTAATAAGCAGGAGTATATTTTAAATCTGATAGATACACCCGGCCATGTTGACTTTAGCTATGAAGTGAGCCGTGCACTTGCTGCTTGCGAGGGTGCGTTACTATTGGTAGATGCTACACAGGGCATACAGGCCCAAACTATTAGTAACCTCTATTTGGCTATTGATAATGATTTGGAGATTATACCCGTGATTAATAAAATTGACATGGATGGCGCCATGATTGAAGAAGTGGAAGATCAGATAGTGGAGCTGATTGGCTGCAAACGCGAAGAAATATTACACGCCAGCGGCCGTACTGGCTTGGGGGTTGATAAAGTGCTGGAAGCAATTGTAGAACGGATACCTGCACCGCAAGGTAACCCCGATGCGCCCTTGCAAGCATTGATTTTTGACAGTGTTTTCAATAGTTTTCGAGGTATTATTGTTTACTACCGTGTTTTAAATGGCCGTATTAACAAGGGCGATAAAGTAAAATTTGTTAGTACTGATCAAAGTTATAATGCAGATGAAGTGGGCATCTTAAAATTAAAGATGACCGAAAAGCAAACCGTTACCTGTGGCGATGTGGGCTATATTATTACTGGTATAAAAAATGCCAAGGAAGTAAAAGTGGGCGATACGCTTACCTTAACCAGCAACCCCACACAAGAACCCATTACCGGCTTTCAGGAAGTGAAGCCCATGGTATTTGCCGGTATCTTTCCGGTGGTAACAGATGATTTTGAAGAGCTACGGGAGTGTATGGATAAATTGCAATTAAACGACGCTTCACTAACATATGAATTAGAAACTTCTCAGGCATTGGGTTTTGGTTTCCGTTGCGGCTTTTTGGGTATGCTGCATATGGAAATTATACAAGAACGGTTAGAACGTGAATTTGACCAAACTGTAATTACCACCGTGCCCAACGTTAGCTTTATTGCATATACCAGCAAAGGCGAAAAGGTAGTGGTAAACAACCCAACAGAAATGCCCGACCCTACAAAGATTGACAGAATTGAAGAGCCTTACATTAAAGCCCAAATAATTTCCAAACCAGAATACATAGGTAATATAATGACGCTTTGCCTGGGCAAACGCGGTATATTAATTAATCAAAGCTATTTAACACAAACCCGTGTTGAGCTGATTTTTGAAATGCCCTTAACAGAAATTGTATTTGATTTTTACGATAAACTGAAAAGCCAAACACGCGGCTATGCATCGTTTGATTATCACCCCATCGGCTACCGCGATAGTGATATTATTAAGATGGATATTTTGCTGAACGCAGAAAAAGTGGATGCATTGAGTGCCCTTATTCACAGAGGGCGTGCACAAGACTTTGGTCGTAAACTATGCGAGAAGCTGAAAGAACTGGTACCCCGTCAGCAATTTCAAATTGCCATACAGGCGGCTGTTGGTGCTAAAGTAATTGCCCGCGAAACCATTAGCGCCATGCGTAAAGATGTTACCGCCAAATGTTATGGTGGCGATATCAGTCGAAAACGCAAACTGTTAGAAAAACAGAAAGAAGGAAAGAAGCGCATGCGCCAGATAGGAACAGTAGAAGTACCACAGGAAGCCTTCTTAGCAGTATTAAAGCTGGATGAATAATTTGATACTGTGCTGATTTGAAAATTTGATAATAGCTACCGCTTGCTATCAACTTTTTAAAATGTTTGGCCTCCTTCTTTGTTTATTTTTTGTTGTAGTTAACAGGCATTGGTATTTCAATTGGGCATCCTTGCGTCGCACCCTTGTGCTGTAAATTATTAATTATACATTTTTAATTTTTAATCAACCATGGCATACTGGTTAGTAAAGTCAGAGCCTTTTAAATACAGTTGGGAGCAACTGGTAAAAGACAAGCAAACATTTTGGGATGGGGTGCGTAATTATGCCGCACGTAATAATTTAAAAGCAATGAAAAAAGGCGATCTCGCTTTTTTCTATCACAGTAATGAAGGGTTAGAAATTGTGGGCATAGCCAAAGTAGCCAAAGAACATTATCAAGATCCTACAACCGATGAAGAAGCATGGGTGGTGGTAGATTTTGCGCCGCATAAAAAATTAAAGAAGCCGGTTAGCCTGGCCGAATTAAAAAAAGACAACCGCTTAGCAAATATGGCGCTCATTCGCCTGGGCCGTTTAAGTGTGCAACCCGTAACAGATGAAGAATGGAAGATTGTAATGGAACTGGCAGGCGAGGGTAAATAAATTACAGCAACTAAGTTATTAAAGCCGGTTCGTACGAACCGGCTTTTCTTTTTATACATTGCTTTTATGTAAACACCTTTTTACTGCATCTAAAAGCAATATAATTTAACGCCTAATAACTTAATCTTTTTCTCTCTAAAGTGGTGATGGTTATAGCGCAGCCAGTGTCTACTGGGCAGCGCTTTTTTTATCCAATACGGTGATAAATAAAATTGGGTAGCAGTGGCATTAGTTTGCCAAAAAGCCACCAGCGTTTAGTAATGTAAACCCTAATTTTTTTCTTTTCAATAGCAGCCATTATTTGTACTGCTGCTTTTTCAACGGGGGCTTCCCAAAAACGGCCGGTACCTTTGGCCATTTTGGTAGCAACAAAACCGGGTTGCACATCTGTTATATAGAGTTGCGATAAAGCTGTTTTCTTAGCTTTCATGTACAAACCTTCCATGTACGTACTCATAAAAGCCTTACTGGCACTGTAAGCAGGTGCCATACTATTACCACGTTTAGAAGCAATAGAAGACGTGGCTGCTATTTGTCCGTAGCCTTGGTTTGTAAAGTAATTAAACGCAAAGGCAACAATTTCTATAAAGCCGTTTACATTGGTTAGTGTAGTTTCTTTTTCAATAACAGGGTCTAGTGTTTTACTAATTTCACCATAGCCCGCATTATAAATCAGCAAATCCATACCACCCGTTTTTGCTATTAATGCTTTCAGATGATCATTATTATAATTACCCATAACATCAAAACATTCAATATGTATTTGTGCCGGGTATTGTTGTTGCAATTGCAGTAATCGTTCATTGCGCCTGCCACTAATGCCCACCACATGGTTTTGTTGTGCATACAGCGTTGCCATAGCTGCACCTATACCGCTTGTGGCGCCAATAATAATAATTTTTTTTGCTGCCATTTAAAAGCCAGTTTCAAAATAAGTAGTATAGAATGCGGCGTTATTACAGAGGGCTCTAAAAATTTATTTCAACCACTAAGTCATTAACCATTTCTTCCTTCCAGCATGGGTACAAAAGAAAAATTTTCAAATAGTTCTTCTGTTGTGCTGCCATCAGCCAGTTTGGTCAGTCGCATCATGCGTTGAATTTCGCCTTCACCTACCGGTATTACCATTTTACCCCCGGGCTTCATTTGCGCTACCAGTTTTAGCGGTATAAAAGGGGCGGCTGCGGTTACAATTACTTTATCAAAAGGCGCAAATGTGGGCAGGCCTTCAAAGCCATCTCCATAAAAAAACTTAATACCCAGATATTTTTTCAGCAATGAAAATTGCTTGTTATTATCAAATAATTGTTTTTGACGTTCAATGGTAAAAACCTGAGCACCAATTTCTGCCAGCACCACAGCCTGGTAAGCACTGCCGGTTCCAATTTCCAACACTTTATCAAAGGGTTTTATTGCTAATAGCTGGCTTTGGTAGGCTACTGTATAAGGCTGCGAAATGGTTTGGTTGTTGGCAATAGGAAAGGCCCGGTCTTCATACGCCACTTCATCAAAAGCACTATCTAAAAAAAAATGGCGCGGAATGCTATTAATAGCATTCAATACGTTTTCATCAGTAATTCCTTTGGTGCGTAAAAGATCGGTTAATTTTTTACGCAGCCCTTTGTGCCGGTAGCTGTCTTCAAATAGTCTCATTGCGGCCGCAAAATAAATCTTTCAAGATAATTATTGGCATTTTTTAACACCCCACCACTCATAAGAATCTTTTTTTACTCCTGCGTTCCGTTTGTATATTCATAGCCTCTTTACAAAACTAAACTGCTGCAACATGAAATTTTCTACCGGCGCATCGCTGGCCTTTATGATGCTATTAGAATATTTTATATGGGGTGCCTGGTATGTTACCATGGGCACTTATATGGGAGAACATCTTCAATCATCGGGCCTGCAAATTGGTGCTGCGTATTCTGCACTGGCTATTGCCACCATGATTTCTCCTTTTTTTATTGGCCTGATAGCTGACCGCTATTTTGCGGCTCAAAAAATAATGGGGGTATTGCATATTATTGGCGCAGGCTTATTATTTGTAGCTACTACTATTGATACCAATGGATTATTTTATTGGGTAATACTGGCATACTCACTGGTGTATATGCCTACCATTGCATTATCTAACAGCATTGCGTTTGGACAAATGACCGATGCCGGCAAACAGTTTCCGTGGATAAGAGTGTTTGGTACTTTGGGCTGGATAGCAGCGGGTATTACCCTTAGTAAATTTGGTATAGAAAAATCAGCTTCTACCTTTCAACTGGCTGCAGGTGCCTCTGCATTGCTGGGTGTTTTTAGTTTTGCTTTGCCTAACACACCACCCAAGGCAGCAACTAATAGTTCTGCCTCAAAAGCGTTAGGCACAGAAGCTTTTATACTATTTAAAGACAAATCCTATCTCATCTTTTTTATAGCCGCCATACTGGTTTGTATTCCGCTATCATTTTATTATGGTTTTGCAAACCCCTTCTTAAATGAGATGGGGGTAAAAGAAGCCGCACAAAAAATGACATTGGGCCAGGTCTCTGAAGCTGTGTTTATACTGGCCATTCCGTTTTTGTTTTATAAAATTGGTGTAAAAAATATGTTACTGATGGGCATGGTGGCGTGGATACTGCGTTATGTTTGTTTTGCCTACGGCAATGCTGATAATAATATGTGGATGCTGTATGGCGGTATTATTTTACACGGCATTTGTTACGATTTCTTTTTTGTAACCGGCTATATGTATACCGAGAAAAAAGCCGGCGAAAAAATTAAGAACGCTGCACAAGGCCTGTTTACATTTGCCACTTATGGTTTGGGTATGTTTATTGGCACCTGGTTCAGCGGTATTATAGTTGATAAATATAAAACCGGCGAAACACATAATTGGTATAATATATGGCTGGTGCCTGCTGGTATAGCGGTGGCGGTGCTATTATATTTTATATTATTCTTCAAAGAAAAAAAAGAAATTAAAGAAGCGTAGCAGTGGGTAGCCAGCTATAGTACCGAACGTTTGAAATCATGGCATCAGCGTTGCGTCGCACACTTGTACTGTTAGTTCTTTGCTATGGCCTTTTGAAATGGTAAACGTTCAACCAGCAGTACTGCCGCTGAAGGGTGCGACGCAACGGCCGTTCAATACTTATTCAACTGCTGGTACCCGTAAAAAAAATATTTTATAGTTTAAATACATTAAGAAAAAATAAACCTGAAATTTTTATGAAACGTATTGCAATGCTTGGGTCTGGATTTATTGGCCGTTTTTATGCCGACTCGCTACAAGGTTACAGAAGCAAAGACAAAATTGTAAGTATTTACAGCCGTACAGAAGAGAGTGCAAAAAAATTTGCAGAGCGTTATAGTGTGGCGCATGTAACTACCGATATGGAAACCAGTATTGCGCATCCGGATGTAGATGTGGTTTGTATTTCGCTGCCCAATAATTTGCACGAAGCAGCAGTAATGCTTTGCTGTAAACATAAGAAGGCCGTAATAACCACCAAGCCTTTAGGCCGTAATGCAGCAGAAGCAAAAAGAATGTTGGAAGCGGTGGAGAAAGCAGGCATTTTTAATGGCTACTTAGAAGACCTGGTATATACCCCCAAATTTATTAAAGCCATGGAAAGTGTAAAGAATGGTGCGTTGGGCCGCATACTTTGGGCCAAGAGCCGGGAAACACATCCCGGTCCGCACAGCGAATGGTTTTGGGATATAGAACAAGCGGGTGGGGGGTGTATTTTAGATTTGGGTTGCCATTGTGTTGAAATTACCCGCAGTTATATTGGTAAAGACATTAAGCCTATTGAAGTGATGTGCTGGGCCGATACGCAGGTAAAACCTATTGATGCAGAAGACCACGCTATTGGGTTGGTAAAATATGAAAACGGTGCTATTGGCCAGTTTGAAGTAAGCTGGACGTTTAGAGGCGGATTGGATTTAAGAGATGAAGTAATGGGTTCTGAAGGCACCATTTGGATAAACAGTTTTTTGCGTACGGGTTTTGATATGTTTACCACTGGTAAAGGTGCCGATTATGTGGCAGAAAAAGCGGAGAGTAATACAGGTTGGTTATTTCCGGTAGGTGATGAGTTGAATGAGTTGGGCTATAACCATATGTTTATGGATATGTTTAACAGCATGGAAAACGGAGTGGCAGCTAAGGAAACTTTTTATGATGGCTATGTAGTTAATTGCATATTGGATGCAGCCTATAAAAGTGTAAAAACAAAACAATGGGAGCCTGTACAATTAGACATTTGGCGGGGTAGGGAAGGCGTAAGCAAAGACAGTCATTTAATAGCGTACGACGCAGAGCATTACCTGGTAAAAGAAGAAGTAACACATTACGGGGCAAAAAAATTGATTTTGAAAAATAAGGCAACTGGTAAAATAAGTGAGCGGGTGCTTAAATAATACGATCAAACAAAGCGGTATGAAAAAATTGCTTTCTTATAAATACTGCTTCGTTGCAGCATTTATTGCATTAGCAGCTTGTAACACTGCAACGGTTGATGAATACAGTGGCTGGTCTGTTTACCACGGTTCTAAAGAGGGTATTCATTATTCTGGGCTAACAGCAATTGATACCAATAATGTAAAGCAGCTGCAGGTGGCGTGGATGTATAGCACCGGCGATGCAGATACTTTGCGTCACTCGCAAATGCAATGCAATCCCATTGTGGTGGATAGTATGTTATACGTTACATCTCCCAAATTAAAATTAATAGCATTGCACGCAGGCAGTGGCCGGATGCTGTGGAGCTTTGATCCTGATTCAAGCAACCGCAACAGCGCCGATTACCACTTCATATTGAACAATAACCGCGGGGTAACTTATTGGAGTGATGGCAAAAATGATAAACGTATTTTATATGTAGCCGGTGCGCATCTTTACTGCATTAATGCTTTAACGGGCAAGCCTGTAAATGAGTTTGGTATTGCCGGTCGCATAGATTTGCATGAAGGGTTGGGAAGAGATGTAAAAGATTTATTTATCACCGCTACTTCTCCGGGTATTATTTATAAAGACCTTTTTATATTGGGGTCAAGAGTAGATGAAGGTCCGGCTGCGGCACCAGGGCATATACGGGCTTTTGATGTACGTAGTGGCAAACAGCAATGGATTTTTCATACCATACCACAACCCGGCGAAGCTGGATACGAATCCTGGGAAGACCCTGAAGCATGGCAACATATTGGCGGTGCCAATAGCTGGAGCGGTTTAACCATGGATGAAAAGCGTGGAATTTTATTTGCACCCACGGGTTCTGCTTCTTTTGATTTTTATGGAGGTAAGCGCAAAGGAGCTAATTTGTATGCCAACTGTTTGTTGGCCTTAGATGCAGCTACTGGTAAACGCAAATGGCATTTTCAATTTATACACCACGATTTGTGGGATTGGGACACCCCAACACCACCGGTGCTGGTTACTATTAATAAAGGTGGTAAGCAAACCGATGCCGTTGCACAAACTACCAAGCATGGTATGGTTTATATTTTTGATAGAGAAACCGGCAAACCTGTTTACCCTATTACGGAAATACCCGTTGATACAACCAATGCTTTAGCGGAAGAAAAAATTTGGCCTACACAACCAATACCTGCTTTGCCCAAACCTTTTGTGCGGCAGGCATTTTCTGAAAAAGAGATCAATCCTTATTTAGCAGATACCACAATAGCAAGAATAAAAAAAGAATTGCGTGGCTACCGCTATGGCAAAATGTTTTTAGCCCCGGGTACCAATGCGGCCATACAATTGCCAGGTTTGGATGGTGGTGCAGAGTGGGGTGGCCCGGCATACGATCCGCAAACTGGGGTGCTTTATATTAACGCCAACGAAATGGCCTGGTTAATGAGCCTGAAAGCAACAGCAGTTACAATACCCAAAAAAGAAAATAATGAGCAGGCGGGCCAGCGTTTGTATTTGCAAAATTGTATGGCTTGTCATGGTGCCGATAAAAAAGGGAGCGGTAACTTTCCTTCGCTGATGGGGGTAGCGGAACGCTATAATCAAACTGAGCTGTACGATTTAATTAATAATGGTCGCCGCATGATGCCGGCTTTTAAACAATTAGCCGAAGCTGAAAAAAAAGCGATTGCTGCTTATTTAGGTAAAGAAGCTAAAATGAAACAGGCGGTCTTTGTTGCTCCGCCAAAACCGTTAGATACTTACCAGCAGCTGCCTTATACCCTTACCGGTTATTATAAGTATTTGGCAAATGGGGAGCCCGTTCTGTCGCCACCCTGGGGTACAGTAACAGCAATTAATTTAAATACCGGAGATCATATATGGAAAACCCCACTGGGTGAGGATGCCGCGTTAAAAGCTAGGGGTTTGCCGGCAACGGGGGTAGAAAATTATGGCGGGCCGGTGGTTACAGCCGGGGGTTTATTGTTTATTGCAGCCGCAAAAGATGGTAAACTAAGAGCTTTTAATAAGCATAACGGCAAACTGCTTTGGGAATACTTACTGCCAGCACCCGGTTTTGCCACACCTGCTGTTTATAATTTTAATGGCAGACAGTATTTGGTGATAGCCTGTGGTGGCGGTAAATTAAATACCCGCTCTTCTGATCAATACCTGGCATTTGCCCTGCCAGCTGAGAAATAGGGGTATTTGCTTTTTTTTGACGTAGGTGCAGCGGCAACCCTATGTTTTAAAGTCTCGTAAATAGAGTGAGCTATTCAGTAAATTGAAATGGTGTTTATTAAACAATTGGTGTAGTTTAAAGCCCTTAATTTTAGTTTTGTAACAATGAAGGTCTATCAGATAAATAATCAACAAATATTTTTCATTGAGACTATAGAAGAAGATGAAAAAGAACTGGCAGCATATGAAAAAATATGCAGCCAGTTGTTGAGTGTTTACTACTGCGCAGATGCCGGTTACTGCGAGGCTGCTGATGTGCACAAAAACCGTATTTCTTCAAAGCCTCGCTACACTACACCGCTCTTAAAAAAAGCAAACCTTCCGGTTTTCCAATTTCTTATTTTCAAAAACTAGTTCCAGCTTACACGAAACGTATCATGATCGGCTCCTTCGTTTTTACTGCTCAGCAAAATTACACTCACCGGCACATTAAACATTTTACCTAGCCCAACCAGCAAGCCTCTTACAAATTCAGTTAAACTTCTGCGGTTGGAGTGATAGTGTATTAAAATACTATTGGCTTCAATGTTTGTGACCGTAAACTGCGGGGCAAACATTTCTACATAAATTAAAATTACTTTACTATGAAATGTAGGGAGGTTGATTAAAAACTCTTTTAGAGAAGCACCACCAGATTCCATTAGTTTGGCATGTTTTCCTTTGCCTACTTTTAAAATCCACCACTCACCAAACAGGTTCATTACCTTATGAATGTGTATTTCCAGTACTTCTGCTACACTGGCAATAAGCAAGTAAGTCACTTCATCATCATACAGTTTGTCTACTTCAAAATGAGTAATACCAGTACCGCTTTTAAGCAGCGCTTCCTCCCATTTGTTTTGCCCGTAGGTATCAATCACCATTTGTTCCAAGGCAACGTTTACAATTCCGTACATAGGGTTAATCTTTTGTTTGTTTCAGAGTATACAGGTAAGCCTGTACGCGTTGTCGCAAGTAGTTGGCTATTGCTATGCCATTAAATTTTTGTTTGTAAACTCTTAAAAAGCAGGTTATTAATTTTAAGTGTAATTGTCATGCTTTCCCAGTCATGGAAAAAAATCTCTTAAAAGGACAAGATATCGATGAAATGATATTTATGCCCGTTGGAAGTTTAAAAGATTGCCAGAAATTGACGACACGCAGTAATTAAAAGAGTAAGTGCTTTAGATGTTAGTTGCCAATAGTGATACCGCTGAACCGAGTCCCGCATAGTTGGGATAAACTGTGGCACTTGGGGCTGCACAAAGAATAAATGCTGGTTACCCAATACCATAAAACAAAAAAACAAACCAAGTGGTTTGTTTTTCAGTGCCCAGAACAGGAATCGAACCTGCACATTGTTGCCAATACCAGATTTTGAGTCTGACGCGTCTACCAATTCCGCCATCTGGGCTTTTAAACGGGTTGCAATATTACAGCACTAATTGTTTACAGCCAAATATGCCTGCATATTTTACGGTTAGCGGCAGCAGTCTTTTCTTCTTCTTAAAATGCGCTTCAAGAACCGACCTATTTTGCTTAATAAATCCATTACTAATAAGTGTTAACTTGCGGCCCATCTGGTTTTTGATGCCTAATAACCGCTCTGCATGATAAAGATAGGACTAATACGGGAGGGTAAAAGCCCCTCAGACAATCGCGTGGCTTTAACCCCCGCTCAATGCAAATGGATACATAAGAATAGTACCAATGTTGCCATTTTTGCCCAGCAAAGCAGTAGCCGCTGCTTTAGTAACCGCGAGTATGAAATGGCTGGCGTAACCGTGCAGGAAGATATGAGCGGGTGCGATATTTTACTAGGTATTAAAGAAGTGCCGGTTAGCATGTTGCTACCCGGAAAAACCTACCTGTTTTTTTCACATACCAAAAAGAAGCAAGCTCATAACCAGCAATTGCTGCAAACCATATTGCAACAAAAAATTACTTTGATAGATTATGAATGTTTGGAGCATGAAGACGGCACCCGCATTATTGGTTTTGGTTTTTTTGCAGGTGTGGTAGGCGCTCATAATGGTATGATGGCCTATGGCCAACGCAGTGGCTTATACAATTTGCAAAGGGTATACAAGCAACGCAGCTTCAGAGAGCTGATACATACTTATTTTGGATTACGATTGCCCAATGTAAAAATTGCTATTACTGGCAGCGGCCGTGTAGCGCATGGTATATTAGAAATTATGAACCTGATGGGCATCCATGAAGTGGAACCAGAAGATTATTTAAAACGGCGTTTCTCTTACCCGGTGTATACACAGCTAAAGTCGCCCGATTTATATGAACACCAAACAAGCGGCAAATACAATCGCATCAAT
Organism: Sphingobacteriales bacterium; assembly: GCA_004295245.1. Classification (GTDB taxonomy): domain Bacteria; phylum Bacteroidota; class Bacteroidia; order Chitinophagales; family Chitinophagaceae; genus JACMLD01. The sequence goes on along the minus strand of REAR01000066.1, from coordinate 8,040 downwards.
TTTCATGAGAACCCACAGCAGTACCGCTGTAAGTTTTTACCCTATGCGGCGCAAACAGATATACTAATGAATGGCGTGTATTGGGATGAGAATGTGCCCCGGCTTTTTGAAAAAACGGATGTGCCAGCAGAAGATTTTATTTTACAAACCATTGCCGATATTACCGATGATGAAAACGGATCGGTGCCCATTAACCTGGGCGACCAAACCATTGAGGACCCCATTTACGGAGTAGATAAAAACACCCTGCAAAAAACAGCCCCCTATTTGCCCGGCAGTATAGATATATTGGCCGTTGGCAACCTGCCCAATGAACTACCCCGCGACGCCAGCCGCTATTTTGGCGAGCAGCTCATTAAATATGTGCTGGAAGATTTGGTAAAAGGCGGTTCAGAAATCATCAGTCGTGCCACCATGGTACAACAAGGGCAGCTTACACCTTCTTATCAATACCTGGCCGATTATGCAACCGGAAAATAGAAGAGTAACCAATAGTGGTCCGAACATTCGGAAACATAGCAACATCGTTGCGTCGCACATGTTAGCTGCAACGCTATAAGGAGCGAGTAGTAGCACTTCATTCCACTCTAAGTGGAACAAATACTACACCATTACATTGAAAAATTTGTGGCACCCGTTAAAAGTGATGATGTGGCAAGTATAATGGCAACTTTATTCTATACCTCTTTTTCAGTTAAGCCAATACCCCTATTTTTAAATTAAATAAGCCGCTATTGCAAAACAGTAGCGGCTTATTAGGTGAAGTATAAAAATTTACAACAAGGGTAATAATTATTTTTTTACATAAACCGACTTGCCATCTTTAATAGTTTCTGCAATCGACAAATCTTTTATTGTAGAAGGATCAACTTTTAATGGGTTAGCACTTAAAACAACCAGGTCAGCCCGCTTACCCACCTTCAAACTTCCTTTGCTATCAGCTTCGTCGTATTGTGCTGCCACATTAATGGTCATAGCTTGTAAAGCCTCATAAGGTGTAATACGTTGGTCGGGGCCAACTTTTGCTCCAGCTCTTGATTCACGGTTTACCGCACTCCATAACATCATCATCTGGTTCAAAGGGGCCACTACAAAATCGGTATGATTGGTCGGGTGCATGCCCGCATCAATGGCGTCCCGCATCGGGCTGATATAGTTTGCTTGCGCAGCACCGCGGTTATTTACATGCGCCTCATAAAAATAATAAGTATGCAAAGTATAAAACGAAGGGCGAACATTATACTTCACAAATTTTGCCATTTGTTCTTTTCTCATAAACTGTGTGTGAATGGTGGTCACATTCCAGGGTTTGCTGTAATCGCCGCCACGGGCAAATTCATAAGCGGTAAGAAAAGCATCAATGGCTCCATCTCCATTACAATGCAGGTTTAACGGAACATTTAAATCGTATACTTTTTTCGTCATATTATTTACTATGTCTTGCGAAAAAGTAAGCTCCCCCTTCCAGTTTTTTTCACCGGCCGGTCCACCAGTTAAGTAAGGTGTATTAAAGAAAGCTGTTTTGCCTTGTGGTGACCCATCAATAGTAATTTTAACCCCACCAATTTTTAAACCATTGTTATAGGTTAACCATTCTTGTCTCGGTATTTCTTTTAATATCGTATCCATATCAGTAATAAAAGGAAAAGCAATTACATCAATAATATGGGCGCCTGCCTGTGCAGCTCTTCGCATGGTTTGCAAAGGTGCCAGGTGAGTGGCTCCCTCATGCGCTGTGGTAATACCTGTTTCAGCATACAGTAATTGTCCTGCCTTGCTCAAGGCTATTTCTTGTTCTGGGGTCATGGCTTCCGACTTTGCCATAATTGGCAAAAACGCCGTTTCCATAATAAGGCCGTAAGGCTCGTTAGTGCCTGGCTTGCGTACTATTACACCACCCGGAGGTGTTTTGGTAGCAGCGCTGATACCATAATATTTCATTGCAGCACTGTTCAGCACACAACCATGCATAGAAACGTGTTCTACCCGTACCGGGTTATCCGGAAAGGCTTTATCAAGGTCATCCCGGTTTAATAATTTTCCACCCGGCATTACGTTTTCATCGTAACCATACCCCATAATCATAGCACCCTTAGCTATCTTTTTTTCTGTTGCAAAAGATTTTAATGCGGCCACAATACTTTCAACATCTTTACCAGGCCCGGAAGGAGGTGCATATAGCTTACACTGATTGGCTACCAGCAGCGAATTAATATAATGACTGTGTGCATCTAAAAAGCCAGGTAAAAGGGTTTTACCTTCAAGGTTATGCATTGCAGTACTGTCTCCCTGTAATTTTTCCGCCTCATTTTTTGAGCCTACAAAAACAATTTTACCGTCTTTTACAGCAATAGCTTCTGCATAAGTAGGGTTGTTGCCCTCCATTGTTATAATATCACCGCCAAAGTAAATGGCATCTGCAGCAGAAGCTTTAGGCGTTTCACTGCAGCTTGTAAAAAAAGCCACCAGGCCTAATAATAAAAAAAGTCTAATTCGTTTCATAATTATAAGTTGGTTTTGAGAGTGAAATTTGGTAGAATAGTTTTCTTTTTTAAACTATCGCTATAAGAAAGGTAGACATAAAAAAATATCCCATGTAAACTAAAGTAAATAATTAACTCTAAAAAAACTGTATTGTATTCTGTTTGTTTTTATCGAATGAAAAAATTCTACAAGTACTAAAATTTTGTTTAATAAACCTACTGTGAATATTTGAGTAAGTGTTAGAAAGAACTTTCTAATACAAGCAAAACGTATCATTTTTATCAGCAAATAACAAGTAAAAAAATCTGCTATAAAAAAAGCAATCAATAAAATGGCTTTAAATAAAAGATAAGCGTTAATTAATACCCTATAAACTATAATTTGTACAGCCGGCTTAAAAAAACTACTTTTCTGTAAAGTTTACAGCCGGTTTATAAGGCCCGGCTGAGTGAAGTTATTAGTCATTTGCACCAGTTAAACTATTCTCAAAAATAATTTTAATAGAGTACCATAAACAAGCCATATGTTAAAAACAACTGCTACCTTATCTATATGCTTATTGTTGATTGCCATTTTGGCAACTATTACATCACAGGCACAACAAACAAAAGCAACAGTAAGCAAACAACCTGTTTTAGGACATCGCACGGTAACCTTACTAACCATAAATAATTTACAGTTTAAAGATTTAAACCGCAATGGGCAATTAGACCGCTATGAAGACTGGCGCCTAGCACCTGCAGCAAGAGCAAAAGATTTAGTAAGCAAAATGAGTGTTGAACAAAAAGTAGGTTTTATGCTCATTAGTACTACTCGTTTAAAAAACGATTGGAGTTTTGAAGCCCCCAAAAACACGGAACCCATCACCGCCGATTTTAATGAAACAGATTTGATACAAACCATCAATATGTTTTCTAAGCAACCATTACCCATAGCAATTATGTCTGCAGCAGGTACCACCAAAGCCGTTACACAATACCACCTGCGGCATTTTATATTACGGGTAAACACCGCCACCAAAACAATTGCCGCGTGGAGTAATAACCTGCAGGCACTCTGTGAGAGTGAGGCCTTAGGCATTCCTGCTATTGTAGCTTCCAATCCACGCAATCATATTACCCGCGATGCATCAATTGGTTTAAGCGTGGGCAAAACAACGTTTTCTGCCTGGCCCGGAGAATTGGGTTTGTCTGCCACACGAGATTTAAAATTGGTAAGAAATTTTGCAAACATTGCCCGGCAAGAGTGGGCCGCTGTTGGCTTACGAAAAGGATATATGTACATGGCCGATTTAAGTACAGAACCCCGCTGGCAAAGGGTAGAAGGTACTTTTGGCGAAGACGCCCATTGGGTGGCAAAAATGACAACAGAAATTGTACTGGGCTTTCAAGGTAATAAACTCAGCAATACTTCAGTAGCACTTACCACCAAGCATTTTCCCGGTGGGGGCGCAACAGAAGGCGGACAAGACCCTCACTTTAATTGGGGAAAGAATGAAGTGTTTCCCGGTGGTATGTTTAATAATAATCTTATTCCTTTTAAAGCCGCTATCAAAGCAGGCACCTCTTCTATTATGCCCTATTATTCCATACCCAATAATACACAGTATGAAAAAGTAGCCTATGCCTATAATAAAGAAGTGTTGCAAAATTTATTAAGAAAACAATTGGACTTTAAAGGAATTATTAATTCAGATACCGGCCCTATAGAAATGATGCCCTGGGGCGCCGAAAACTTATCAATAAAAGAACGCTATAAAAAAACATTAGAAGCCGGCGTTAATATCTATTCCGGTTCGGCCGACCCCGCTCCATTACTGGAAACCGTAAAAAGCGGTATGGTAAACATGGCTTTAATTGATCATTCTGTAACCTTATTACTAATAGAAAAATTTGAACTGGGGCTTTTTGAAAATCCGTATGTGGATGAGGATGCAGCAGAAAAATTAGTAGGTAATAAAAACTTTCAGCAGCAGGCCGCAATTGCTTTTCGTAAATCAATTGTGTTGTTAAGAAATCAAGAACATGCACTTCCCTTAAAACCCAACACAAAAATTTATTTTGAAGCGTATGTTCAAAAGAAAGGCGTCAATGCCGGCACTGTTTATACACCCTCTAACAATAACTATCCTATTGAATTTGTACAAACATCCGAAGAAGCGGATGTTATTGTTGTATGGGTTACCCCCGGCGCTAAATCGTTGTTTGATGCTGATGGTTCGCCGCTCTATCTTTCATTGTCAAAAAACGGGGTAGATACCGCATACATTAATAAGCTTACAGCCAAAAAGCCCACCGTGCTTTTAATAAACTATACCAACCCATGGGTAATTAATGAAATTTATAATGAAAAAAGAAAAGGCACTATAAAAGCCGTACTGGCCACCTTTGGCACTACGGCCGATGCGGTGCTGGATGTACTAACTGGTACGTTCAACCCAACCGGAAAAATGCCTTTTACAACACCCGTATCTGAAGCCGCTGCGCAAAACCAGTTGTCAGATGTGCCCGGCTATTTAAAAGGCCCGGGCTATGCGTTGTTTAAATACAACGAAGGGTTAAGTTATAAGTAATAAGGGGGGAGCCGGCATTTGTGTTTCATAGCAGCAGCCGTTGCTCGTTGAAAACCCCGATCGGATTTGTGCTTGGCTTTCGGGGCGCCCTTCAGCGCCAACACTTTATTGAGCAGAAAAATGAGAAGCGTAATTGATAATAGAGAATTGAAAATGGGTTGCGATGATTGAATCCCCGCCGTCAGCTTTGCCAGACCTTGAGCGAACATAATATTTAAATTAAAATACCAATTTTGTTAGCCAGCATTGGTAAGCCGGTGCAGCAGCCGTTGCGTCGCACACTTGTGCGGCAGTTGGTATAGCAGCTATAATAAAGAAGTTTTGTTTGTGCCGTTAAAATCTCCCCGGGGTCGGCTGCGCCAGACCCCGGGCGGACGAAAAAAAGAAAAGTAATAATAGTAATAGGTTTATTTATGTAAATCTCTAAAAACAAATCTAAAGGTTCATGTTGTGCGTTCGTGCTTACACATCCTTAGTCATAATGATATTTAGCTTTAAAATATTCTATGAGTTCAGCATTTCCCTTTTTCAGCTTTAGTAAATTATTCAATCTTGCTCTACAAAAACCATCATATAGGGTAAGATGGTTGAAATACTTGTTTAACAAATCTTTATTGTTACCATATATGGCAAATATTCTTGGTTGCTGGGTAGTATCTTTCCATTTTCCATAATCCCGAAGTAGAGCGGAAGTTTCACGGACGTCATTTTGTATATTTTGAAGTCCTGTAGTTTCGGCAGCTTTATAAACCTGAAGAAGTTTATCATAAAGAAGAATACTATCTGCATCTGTCTTTTTTAGCAAACGGAGTCCGCCAGCGTTTTTCAATTGCATGAGTGTACGATCTGTATATATTAAATCTGGAAAATCTCTGGAATTAATATAGATGTTAGTTAAACAGTTTATTGATGAGGAACTCAACAGGGAGTCGTAACAAGGTGACATGTCTTGAAAAACAGTGAGCTTTTTTGTAAACCTACTTATAAGATCGTTGAAATGAGATGAATCAGTTTTCAAGTCTTCATAAAAAGAATAGGTATATTGCTTACCTCTGTCTCTTTCTATTTTATGCTCCAACTGATACTCTGCTAAAAAGCCACAGAACACAGCAAGGAACAACATTAAAAATTCCCAAAAATATGATTTCCAGTTTTTCTTATGATGCGGTGCTTCCGGGTCATGGGCATGATGATGTACTTCCATATTTTCAGTTTCTTGAATTGAGTTAATAGTCTCCGTGTCAGTAGTTGGAATAATTTCATCAGGAGGATTTTCCGATTGATTGTTTATCGGATTATCTAAATGTTCTTCGTCTGTATTATCTGCCATTTAGTTTTGGATGGTTAAGTTATTAGTGTGTTCAATTGCATGACGCACAACGGACACGGCTTGGCGATGAGGCGGTATTTGAAAATCGTCAGCCGTAACCACTGCTGAATAAAGTTACAAAAGTTCATTGTTAATTCTGCAGCTCATTAGTATTCCGTCGGCTGGAACTGAAGCCGATTAGCGAATAAAAAGCTGAGAATATATTCGTCACCCCGCCATATTGCCAAACCGCCTGTTGTATGCCGTACTTGTCTAGAATGTTGTTTTAATTTCTTTGTCGTAGTAATACGGCTTATAATTTGCCCACTCGTTAATTCGTTGATTGATTTTCTTTTTCCAGTTTGATTTATATAAGTATTTTGATACAGAACCTTCTTTCCCTTGGTTTTTAAAATCTATTAACTTTTGTCTTGATAAATTCATTTTGTCCCATAATTTCGTTTTTATAGAATTGTCAGAAGAATAGCCAATTGAAATAGCGTAAAGTTCAATAGCCCATTCTAAAGAAATATTTGCACTATAAAAATCTGCACTCTCTTCAATGACTTTACTAAGTAAATTGTTTGTTGCCTTTGTCAAAGGGATTCTTTCTTTCAGTTGATATGAAATCTGAAAGCCATTTTTTTTTGATGTGTCACTTTGAATTTTCAATATAGAAATGTCTTGTGGATTTAAATTGCTCTCGTTCAAATTCTTTGCTGCTTCTAAAATTCTTAAATGAAACCATTCACTCTCATTATGGGAATCCGGGCTTATGGAAATTGATTTTTTCAAAAAGGTTAAGGCATTGTCAATTTGCCCATTCAACTCATATGCAACAGCAAGATTTGCATTAATCTCGTATTCATTTGGTTTGTCTTTTAGTAAATTTTCTAAAATTGGAATTGCTTCTCTGTGTCGCCCTAATTTTATCAAAGTAGCACAATAGTTAGAGATGTATTTATATTTATCACTTGTCGTAGCTGTGAGTATTTTTGATTCGCTTGCTTTTAAATCTTCTATGTCATACTTAGGGTGAATGAAAATATTTGAAGGTGGATAATCGTCATGCATATTTCTGTGGCCACTGCTGTCAACCACATAATAATTTAAGCAAGCAACACTTCTCAATGAGAATAGTATCAGAAATAGGATAAATAGCTGTGCATATCGTTTCATAGCATCTTCAATATTTGAGGGTTTTTGTATGTCATATAACTTTCAGGGCTTGCCGCAGCTGTGGAATTAGTATTCCGCCCGGAACCGCTGCCTGGCTTTTTGATAAAGTTAAATATTAAGAACTAAAGCTGGGCTTTGTTCGTCAAGCCCCGAACCACAGCACAACAGAATTACCGTTGCTGATTGCTCTAATGTCCAGCCCCACTATTGGCACTCAATGTTGGCTGCTGTTTTTTGTCATGTTGTCTGATATAAAAGTACCGCAAGTTTGTGTTTGTCACTATAGAATAAATAAATATGCTTGGCACAGCTATCATCAGTATAGTTACCTGTATAAGTCTGTGCAATAAATGTCATAGGGTTTCCATCAGGGTCAGTTGGTGTTTCATCGGATTGAACCCAGTTCGGTTCACCACCAATCTGTTCGTAAATGTCTGCTAAATTATCATTAGGGGTTGTCAAAACACCTGTGTCAATGAATTTTTGTTTTGTATTA
>REAR01000132.1 GCA_004295245.1 Sphingobacteriales bacterium | reverse complement strand
TAAAAAATCAATATCCTCTCAAGGTAAATTTCACCACACGGTTTAGCAATTCATCTGTATTTAAGGATTTTAGTGGACTTGGTTTTCAGTTCAATACACAATCCTTTAAAAATAATATCAGGGCAAATCTGGAAAATTGGGCATTGCAGCAATTAAGTCAAAAAGTGTCATTAGACAAATTAAAGGATCTTTTAGAACGCAAAAAGAATGAATTAGCTACACTTGGGTCCTGGATTAATGGGCCATCTACTGCACAACGTCTTATTGAAGAACGCGAACGTGCATTTCTCAAAGGCAAACAAATAATTGATACGAGTGCTATTAGTAAAGTCAACAATCCAATAACAATGGATGTGGATGATCTGGATCAAAAAGCAGTATCGAAATACACAATTAATTCCGGGAAAAGTCAGGCCTGGTATTCATACATAAATGCATCGAAGGATAGCCTATTTTCAAAATCAGAGTTTGATAGTGTCAAGGTCAATAATTATGACAGCATCTTTACTTCTTTTGAAGTAGTTTATGAGAATAACAAAAGGAAATATGATTCACTCAGCAAGGAGGTTTCGGGGCTTCAACAAAAATATGAGGAAGATAAAACGGCATATAATAACATCCGAATTCAGTTAGCTGGGGACCTTACACAAATAAAGGATGTAAATAAATTGGCTGAAAAACTAAAGACATTACAACTTCCTGACACCTTACTGCCAAAAGGGTATACAACACTATTGGCAATAAAATCATTTGGTATTGGACGCACTATGTTGGATTATTCAGAATTATCTGCAAAGAATATCAATATAACCGGACTCCAGGTAGAATATAACCCGTCGTGGTATATTGCAGTAGCAAGTGGGGTAGTTGATTATCGGTTCAGGGATTTTATTATTAATGACGGTGGCAGACCAAAACAATACCTAAACATAGTTCGAGTTGGTAAAGGTATTAAGGAAGGGAATAATGTAATATTCACCTTCTATGGAGGCAAAAAGCAATTATATAACTATTATGTTTCCAGTACGGTCAATAATCCAAATCAACCATCTCCCAATTATCACCTGACAGGTTTTACTATAGAGACCCGCCGTCAACTTGATGCAAATAATTATGTCATTCTGGAGGCGGGTAAATCCTCATTGCCCTATTATCTCCTTAATACAAATAAGCAAAGTCTTATTGGCAGTACTTTTTTGTTTAAAAACCGTAGTAATGAAGCTTATTCTATAAAATTAGCCTCCTATATAACCGCGACCCGTACAAAAGTTACCGGGTTTTATAAACACATGGGAGCGAATTTTCAATCATTTACATTATTTACCACGAATGCAACACAAAATGCATGGTCTATAAAAGCCGAGCAGCCATTATTTAAACACAAACTCAATATTGTAGGGGCAATTAGAAAAAATGATTTTTCAAACCCGTATCTCGCTAATAGTTTTCAAAGCAATACCGTATTTAAAAGTATCCAGGCAACATTGCGAATAAAAAAATTGCCTATTATTTCGGTTGGTTATTTCCCAAGTTCACAACTGACCAAACTCAATGATTCTCAATTTGTAGAAAACCTGTTTTATACGTTTGTAGGTACCGTCAGCCATTACTATAAATATCGTGGCACTCAGATGAATACGCTGATATCCTACACACAATTTTATAACAAACAGACTGATAGTAATTTTGTGTACTTCAATACAAAAAATATCCTGATAAGCCAATTTGTCTTTCTTTCAAAATGTAGCCTTCAACTCAATATCTCAGCAGCGTCAAATACTACATACAATCTATTTGGTATTGGCGGGAATGTACAATATCAAGCAAGGAAATGGGTAAGTATTGGTGGGGGATTAAAATACAATCGGCAAACTGTTATCAGTAATGAACAAACAGGATTCAATCTTAATGCAACGATTAAAGTACCAAAACTTGGCGAGTTCCAGTTTTTTGGTGAAAAAGGTTTTCTGCCGGGGATTAACCGGCAATTGGTTCAAAACAATGTAGGCCGGTTTACCTATTACAAAAATTTCTAAAACAAGGAAAGCATTATGTATAAGAAGCTCGTATTCCTTTCAGCATTGCTTTTAGCAATTTCTGCTAAAGCACAATTGACTATGACGGTAGAAGCACCGCCTTCGGGTCTGTTGTATAAAACCCAATTATGGAATATTTTAATGATTAATAGCGGTACTGATGCCACGCAAATGAGTATTGAACTAACACTAACCAATAGCAGTGGTCAAACAGTATTAACAGGCACCACTCCATTTATTCCTGTCAGTGCTGGCACAAAACAGTTACAGGCCGCGGATTTTTCACCTATACAATATGAGTACCTTTCAACTGAAGTAACAGATCATGATCCTAATGGCTTTTTACCTATTGGAACTTATGATGCATGTTATAACTTAAATGTAATTGATCAGGGGCACCCCAAACAGTTGCAGCAGGATTGCATCAGTATCACAGTAGAACCTCTAAGCCCGCCAATACTCAGTCTACCCTTAAATGAAAGTGTTTCTGAAAATCCATATCCTCAATTCACCTGGTTACCACC
>REAR01000131.1 GCA_004295245.1 Sphingobacteriales bacterium | reverse complement strand
CTGGTATGTTTATGAAAACCCTAAACCGTATTTTTTTAACCCTCTTTGCTGTTGCATTGTTTTTTGCAGCAACCGCGCAGGTGCCCAAACTATCCAGCTACACCAGCGCACCAGCTACTATTTTTTTAGATTTTGATGGGCAAACCGTAACCGGCTCTGCATGGAACTGGAGTGGCCCTATTTATGCCGAAGGAGCAACGCTGAGCACACCGGCTATTACAGAAATCTTTAATCGGGTGGCAGAAGATTTTCGTCCGTTTAATATTAATGTAACTACAGACTCAACTTATTTCTGGAGCGTACCGGCCAATAAACGCACACGTATTATTGTTACCCCCACTTCTGCATGGTATGGTTTAGCAGGTGGTGTGGCTTATGTGGGTTCTTTTGCATGGGGAGATAATACACCGGCATGGGTGTTTAGTACCCTGCTCAATAATAATATTAAGTATGTGGCAGAAGCCATCTCGCATGAGGTGGGGCATACCCTTGGCCTGCAGCACCAGAGTGCTTACGATGCCAGCTGCAATAAAACCTACGAGTATTTTGGTGGCGCAGGCAGTGGAGAAATTGGCTGGGCACCTATTATGGGGGTGGGTTATTATCAAAACCTTACCTCTTGGCATAACGGTACCAACACCATTAGCTGCGGTACCTATCAAAGCGATTTTGATATTATTGCCAGCGCCGGTAACGGCTTTGGTTTGCGCACCGATGATCACACCAATTCCATATCAACAGCCACTACTATTAATGTATCGGGTGGATTATTTACGGCCAGCGGTTTGGTAAATGATGCAGCAGATGTGGATGTATTTAAATTAACCGTGGGCACTACTTCTAACCTTACATTAAATGTAATACCACAAAACGTAGGCAGCAGTAATGCCGGCGCTAATGTGGATATTAAAATTGTGTTGATGAAAGATGCAGATAGTGTTGGTTTTTACAATCCCTCTACTTTATTAAATGCCGGGGTAGATACCAATATTACTGCTGGTAATTATTACCTGGTAATAGATGGCGTAGGCAATGCCAACCAGGGCAATTACGGTAGTTTAGGTTTGTTTACCGTAAGCGGCACATTAAACGCTACACTGCCGGTATTTAATTTTAAATTGAATGGCAATATCAATAATGGGCGGCACCAATTAAACTGGTCTTTTGTGGCCGATGAACCGTTGCAGTTGCTGCAATTAGAACAAAGCACCGATGCAAGAACGTTTACAGCAGTTGCCAGCCTGCCCGTTACCGTACGTAGTTATCAGCACACACCTGCTGGTGCCGGGGTTATTTATTACCGTGTAAAAGCAATTACCGCACAAACCAACAGAACCTATTATACCAATACCCTTTCATTAAAAAATAACAAAGCTGCTGTTGTTACCATAAAAACACAAGCAGGCACCAATACCATAAATATTGTTAGCAACGGGCAGTATGCCTACCAACTACTGTCAATAAGCGGACAACAAATTACTGCCGGCACGTTAAACAAAGGCAGCAACCAGTTAAACACCAACGGAGCAAAGGGGGTGCTGATGCTTCGTTACAGCAATGGCAGCCAGCTATACACGCAAAAAATAATTCAACAATAACCGCCCGCTGTTTTTAGTGTAATGGGTTTTCCGTAAATTCGGAAAACCCATTTATTTATGAAGTGGAGAAAATTCAATGGAGATTTGCTCAACCAGCCTATTGTGCAGGCGGTTGAAAATGCCATTAAACGCGAAACCGAAAAAGGCTTTCGTTTAAAAGTTTGCATTGGTACCGATAGCCAGGTTAAAGGCCACGAAACAGAGTTTGCAACCGTAATTGTTTTTTTGCGTGAAGGCCATGGTGGTTTTATGTTCATTCATAACGAAAAAACCACACACCAGTACAGCATTAAAGAACGCATGCTGGTAGAAGTAGCCAAAAGCATAGAAATTGCATACGAGCTTTGTAATTTGTTTACAGCCTATCATGTAGATATGGAAGTGCATGCCGACATTAACACCAACCCTTCTTTTAAAAGTAACGATGCATTGAAAGAAGCCATGGGTTATATTTTAGGTATGGGCTTTGCCTTTAAAGCCAAACCAGAGGCCTTTGCCAGCAGCAGCTGTGCTAACAAAGTGGTAAACTAATACAACGCTTCTTCAATATACTAAAGCGGTGTTCCACACTGCTAAGGACGTTGTCTCCCCCAAACACGTGGTTTTTATTTTTTGTTACCAGCAGTAGTAATGCTGCTCAGCAGTTGTTGCGTCGCACACTTGTGCACAAGTGTGCGACGCAACGATGTTTATTTGAAATACCGCTGCCGGCATCATAAATTTTCCAGCAGGTCTATTACTTTTTCTCTTTTAAGAATGAGATAACCCAGCCGGTCGTTACTGATGCCTTCTTTTAACTGGTAACTGAAACTGAGCTGATCATCGGCGACGCTGGTTTCAAAATAGCGGAATATAATATTTGGGTGTGTTTTTAATTCTTCTCCAATCTCATACAGGTGTGTGGAAAGAATAAATAAAGAGTTGGGAATTTTTAATAAGCCTTTTATTACCGTGCTGCTGCACTTCATAGCATC
>REAR01000205.1 GCA_004295245.1 Sphingobacteriales bacterium | reverse complement strand
GTTATTGGCGAAGATGAGTTTTGGGATAAGATTGAGCAACTGAGAGGCGCCGGTGCAGAAGCCATATTGGTGGTACCTATTGAAAAAATGATAATGTAAGCAGAACAGCTAAAGAAATATTTATGCTACTTGTAAAATATCCGGCACAGAATGAATGGGAGGCATTGTTGAAACGCCCCGCTTTTGATAACACTGCATTGGAACAAAAAGTGAAAGTGATAATGGGTTATGTAAAGCTGGAAGGGGATGCCGCCGTAAAACGCTATACCCAACAATTTGATGGTGCCGTATTGCAAGACCTGAAAGTAAGCACAGCAGAAATAGCCGCAGCCGTTGCACGCATACCCAATAATTTAAAGCAGGCCATTGCCACGGCTAAAAATAATATTGAAACCTTTCACCGCCAACAGTTACAACAGCCTGTGGTAATAGAAACCATGCCCGGTGTACAATGCTGGCGCAAAAATGTGGGTATTGAAAAAGTAGGGTTATACATACCCGGCGGCACAGCGCCTTTGTTTTCTACGCTGTTAATGCTGGGCATACCGGCTAAGCTGGCAGGTTGTAAAGAAATTGTATTGTGCTCGCCGCCCAATAAAGAAGGGCAGTTACACGATGCTATTTTATACGCGGCGCAATTAGTAGGCGTTACCAATATTTATAAATGCGGCGGTGTGCAGGCCATTGCCGCCATGACCTTTGGTACAGATACAATACCCAAAGTATATAAACTGTTTGGGCCGGGCAACCAATATGTAACTGCCGCTAAACAATTAGCCGTAAAAGAAGGGTTGGCCATTGATATGCCTGCCGGCCCCAGTGAAGTAGCCGTGCTGGCAGATGATACTGCGGTGCCTGCTTTTGTAGCGGCTGATTTATTAAGTCAGGCTGAGCATGGTGCCGATAGTCAGGTTTTATTGGTGGCTACCAATGAAAAAGTAATAGCTGCAATACAACTGGAACTGGATATACAATTAGCGGCATTGCCCCGAAAAGAGTTAGCAGTGCAAGCATTAACCAATAGCAAGGCAATAGTGGTGCATACGATAGATGAAGCTATAGATTTATTAAACAGCTATGCGGCAGAACATTTAATAATCAGTTGTGCGGAAGCGGATGCTATTGCAGAAAAAATAGTAAACGCCGGTTCTGTGTTTATAGGTAATTATTCGCCAGAAAGTGTGGGCGACTATGCCAGTGGCACCAACCACACCTTACCAACTAATGGATTTGCAAAAGTATACAGTGGTGTAAGTGTGGATAGCTTTGTAAAAAAGATAACGTATCAAAAATTAAGTAAGAAGGGATTGAACGCCATTGCTGCCACTGTTATTACAATGGCTGCCGCAGAAGGATTGGATGCACACGCAAACGCAGTAAGAATACGTATGAATCAATAAAAAGGCGGTGCATGGTTATTCGGTACAAGTGAGTCAACGATTACATCGTGATTAGCATGACACACCGATGTTTGGTATTGTACAAAACCTGAATAAATAAATTGTATGAATAGTATATTAAAACGAAACGATTTTTTTGTAAAAGAACACCGCGGTATTTTAAAAGCAGCTAACAATTACGACATTTTTGATGCGCATACACAAGAACAATTAATGTATTGCCGCGAAGAAAACCTGGGTGGGTTTACAAAACTATTCCGGTTTACAGATTATAAAACCATGACGCCTTTTGATTTGATTGTGCGGGATATGAATAGCAACCAGGTGGTGCGTATTCGCAGGGGCTTTTCATGGTTTCGCTCAAAAGTAGAAGTGCTGGATGAAAACAACATAGTGATTGGCTATTTCCGGCAGCGCCTGCTTACCATTGGTGGCAAGTTTGATGTACTGGATGCCAATGGAAGTTTGTTATGTACACTGCGTGGTAAATGGCATAGCTGGGAATTTAATTTTACAGATGGTAACAGCCAGTTTGCCAGTGTTTCAAAAAAATGGGCGGGTATTGGCAGAGAGTTTTTTACCAGTGCCGATAATTATGTGCTGCGCATTGATAGTATGGTGGGGCCAAACGATAGCAGGCGCCCCTTATTACTGGCTGCTGTAATGTGTATAGATTTTGTATTGAAAGAAAATTAAAACAAGCAAGATGTTTGATTTAAATAACCTGATCAGAGAAAATATTAAGCAGCTCGTTCCTTATTCATCTGCAAGAGATGAGTTTAAAGGCGAGGCCAGTATTTTTTTAGATGCCAATGAAAACAGTTATGGCTCGCCATTAAAAAAATGGTACAATCGGTACCCCGATCCGCTACAGCTAAAAGTAAAAGAAAAGATCAGTGCCGTAAAAGGATTGCCTGCCAGTAGCATTTTTTTAGGTAATGGCAGCGATGAATGTATTGATGTGCTGTTTCGCTGTTTTTGTACGCCGGGGGTAGATAATGTAATTACCGTGCCTCCCACGTATGGTATGTATGAAGTAAGCGCCAATATTAATGATATTGCTTTGAAGAAAGTGGCACTTACATCCGATTTTCAGTTAGACCTGCCGGCTATTGAAGCCGCCATTGATGCTAATACTAAAATGATTTTCTTATGCTCTCCCAATAACCCCACTGGTAATTCATTAAACATAGCTGATGTGGAAGCGATACTGAATAATTATTTTGGCATAGTGGTAATTGATGAAGCATATATTAATTTTTCAAAGCAACGCTCATTTACATTGCAGCTGGATGAGTACCCTAACCTGGTGGTATTACAAACACTCAGTAAGGCATGGGGGTTGGCCGCATTAAGAGTAGGTATGGCATTTGCCAGCAATGATATTATTAGTATTATGAATAAGGTGAAGCCACCCTACAATATCAGCCAGGCGGCGCAAGAACTTGCAGTAGAAGCGTTGGAAGAAGTAGGGCAGGTGAATGATATGATTAAAGTATTGGTGCAGCAACGGGAATGGCTTCGGGAAGCTTTGTTGCAATTATCAGTAACAGAACATATTTATCCCAGCGATGCCAATTTTTTATTGGTGAAAACCACCCATGCCCGTGAAATTTATAATTACCTGCTGGGTAAAGGCATTGTGCTGAGAGACCGTAGCAAAACATTACTTTGCGATGGTTGTTTGCGCATTACCATTGGTACGGAATCTGAAAATAAGCAATTGGTAAAAGCCTTGCAAGGGTTTAGTATTTAAAAAATAATTTCAAGCTTACACTATATCCATAAAAATTAATGCATGAAACGTATTCTCTTTATAGACCGCGATGGTACTTTAATAAATGAAGCGCCACCCACTTACCAGTTAGACAGCTACGAGAAGCTGAGCTTTTATCCGGATATGTTTTATTATATGCGGAAGATTGCAGCCGAGTTGGATTACGAACTGGTAATGGTTACCAATCAGGATGGATTGGGTACAGCCGGTTTTCCAGAAGATACCTTTTGGCCCTTGCACAACCTGGTTATGAAAAGCCTGGAAGCAGAGCAGATACACTTTAGCAAAGTGTTTATTGATAAAACCTACCCGCATGAGAATGCACCTACACGCAAGCCGGGTACTGGTATGTTAACAGCATACTTAAACAACCCTGCTTACGATATTGCTAACTCATATGTTATTGGCGATCGCATTACAGATATTCAGCTGGCTAAAAACTTAGGTTGTAAAGGCATTTGGATGAATAACGACCCTGAGTTGGGTGCTGGTGAAATAAAAGATAAAGTGATGGAATTGCGCAGCAGCACCATTGCTTTAGAATCGCCGCACTGGAAAGAGATATATGAGTTTTTAAAAATGAGCCTGCGGGTGGTGCAACACCAACGCAACACCAACGAAACTAAAATAGACATCCAGTTAAATGTAGATGGCAGTGGTAAAGCCGCCATCCATACTGGCCTTGGTTTTTTTGATCATATGCTGGAGCAGATTGCCCGGCATGGTAATATGGATTTAAGTATAACCACCAACGGCGACTTGCATATTGACGAACACCATACCATTGAAGATACCGGTATTGCTTTGGGTGAAGCCTTTGCAAAAGCATTGGCAGATAAACGCGGTATGGAGCGGTATGGGTTTGCGTTACCGATGGATGAAGCAGATGCAAAAGTGTTACTAGATTTTGGTGGCCGTAACTGGATAGTATGGAATGCCAGTTTTAAAAGAGAGCGTATAGGAGAAATGCCCACCGAACTGTTTTTTCATTTCTTTAAATCGTTCAGCGATGCGGCAAAATGTAATTTAAATATAGAATGCCACGGCGATAACGAGCATCATAAAATTGAAGCCATTTTTAAATGTTTTGCCAAGGCTATTAAAATGGCCGTAAAAAGAGACCCGCTAAAAAATTATTTACCCAGTACCAAAGGAGTGTTGTAGCACTCCTTTTTTTATGTATTACAAATACCTACACGGGTATTTACAAATTCATGCTTCTCTAATTCGGCCAGCATAAACAGGGCTAAATCTCCTGCAGCAATTTTCATACTATTGGGCTGCGGCGCATAATTAGCATTGGTAATAAAATTACCAGTAGCCGTTTCGTTTAAAATATTGGGCGGACAAACAAATGTCCATTGCAAACCGCTTTCGTTTAATGCATGGTACACATACAAATGCTCTTTGCCTACGGCTAAATATTCTTCGGGGTAGTTTTCATCTTCCAGCAACATGGTTTCTTCATCTTGTTGCAACACCCCCAAACCGCCAATAGCAATAATTCTTTTTACACCAGCCTTATTCATTTGCTTAATAATATTTTTTATACCCAAGCTGCGGGTTTTATCAGCACCATCTATAGCGCCGCCTAGTACACTTAATACCGCATCGCAATCTTTTATTGCATCGTACACTTCTTTCTCATCAAACAGCGCACCTTTTACAAGTTCTAATTTTTCATCTTCCGGCAGGCCGGCAGTAAATACATTTCTGCCAAATGCTTTTACGGTATGCCCTTTCCACAAGGCTTGCTGTACCAGTTGTTGCCCCACCATTCCGGTGGCACCAAAAACAATTAATTTCATTGCAAAATGTTTGTATGAAAATAAAGAAAATAGTAACAACATAGCGTTGCAGCTGAAGTGAGTGACACAACAATGTTGCCTGGCGAACTGCTGCTGGTGCAACTATTTTTATGGCACCGGCTGCAACACGCTACCCGGCTGTGGTTGCGTCGCACACTTGTACTGTACAATAAACAGGAGCATTTGTAAGCTCAGGCAAGTACGTCTCTCAGCTCGGGGTTTTTATCAAACATGGCTTTGGCAAAGGGGCAAAGCGGAATGATGGTGATGTTATTTTTGCGGGCATAATCAACAGCGGTGTTTAATAATTGCATACCCACACTTTTACCGGCAAGGCTTTCATCCACTTCGGTATGATCAATAATCATTTTTGTTTCGGCGGGCATGGTATAGGTCATCTCAGCCAAGATATTTCCATCAATACCTACATAAAACATACCCTTACCGTTTATTTTTTTATGTTGTACCAGCATGGTTTTTATTTTTCTGTCCAGTAATCTATAACCAATACATTGCCCAATATGGGTTTTAATACTTCAATAAAAGCAAGGTGTGCGGGGTGGGGTAAATAAACAGCCCGGTCTTTTTCTGAAGCAAAGCTTACAAAAAAGCAATGGGTATAACCCTGGTTTAAACTTTCTGGGCTGTTATTAGTACCCCACTCAAAATCTTTTATTTCTTTAATTTTTTGGGGCAAGGCGGCAAAAGCATCTGTTACTGCTTTTAGTTGCTGTGGCGTGCTGCCTTCTTTAAAACTAAAAAGCACCACATGCCGTAATAGTTTCTTTGATTGCTTGTTTTCCTGTGCATGGGCAAAACCAACAGTCAATAAAAGAAGAGCGGTGAGTAGTTGTTTCATGATTTTATTTATTATAAAGTTAATACACGTTCAAAAATTTTAAAACCTTCAGGCCACAAGGCCAATTTATCGGCACTGCCCATATGGCCTAATTGCTGCATAATTACTAACTCGCTGCCCCAATGCTTTGAAAAAAATTTTGCCCGTTCAATGGTTACATATTTATCATCATCGCTGGTAATAGTAATAGAAGGAAAGGGAAGTTTGTGTAAAGGCATGGGTATAAAACCGGTGGTACCACTTGGGTAAACGGCCGATTCGGTATCGCTGGGAGCCACTAATAATGCAGCTTTAATGGTTCGTTGGTATTGATGGGCCCAGTTTACGATGGTGTTGCAGGCAAGGCTATGGCCAATTAAAATAGTTGTTGCGGGGTTGCCTTTCATTACCATTTCATCAATGGTAGCTATCCAGTCTGCACAAACAGGGGTATCGTAATCTTTTTGAATAATGCGTTGAAAACCGTACTCGTTTTCCCAATAGGTCTGCCAATGATCGGGGCCGGAGTTATACAAACCGGCAACGGTAAAAATATGCGAGGGGTTCATGCATCTAAATTACAATAATACCGTTGAATGCGGTTGGTTAAAAATAAGAATGGCGGCCTTTGGCCGCCATTCTTATTAAAAAAAGTTAGTATTAATTATTGCTGCCTCTTACTTTAAGCGATATTTTATAGGCGTTTTTTACATAGTCTTTAATAATTTCAATGGTAATACTATTGTCGTCGTACAATAAATCCTTGCGATTAAAAGTATACCCATCAAAATAAGATTTATCAGATCTGCTTATCATATAGCCAGCGCCTAATGCCGATTTTATTTTTTCTACATAACTATTCATTTTAGCTCTTGCCTCGTCTTGAGAAACAATGCCCAGATCCAGTGTTGTTTCTAATGTTTTACCAAGAAAGGAAGATATTTTGTTTTCTACAGAACCCGGAAACTGATAATTTGTTTTATAAAACGTTCTTGTGCCATCTTTATACATTTCTCCGCTGATAGCAGGGAAACCTTTAGCAGCGTCTGTCAGTAAAAAATCAAATTGCTTGTTGTAATCAGATTTATCAGCTTTGTTGGTTAGATAAGTAAAATCTTTATTGTCATAAGAAGTGCCTGCACTAAAGGTCAGTTGATATTTCTCGTTTACTTTGCTTACATAAAAACTGGCTTCTGCATAAATAATTCCATTGGCTTTCTTTTTACCAATGTATAAGCTTTGACCATTCTTCCACGGGTTACTGGTAAAAGTGGTATAGCCAGGCAGGCATTCCGGAATCTTCTTTTTCCAGCTTTCTAATTTTGCTTTTGCATCATTTTCAGAGTAACTACCCATGTAAGCATAAAAGTAACCGCTGTAACTGCTATGCGATAAGGTGGTGCTATCCGCATCTTTAATGGTTAATGTACTATTATACACGCTGCTCCAGGTATTTTTGTATTTTATTCCACTGGTAATATGTGCAAATGTGTCTTTAGCATTTGTAAGTACAGTACCCATCAGGTCGCACAAGTTACCCGACTTATATTCTTTTGTGTATTTGCTAAAATCTTTTTCTTTGTTGAAATTAAAATCTATATCATCCTCGTCATCATCTAAGTCCAGCTCATCGTATACGCCGCTTAATTTCATGTTGTCAAATTCTATGCGTTGTGGGTTGGCTACTACAAAACCAATTTTTTGAGAGGTTAAAGTGTTAATAGCAGCGCTGTTAATATATTGCCCGTTTATATATATGTAAACGGTAGATCCCTGGCGTTTTAAAGAAATAGTATTCTCTGCATAGTTGCCTGTTTTAAGGGCACTGCTTTTTGTCCATGATATTAAATTAGAAGCTTTGTTATCTCTGAGATTGTAAAAGCGGTAAGATCCATCGCCGCTTATTTGAAAACCGTAATAATTTTTAGTATCGGTATAGTCAAACACCAAACCAAAGCCATAATTCATTACACCACTGGTGTGCATGAGTGATAAAGAGTAGGTAAAGTCTTTATCAAGTTTATAATACACCGTACGGGTGCTGGTAACACTGGTACTGTCTTTTACATCCACAATAAACTTTCCATTGCTGAGGGCGGTGGTAAAGGTAGCTGCGGTGGTGGGTTTCCAGTTGTTCTTGTTATCTGTAAAATCGTCGTTAAAAATTTCTGTTTGGGTATTGCCCGTATTATTATTTACCGGCGCAGGTGCATTCGTACCGTCGTATTCCAAAATATTCAGGTTGTCAAACTCTACCCGTTGGTTGCGGCTAACGCTAAAACCTACATAGTCTCCAAAAAATACACGGGCGCCATAGCTGGTTACATATTGGTCGTTTATATAAAACTTCCAATCGCTACCATCTTTGGTTATTTTAATCTTATTTTCAACATAATTACCTTTTGCAATAGCGCTGTGTTGTGCCCAATCTAACAAGGCTACAAAAGTGCTGTTCTCATATTTAAACAAACGGTACCATCCATTTGAAGAAATGGCAAAGCAATAGCCGTTGTTACCATCTTTAGCGCCAAAATAAACCCCATAATGGCTATTGTCTACCCCACTGGTATGGTTGGTAGTTACGGTAATTGAAAAATTGCGTGCATTATTGATAGCGGCATAAATACCCGACCAATGGGTGCCATCATTGGTGTTTTCCATAATGAATTTGCCATTGTTTACCACATCAATGTAGTTGCCAGAAAAGTATTCTTTCCAACTGTTTTTATTACTGGCAAAATCATCAAATAGCACTGTTTTCTGATTATTTTGGGCCAGCATTTTGTGGCTAACCACTAATAAAAGGCAAAGGGATAAAAGGCGTAACATGGGGTAATTTTTTACAAGGTTAAAAAAAAATCTTGCCGGCAACTATACCGTGCTGAGGGTATTTAATGGTGTGTACTGTAAAAGAAGGCTAATGGTTGTTATTAAATGTAAAACTTTTTTTTGGTGAAATAAATTTATAGGGCAATATTTGCACAGCAATGAAAATAGCTAATAAAAATATTCAGTGGTGGTGGCATACAAACTCTTCCGGGGTGCTGTAATGTCATTGCTTTAGGTATAAAGTATTCATAAAAAGCCCCGAACTATTTCGGGGCTTTTTACTTTTTGTCTGGTGAATATTGTGCCGCGGTACAAGGGTGCGACGCAACGATGCTGCCACCTGCACCACTGCCGGTTAACAAATAAAATAAATATGAAACCTGTTGTAATAAAAACTGAATGTAGAAAAATGCTGGCCGATGTGTTTACACCGGTAGGTATTTACCTGCGGCTGCGGGATCGTTTTAGGGATACCATTTTGCTGGAAAGCACCGACCACCATGCCGCCGAAAACAGCTGGAGTTTTATTGGTATTAATGCCATTGCTGGTATTGAAATTGTTAACAGCAATACCATTGAATATAAGTTGCCGGCGCAAAAGCCAGAGCGGCTAACTATAAAAAACAAAAAGCAGGTTCCGCAATTATTGTGGGATTTTATGAAGCGGTTTGAACTGTCTGCGGCAGATTGCAAAGAAGCTAAATTTGCGCAAGGTTTATATGGCTACACTACTTTTGATGCCGTACAATTTTTTGATGATATTGAATTAACCAAAGTGCCGGCTGCGGGTGTGGGTACCATGCGGTATCGCCTGTATCAATATGTTATTGCTATTAACCACCATAAAGACGAACTGTTTATTTGTGAAAATAAAATAGCTGGTGTAGAAAGTGAACTGGAGGCTGTGGAAAGTTTAATACGCAGTAAAGATGTGCCGGTGTTTCCGTTTGCAGTAAGCGGCACAGAAAGTTCTAACATCAGCAATGAGGCGTATATAGAAATGGTAAAAAAAGGCATTGCCAGTTGTTTGCGGGGCGATGTGTTTCAGATAGTGCTGAGCCGCCGCTTTCAGCAAAGTTTTAGCGGCGATGAATTTAATGTGTACCGGGCATTAAGAAGCATCAACCCTTCACCGTATCTCTTCTTTTTTGATTATGGCGATTATAAACTGATGGGCTCTTCGCCAGAATCGCAATTGATTATTAAAAATGGAAAAGCCGTGGTGCACCCCATTGCCGGAACTTTTAAAAGAACTGGCGATGATGCTATTGACCAGCAGGAAGCCGCACGGTTACTAAAAGATGCCAAAGAAAATGCAGAGCATGTAATGCTGGTAGATTTGGCCCGCAACGATTTAAGCCGCGTATGCGATGAGGTTGCCGTAGCACAATACCGCCAGGTGCAATATTACAGTCATGTTATTCATCTGGTAAGCGAAGTAACGGCATCCGTTAGGCCAAACAGCAACCCGTTTGAACTGTTGGCTAAAACATTTCCGGCCGGTACTTTAAGCGGCGCCCCAAAAATTAAAGCCATGCAATTGATAGATTCTTATGAAACCACGGCCCGCAGTTATTATGGCGGCGGCATTGGCTTTATGGGTTTTGATGGTAGTTGCAATCATGCTATTATGATTCGTACTTTTTTAAGTAAAGACAATACGCTTTTTTACCAGGCAGGTGCCGGTGTGGTGGCCGCCAGCAATCCAGAAAGCGAACTGCAAGAGGTAAACAATAAACTGGGGGCTTTAAAAAAAGCAATTGAATTTGCTGTAACTATAAAATAATTTTTGTACCAGCGGTGGTGCAGGTGGCAACATCCTTGCGTCGCACCCTTCAACAATAAAATATATATGAGCTATACTGGTCGCATATTGGTTTTTGATAATTATGATTCTTTTACCTACAACCTGGTACACCTGGTGCAAAAAATAACAGGTACACCGGTAGCCGTATACCGCAACGATCAGTTGCCACTGGAAAAAGTAAATGAATACGATAAAATAATTTTATCACCCGGCCCGGGCATACCAGAAGAAGCAGGTTTATTATTGCCTTTAATAAAAGAGTACGCAGCCACCAAATCAATATTGGGGGTTTGCCTTGGCCACCAGGCCATTGGGCAGGCATTTGGCGGCAGCCTCATAAATTTAACCAGCGTGTTTCATGGTATTGCAACACCCATTACTATAAAAAATATTGATAACAAAAAAGAAGATGGCGTGTTAAACAACCTGCCATCAACAATAGAAGTAGGCCGCTACCACAGTTGGGTGGTGTCAAAAGAAAAACTGCCCCAAACCCTGGAAATAACCGCCGAAGATGAAAGCGGAATGATTATGGGCCTGCAACACAAAACCTACGATGTACAAGGGAGAGTGTGTTAACACCCATGGGCGAAGCGATACTAAAAAACTGGTTGCGTTAAATTAAAATTTGATAACTGTAGTACATGAAAAAGATTTTACAACTGTTGTTTGAACATAAAACACTGAACCGGCAGGCTGCTAAAGAAGTATTGCTGAATATTGGTAAAGGAGTTTACAATGAACATGAGATTACTTCTTTTATGACAGTATATCTCATGCGCAGCATTACCATAGAAGAACTGCAGGGCTTTCGCGATGCATTGCTGCAGCTTTGTGTACCTATTAATCTTGCAGCCTACGAAACAATGGATATAGTAGGTACCGGTGGCGA
>REAR01000204.1 GCA_004295245.1 Sphingobacteriales bacterium | reverse complement strand
ACACGAAACAGCGCATAAATTGGGCATGCATACCAATGCCACCATGCTATACGGACATATTGAAAGCTTTGCACACCGCATCGATCATATGGAACAACTCCGCCAGTTGCAAGACCGCACCAAAGGCTTCAATACATTCATACCACTCAAATTTCGAAATAAGGATAATGAAATGAGCCATCTTGCAGAAACCAGTGTAATAGAAGACATGCGCCTCTATGCCATTGCCCGTTTATATATGGATAATTTTCCACACCTGAAAGCATACTGGCCTATGCTTGGCCGTCAGCATGCACAACTTACCTTAAGCTTTGGCGTAAACGATATTGACGGCACCATTGATGACAGCACCAAGATTTACAGCATGGCCGGCAGCGAAGAGCAAACCCCCAGCATGAGCACCGCCCAACTGGTAACACTTATTAAACAGGTAAACCGCCAGCCCATAGAACGCGGCACCCTTTATAATGAAATAAGAGATTACAGCCAGTTAAGCATAAAAGAAATAGAAATAAACCCGTTGCTAAATTAATTTTTTTGGTAGCCAGCAGTAGTTTTTCAATATAGCATCGTTGCGTCGCACACTTGTACTATAATATCGTATTCAACTTTAACGCAACTGCCCGCTGGCCCATTGCAATGCAATAACCGACTTAAAGAATTTTGTTTTTAACTCTGTAAGCTTTTGTAAAGAACTAAGTGCGGTGTTTTCAAACTGGTTTACCAAAAACAATTCTGCCTCGCCCATACGAAAGAGTTTTTCAAAAGCCGTAAACACCTGCACATCGTTTTTATATTTGGCTTGCGCGGCCGCTACTTGTTTCTTCAGAAGCAGCGTTTCGGTATAATAATCTTTCACTTTGTTTTCTATTTGCAACTGCACCTGGCTACGGCTTAAACCGGTTTCCTGTATTTTTATTTTTGCAGCTGCATAATCTCCCCTTCCCTGCCTTAATATTAAGGGCATGCCAAGGGTGATGCCAAACTTATTGTTTTGCTGCAGGTAATTCCAGTCGGCAGATTTTACCACATCGTATCCTTTATTCAGCACATTAGCACTCACATCCAGCGTTGGCAACAGGCTCTGAAATTTTAGTTGTCGTTCAATTTCCAGCATGTTTAGCTTATAAGTAAAGCTTTGCAACTTGGGATGCTGCGCCATGGCAACGGTTATATAGTTGGTTACCGGTTCTAACTGGTAATTATCAATAGTAACGGCATTAAAAGCACTATCTGGTAAAATAGTTTCAGGCATATTGTATGGTTGCTGGTTGGGCAGCCACATATAATTAGACAGCTCAAAACCAGCGGAGCGAAAACGCATCAGTGCATCTAATTGCTGCAATTGCAAATTTTGCAGTTGTGATAAAGCCAATGTGGTATCAATAGCACGGCGATCGCCCTGCTGATACGATTTTACAATTAACCCATAGCGGGCTTCATTCAGTTCAATACTTTTTGTTAGCAACTGGTACACCTGGTATTCTTTCACCCAAGCCCAGTAAGTAGCATAGGCATCAAACAACAAATCGTTGTATAAATTTAACCGCTCTGTCTGGCTGAGTGATACGGCCTGCTTTGCCTGTTGTAATGCAGCCCGGCGTTTATCTATTAATAAATTTTTTGCCAATGGCACCTGCACACCGGCATAACTTGTTTTACCATCCGTACTCTCAGAGTTTAATAAACTGCCTTTATTATTTTCTAAGCCTGCTTTCAGTTCTATACCATACCAGGTAGGAATTTTTAATTCTGGGTTAGTATAGCTGTAATAATTTTTACCATCAAAAGTTTTCTGACTGTTGCTTATATAAAATGCAGGATCAAAAGCACCACGGGTGGCTCTTAAATCGGCCCGGGCTTTTTGCACCAACAGCTCTGCCTGTTTTGCCACCGGGTGATAGCTGCGCACAATAGTAATAAAACCCTGCTCGGTTAATACAGCATCGGGCAAAGATTGTGTGGTTGCAGTGCACCATAGTATTGAAAACAAAAAGTATGAAATTATTTTTTGTGCCATTTTACATTTGTGTTGAAGAAAGCACCGCCGTTGCAGTGTGCGACGCAAGGATGCTATATTGAAATACTTTTGCTGGTTACCCGCTACTTTTCTTTTTCTTTATCTTTTGTTGTTTTACTGGCAGGCACATAATAATCTGGCGGAAAGCCATTGATTTGCCGCCACAACTCGTACCAGATAGGTACATCTTTAATTAAAGCAAAGCCCACCGTGCCCGCACCCATTTTTAATTGTGTGGGCCATTTACGATCGGCATTGTCTTCTTTTACCAGCACTCTGAACTTTCCATTATCGCTGCGATTTGATTCTACCGCCACCACTTCGCCACCAAAGGTTCCATAGCTTGCTTTGGGCCAGCCACTAAAAACAATGGCCGGAAAACCATCGAACATGAAACGGATTTTTTGTCCGGGATTGACTAATGTAAGATCCATTGGGTTAACAAATAACTCCACGGCATACGTAATTTCATCGGGCACTACTTCTACCAACATCTCACCATCTTTAATAATTTCGTTAATGCCTTCTTTCATGGCTTTTATTACCTGGCCATCTTGCGGAGACAAAATGTACAACTGGTTATTACGGATGCTGTAGTTAGTGGCATCAATTTTTAGTTTAGCAATATCGCCCCGGTTAGCCGCAATATCGCTGTAGCTACCGGCAATTTCTCCTTGCGCTTTAAAAACTTTATCGGCAGCTTCCTGCTGTACCTGCATCATTTCGATGGTGGTAATTTGCAAATCTTGCTTTGTGTTTTGCAGCTTATTTAATTTTTCTGTTTGTGCAGCCTGTGCTTTTTGGTAGGTAGCATTGCGGCGTTCAAAATCAAACTTACTGATAACACCATCTTTAAACATTTCTGTGGCACGGTCTACCTGGTCTTTAGATTGTTTTAAATCTATATTGGCGGCAATCAGCTCCGCACTATCGCTGGTTACTTTGCGGTGCAATTGCTGCATTTTATTTTGCAACTGACTTACTTTTAAATCTGCTGCGCTGCGGATGGCAATAATCTGGCTTTGTGTGGCCGCAATTTTATTTTCGTATGCATTTACTTTTGTTTTTTTAGCATCTATCTGTTCGCCGGTTCTTTCTACTATTGAAGGATCTAAATAATCGTCTTTAACATTCACTAGCTGTACCAAAGTATCACCTTTCTTTACTTTATCTCCTTCTTTTACCCACCACTTTACAATACGCCCGGGAATGATGGCATTGATTTGTTGCGGACGCTGCTGCTGGTACAATGTAGTTACAGTGCCGGTGGCACGAATGTTTTGTGTCCATGGTAAAAAAAGCAATATTACCAAGCCACCTAAAATGCACCATATCCAAACTTTTACACGGGTGCGTTGATTAATTTTATAAATAGCCTGGGTGCTTTGCAGCTCGTAATTAAACTCGTTCTTTATTTTTTGGTGTGTTACTTCCATGTGCGGGTGTTTTAAATAACCTTTAATACTTCTGCTGCGTTGCCAAATGCAGTATTGCTGCCTTTATCCAAGTATAAAATATAATCGCACTGGGCAGCAAAGGCACGGTCGTTGGTGCTAATGAATACAGTAGCTTCTTTAATATCGTTCAGCAAAAATTGTTGCAGTTGCTCACGGCAAACAACATCTACATTAGCCCAGGGCTCTTCTAATAATAAAAGAGCGGGGTTATTGGCAAAGGCACGCATCAATAAAATTTTATGCACCACACTTCGGCTGAGACGATGACCGGTGGGGTCTAACCGGGTATCAAAACCCTGCGGTAATTGATTGAGAAAAGAGCGCAGGTTTAAAACCGTACTCATTTTTATTACCTGCTCCATTGGTATTGCCGTATTGCCCAAAGTAATATTTTCTAATAAAGTGCCATGAAAAATATCCTGTTGGTTGAAGAAGATACCTGTTTTGTGCCGCAGGCTGTCTAACTCGTAATTACCAATGGGTATATTGTTTAATAAAATGCTTCCTTTAAAATCTGAATAAGAACCGGTAAGCAAGCGCAGTAATGTAGATTTACCAGAACCCTCTGTGCCCATGATGGCAATTTTTTTTCCGGCCAATACTTCAAATGAAATATCATTAATTACGGCAGGCTCATCCACATCAAAAGCAAATTGCAGTTTATTAACCTGCACACCAATGCCCGGCGTTGTTTCTGAAAGCACCATTGTTCCATTTTTTTCAATTGGTTGGTCTAATATTTTTCCCAACTTCTCCACGCTGGTTAATACATCATATACCTTATCTAAACTAACAATGAATTTTTCTACCGAGTTAAGCACAACAAGTATTACAATTTCTGCCGCTACAAACTGCCCCACGTTCAATTCGTTTTTTACCAGCAATACACTACCCACTATTAACATTGCAGCAGTAATTAATACCTTAAAAACAATCAGGCTCCAGTACTGCCATTGCAATACTTTAAAGTGGCTGGTTCTGGCTTCTAAATAACCCTCCACCAACTCATCTGTTTTCTTAATATGCAAGGCGGTGGATTTACCAAATTTAAAACTGCGTATTACTCTTGCCATTTCTTCCAGCCAGCTGGCAACGCCGTATTTATAATCGCTTTCACGCAGGCTGGTAGTTAAACCGCGGCTACTGGTATTGTATAAAATAATGTAGAGTACAACAATAAGAAAGAAACCAAAGAAAATAAAGATGGTGCTGTAAAAAGACAACAGCATCAGGCCAAATACAATTTGTATCATAGCCGTTGGTATATCCAATAACAATTTAGATAAGCCTTTTTGCAAAGAGATGGTGTCAAAAAAACGGTTGATTAACTCCGGCAGGTAATAATGATCTACGCTTTTCATATCCAGCTTAGGAATACGATAAGCAAACTCAAAAGCATAGCGGCTGAATAATTTCTGGTTAATTTTTTCAATAATGCGCATTTGGCTAACCTGCAGGCTGCCACTTAAAAAAACACCCAGCACCACCAGAAAAATTAACAGCCACATAGAAGTGCTCATGGCACCAGCCAAAATAAAATTTATAATGGCCTGTATACCCAGCGGTAGCGATAATTGCAGTAAGCCATATAAAATGGCAAAAAAATAGATGGTGGAAATCTCCCGCTTTTCAAATCTGATGACCTGGAAAATTCTTGCCAGTGGATTCAATAAAATTTTGCCTTTGTACATTTCTGCCATGCTTATAATTTTTCCGTTGAAAAGTTTGTTTGCCAAACCTATCGTATGCTTAAACAACCGTAAATAAAGAAAGTTGAAAATTCAGGCTGCAAAATTCATTTAAAGTAACGGGCTTACAAAGCGCTGTAAATGCATTTTAACTTTTATACAGCAGTTTAGTTACAACCAATAGTTGTAACACAGTACTTGTATGAATGAAAGTGAAACAACGAAGCAATCAGCACTCTGGCAAGCTGATGGGAATATTAACGGCCAAACCGCCATCTGCCGTTTCTTTGTATTTGCTGCTCATATCCTGTGCGGTATCCCACATGGTTTTTATAACAGCGTCTAAAGATACTTTAGCAAAATCGGGGGCACTTTGCAAAGCCAGCTGAGAAGCAGTAATAGCTTTGATAGCCCCCATAGTATTTCTTTCTATGCAGGGTATTTGCACCAGCCCGCCAATGGGGTCGCAGGTTAAACCCAAGTGATGTTCCATGGCAATTTCTGCAGCCATTAATGCCTGCCGTTGTGTGCCACCCAAACATTCAGTTAATGCTGCGGCGGCCATTGCAGAAGATACACCAATCTCTGCCTGACAACCACCCATTGCTGCAGATATAGTAGCTCCCTTTTTAAAAATGCTGCCTACTTCTGAAGCCGTTAAAATAAAATGCACAATCTTCTCTTCTTCGTTGCCATTGCAAAAAGTAACAAAGTATTGCAACACGGCGGGTATAACACCGGCGGCACCATTGGTAGGCGCTGTAACCACACGGCCAAAAGAAGCGTTCTCTTCATTCACTGCCAATGCAAAACAACTTACCCAGTCTAAAATATAATTAAAACTATTGCCGCCACTTTGTATGGCTTGCACCCATGTTTCGTAATTGGTATAGTTTTTACCGGCCAGTAATTTTTTATTTAAATCGTAGC
Source organism: Sphingobacteriales bacterium (assembly GCA_004295245.1). Taxonomy (GTDB): domain Bacteria; phylum Bacteroidota; class Bacteroidia; order Chitinophagales; family Chitinophagaceae; genus JACMLD01. Next base: position 5,077 of record REAR01000204.1, on the reverse strand, counting down.
CTCTGCGTTTTACCTGCAGGCCACCCGGTAATAAACCTTGTGTGTGGCAACCGCGATAAATACAATCCCGCATCACCTTCCATATTTGTAAAACGCCACTGCGGGTTGCAGCTTCACTGCGCCAGGCTGCTTCATTTTCCATTACCACTTCGTTTATAGAAAGCCCTTTCATACACCAGTGCAGTAAATCATCCGCCGTATTAATAGGAAAAGGCAGTGCAATTGCATGAGCGTTGTTAGCATCTTCTCCTTCTTTTTTTACAAAGCCGCCGCCAATAGAATAATAGGTTGCTGCAATATTCTGTTCATTAGCAAGTGTTGCTAAAAAAGTAACGGCATTGGGGTGGTAGGGCAACGATTCGTTGAACAGAAACTCAATATCTTCAGCAGGGTCAAAATCAATTTCATGTTTACCGGCCAACACCAGCCGTTTCATACTTTTTATATCGGCCACCTTGCTGTTAATACTGTTTACATCAAAGGTTACCGGGTCATCGCCACACAAACCTAATTGCACCGCCACATCGGTGCCGTGGCCTTTTCCTGTTTTTGCCAACGATCCATACAACAACACTTCTACTGCTGTTACTTGTTGCAATACATTTTGCTGCTCTACCCATTTTATAAACAATTGTGCGGCACGCCACGGGCCCAGTGTGTGAGAGCTGGAAGGGCCCACCCCTATTTTAAAAATATCAAATACAGAAATAGCTTCGTGTGGCAAGTTGCGTGTTTTAGTAGTTCAAATGTAAAACAAAATAGCCTTGCGGTGTGGCAAGGCTATTTCAATTTTTTGTTTACCAGCATTGGTATTGCTATTCAACTTTTGTTGCGTCGCACCCTTCAGCATTTGTAGTATGGCCCAGCGTTATTTTGTGGTACAAGTCCTGCTAAAGCCGGGATGATGTGCAACAGCTAATCGTCCCTCGCAGCGTTGCGGCTAACATGTGCGACGCAACGATGATGCCATGGAAAACAAATGCTGGTAACAATAATATTATAATACGTCTACTAAATCAATCTGAAATATAAGTATTGAATTGGCCGGTATAGTGCCGGGTGCATTGCAACCATACGCCATTGCAGAAGGAATGTATAACTGAATGCTGCCTCCTTTAGAAATTAACGGAATACCTATTTGCCAGCCTTGTATTAAACTGCCCAGTACCCAACCTGTTTTGCTGGCATCTGTTACGGTTTCAAAAACGCTGTTATTGGTAAATTTGCCGGTGTACTTTACATATACTTTGCTTGATAAACTGGGAGTGGCACCGGTACCCGTGCTTAAAACTTTATAATAAAGACCACTGCTGTGTTTTACAAAGCCGGTAATACTGTTGGTAGACAGGTACGATAAAATTGCGGGTTCGTCTTGTGCCACGGTACGGTCAGAACAGGTAGTGTCATCTTTCTTTAAACAACTAAACCCGGTCATTAACATGGCAGCGAACGCCATCATCATTGCTAGTTTCTTCATTGCTGCTTTATTTTTTTGCGAATATACTGTAAAAGACCCTTTAAAATGGGTAAAGGCTGCACGCCAAAAGGCTAATTTATCAATTATCAGTTACTGCAGAATTTTGCTGTTGTTTTTGTAGTAATTCTTTATACAACTGGTCGTACTGATCCCATTTATGGCGTTTGTAAAAGATAGCTGCAAAACTAATGATGCATAAAAGAGCAATGCCAATAACTATTGCGGTTTGTGTTGGGTTATGCCCTTGTGCCCACATATTGGCCCTTTTATACCAACCAGAAGCCAAACTAATGATAATAGGTATGGCAATAGCCAAACCAATAGGCAAGCCTACTAACCATTGGCGGAGTAATTTTTTCTCACGGTCTTTATGCTGTTGCCACCACTCCATAAAACGTTTTTCGTCGGCTGTTAGCGCTTTGTTCATACAGCAAAAATACAATATGTACTGCTTAGCACCGTTATTGCTGCTAACAAATACAGCAGAAGCCGGTTCTGTAATTATTTATTTGTAAATTGGCCTAATAAAACTACCCCATTTTGAAAGTTGATAATTTACTAGCCCTTTATTTATACCAGCACAAAGAATTATCGTTGCCGGGTATTGGCAGCTTTACAATGGATGAAAATGCGGTATTGCCCGATGAGAATGCCAAAGTGAAACCAATTATAGAAGGCATTCATTTCTCTTCAAAAACAGCACCTGTTTACACAGATGCGCTGATTGATTTTATTAAAGCCAAAACCGGCAAAATGAAAGCGCTGGCCATTGCCGACTTAGATTCTTACACCTTATTAGCACAGCAATTTTTAAATATTGGCAAACCTTTTCTGATTGAAGGCATTGGTACTTTATTAAAAACACAGGAAGGGCATTTTGAGTTTAGCGCCGGCACCCCCGTAAATGTAAGGTTAGAAGACCCGACGAATAGTAAGCAAGGAGATAATAAAAGAAGGTCGGTTTTTATGGAAGAACATAAAGAGAACAGTAGTAGTGGTGCGGGTAGAAAAGGCGTACTGGTGTTGGGCGTTTTATTAACCCTGGCATTAGTGGTTTGGGGTGGTTATTACCTTTATAATAAAAATGCTGGAGACGCATCAATTGCAACAAATCTTGCAACTGAAACCACAACTACGATAAGCAATACCACAGATACGTTAAATACATTACCAGATACTACACAAACCGTAGTTGTGAAAACAGATACTGTTACAACTACTATGGCACCGGCTACTACCCCAACTACTACCAACACTGTAGCTGCTGCAAATGGTAGTTTTAAAGTGGTTTTATGGACCAGCCGCAACAAAGCCTTATTACAAACACAGGTAGATAAAACCAGTGGTAAAGTAAAGCTGGGGCAAAAAGATTCTACCCGTTATTTTTTATACATTCCATTTACTGGTGCTGCAACAGACACAACAAGGGTGAGAGACTCTGTTAAGTTATGGTTTTGGGGCAACCGAGATATGAAAGTATATGTTACCCAATAACAATGCTTATACAGCCAATTACTGGATTGAAAAACTGCAATTAGAGCTTCATATTGAAGGAGGTGCTTACCGCCGCAGTTATGAAGCTGCGCTGCAATTATCGCCAACCATTTTACCCAATACATTTCATGGAGAGCGGCCGGTGGCCACGGCTATTTATTTTTTACTGCAAGCGCATCAGTTTTCTGCCATGCACCGCATTGCGTCTGATGAGTTGTGGCATTTTTATTATGGAGATGCGTTAGAAGTGTATGAAATAAAAACAGACGGCAGCCTTCTAATACATTTGCTGGGCAATAACCCTGCTGGTAAAGAACAATTTCAGGCAGTGGTAACTGCAGGTAGCTGGTTTGGCAGCAAAGTAAAAGCCGGTGGTGGTTATGCGTTGGTGGGCTGCACGGTAGCTCCCGGTTTTCATTTTGATGATTTTGAATTAGGCGCCAGGGAAACATTAATTAAACAGTTTCCACAGCATAAAGAAGTAATTACAACCCTTACCCGTTTTTAAGTACCTGTTTTTTATTAAAAGCATTAAAAAGCCAGTATAAAGGAAGACCGGCAAAGGTGATCAGTAATCCCAATACGGAATTGATAACAGTTACCCGGCCTTCTGCATAATTTGTAATATCATTATAAATGGTAACCACCACATAGAAAGCCGTAAACAAAACAAAAAACACCGGTAGCCAGGGGTATCCCCAAATTTTATAAGGTCTTTCTGCATCGGGCATTTTCTTTCTTAATATAAAAATGCCAAAGGCAGCAAAGCCGTAAAATATCCAGGTAACAAAAACAAAAAGATCTGTAAGCATATCAAAAGAGCCACTAAAAACAAAAAGGCAAGTCCACAATGCATGTAGCCACAAAGCATTGCCCGGCGTCTTATACTGTGGGTGTACCTTACCCGTCCATGTAAAAAATTCTTTAGCAGCCCCCATAGAAAAAGTTACCCTTGCACAGGCTAGTATATTGCCATTGGTGGCACCAAAAGTTGATATCATGACCATTGCTGCAATTAAACCTGCACCTGCTGCACCCAAAACTGGCGTAACAGCATCTGTAGCCAGTAAAGAAGAGGTGGCCACTTTATCTATTGGCAGCATATACAAGTAAGCCTCATTGGTAAGCACATACAGCACTACACAAATACCCAAACCAATAAACAACCCACGCGGAATATTTTTTGAAGGGTTCTTTATTTCTCCGGCAACAAAGCCAATATTATTCCACCCATCGTAGGCAGCAAAAGCGCCAGAAATAGCTGCAATAAAACCCAGCACGGTTTGCCAGCTATTTTTAGCAATATCTTTCATGGGCGTAATTAAATGTTGCGCCGCTCCTTTTGAGGAAAAAAATATTACCGTTACCAAAAACAACAAAGCCGCCACTTTTATAATAGAAAAAAAAACCTGTAAAGAGCTGCCAAATTTTACACTTAAATAATTGGCTGCAGTTAAAAAAAGAATAACAGCAACTGCTAATAATTTAACCCCGATATTTTCTAACGGAAACACATGGCCCACATATGGTATGGTAAGCCGCAGGCTGTGTTCTGTTGCTGCAGGCAAGCGTGGCAGGTGCACAAAATACTCTGTGTACTGCGCAAACACATATGCAATGGCCGCCACAGAGGCTGTATTAATTACAGCAAAAGCTGCCCAGCCATATAAAAAAGCAAAAGCATTACCATACATTTTTTTAAAAAACACATACTGTCCGCCGGTAACAGGCAGCATTGCACCAATTTCTGCATTAATCATAGCACCCATAAATGAAACAATGCCCGCAAAAACCCAAACCAATAATAAGAGTACTGGCGATTGTAACTGCTGCGCCATTACAGATGGCTTCATAAAAATACTGCTGCCTATAACACTACCGGCAACAATAGATACGGTAGCCCATAACCCTAATTTTCGTTGTAAGTTGGCATTTTGCTCCATGCTAAAAACACGCTGCTTTTAATTGTTTTTACCTGTAAGAAAGATAAGGAAGAAGTTTCAGAAACAGGGTAGGTTTTTTGTAACCAGCGGCAACAACCGCTTCAGCATTGTTGCGTCGCACATGTTAGCTGCAACGCTGCGAGGAACGAGTAGCTGTGGCACT
>REAR01000055.1 GCA_004295245.1 Sphingobacteriales bacterium | reverse complement strand
AGCAATTAAATTAACCGCCAATGGTTATCATACTTCTGTTTTTAATTTCGTCGGTATGCAGGGTTTCAAAATTGGTAGTTAACTGCCCGCCTAACTCTTTGGCTTTGCTGGCAATGTTTTCATGTATTAATGGAATGATATCGGCACCATTTCTGAGCGGCGTAAGCAAATCAGTTTCTTCTTTTGAAAAAAGACAATTTTTTAATTTGCCATCAGCCGTTAAACGCAGGCGGTTGCAAGTGCTACAGAAAGGTGCCGTCATAGTACTGATAACTGAAAAAGTACCAATATGCCCCGGCACCTGAAAAGCTTTGGCCGTATCGTGTGCATCATCCTGCAATTTTATTATTGCATATTGTTTTTGGATGAGCTCCAAAATTTCATGGTAAGAAAAAACTTTATTGCTGGTCCACTTATTACCCGTAAAAGGCATAAACTCTATAAACCGAACATGAACAGGTTGTTCTTTTGTCCATGCAACAAAATCTAAAATTTCATTTTCATTCAAGCCTTTCATTACAACAACGTTTACTTTAACATGAAAGCCGCGTTGTAACATCAGCTGAATATTATTGTACACCTGCTTAAACTCATTACGTCGGGTAACTAATAAAAATTTTTCTTCTTGCAGGGTATCTAAACTTATGTTAAGCGATTTGATGCCGGCATTCGTCAGCACATCTGTAAAATGATGCAGTCGCAGCGCATTGGTGGTAAGCGTTAATGTAACCGGCAGTTTTGATAGTGCGGTAATAATAGCAGCAGCATCTTTTCTTACCAGTGGTTCGCCGCCGGTAAGGCGTATTTTGGTTACACCCAGTTGTACAAATTGTTTTGCAATAGTTTCTATTTCGTTTGGTTGCATTAATCTTGAAGCAGGTGTAAAATCATACTCTTCTTCTGGCATGCAGTAAAAACAACGCAGGTTACAATTATCCGTTAAGGAAATTCTTAGGTAATTGTGTACTCTGTTATAGGGATCAATAATCATTTACTTTCAGATGATGGTTTAATTAATTGTTGATAATCTGCTTCTGTATCAACATCAATGTTTCCTTTTTCAAAGTTCAGCAATGCAACCTTTGTGTCCAGTGCTTCTAAAATTTTTCTGGCGCCGGTATCGCCTTTTAACTGCAGCAGCTCTGCAAAAAGCGATTGATGCAACAAAGCAGGTGTGCCTGTTTTTTGCTGATAGCGGCAAGCCGCTGCCGGCAGTTGTGTTTGTTGTTGCAAATTTATTAAATCATTAATAATAGCAGGGTGTAAAAAAGGTTGGTCGCATACCATTAAAAGCACTCCATCAACAGCATTGTTATGTTGTTGTAACGCAGCTATACCTTTTTGTATTGACGAAGCCATGCCTGTTGGCCAATCTTCGTTTATTACCACCTGCAATTTTTTATAAGAACTAAGATGGGGTTGTATTAACTCGCTATACGCCCCCAAAACTATTACAACTGGCGCTGCTGCAGCGGCTGTTGCCGTTTTAACTGCAGCTTCAATTAAGTTAACGCCGTTAAATGGCAGCAGTTGCTTAGGCTTACCCAGCCGCTTGCTTTGCCCCGCTGCTAAAATTACAATACCGGGTTGTTTAATATTATACAACATCGCTTACAGATATATTAGTAGTACTTTGATGTATCGTGGTGGCTTTGGTTTTTAAATAGCCACCCGGTTTTTTTCTGAGTGCTGCCAATATTTCTGCAATAATGCTTATTGCAATTTCTTCTGGTGTTTCTGCCCCAATTTCTAAACCAATAGGACCGTATAATTTTTCTATTGCAAGGTCTGTTATTTCAACTCCGTCTGCTCTTAAATCTTGCAGCATGTGGTTGAGTTTCTTTTTTGGTCCTAACACACCAATATAAGGGGTGGTTAATGGTAACAGCCATCTTAAAATAGCTTTATCATAATTATAATTATGCGTAAGTAAAACAAATACGGTAAAAGCATCTACCGAAATTTTTTCAAAAGCCGCTTCAGCATTGGTTACTGTAACCTGGCAAGAGGCACTAAACCGTTCTTGTTTTGCATGTGTGTAGCGCCCATCAATTATTGCAACCTGCCAGCCCAACAACTCTGCCATTTGCATTAGCGGAATAGCATCATTGCCTGCACCTGCTATTACTAATTTAGTAACTGGCGGCACCCATTCTATAAAACATTGTACCGTAGCTTCATTCACATGGCATTGTGTAAATTGAGCATGGGCATTGGCCAGACATCTGTCAACATCTTGCTGTAAGTTGTGTATTGTAGCTGGTGTAAGTTTATACGCTGCTGCATTATCAAGTATATCTGTAAATAAATAAGTACCTGTTAACTTGTTTTGTGTGTTGTTTACGTTGTAAAAAGTTATCAGCACAGAAGGTTGTCTGTTTTGTAATATTTTTCTAATAAGCTCAATCGGGTTATCGGCTTTTGCAGGATGAACTGGCTCAAACAACACTTTTATAATTCCAGCGCAACCCAGTTGCACACCTATAGATCGATCTTCTTCATCACTGGTATCATACGTAACTACCAGTGGTTCTTGTTTTGTAATTGCAAACAATGCTTTTTGTAATGCGTTTCCTTCCAGGCAGCCACCGCTAATAGCACCAGTTATCATGCCTTCGTCGTTTACCAGCATTCTTGCTCCGGGT
>REAR01000054.1 GCA_004295245.1 Sphingobacteriales bacterium | reverse complement strand
AATATCTTTTGGCTGTAAGCCGCCACTCCACCATTGTACATTAGTGCGTTTGCCTGTTTGAATTTCATCACCTCTTACCAGCCAGCCATTTTTTATTTGCAGGGCTGGTGCCGCAACTGGTATTGTTGCTTTTTTTATTCCTATCACATCAATAGTTACAGCAGCATTTGATGTTGTGTTGATAGCATTTCTTTTCGCTGCTGCCTCAATCCACTCCTTCAATTGCATTCTTGGTTTTGCCGCTTCTTTCGTTAACTGCTGCGCCGCTTCTACTGATGGGCTGCTGCTGGCTTCTGTTAGTACATACAACAACTGCGCCTGTGCATCCACATCTTTATTTAATCTTTCTTTTAATTGCTGATAAAATAAACTGCGTGGCGTAATAGTGTTATTCGATTCTCCCCAATAGCCATCGCCGCTAAACTGTGCCCAGCTGCCAAAAGAATAATTTTGTGCAGTGGGAGGTTTATAACAATCAATTCTTGCTGCGGTACAATTCCAGAACACACTGTTGGCTGCTGTCCAGCCTGCACCGTTCCCATCCTGCCCACGATTGCCAAAAAGTAGTGCATTACCATCTACATTCACCACATCAAACAATACACCACTTGCCCAACTATCAATAGCTCCACTAAAACTGTATTTCAGCATAGCAACGCTGAAATAATGTTTGCTGGCCGGTGGTTAAAAAAGTATAACGCCGCTGCCCGCCAATTTCTGAAACCGGGTTTTTAGAAACACAATCTTCTACTGTTATTCTTTTCGATGTTTCTAATACACTTACGGCACTACCAGCAAAATTTTCAAAACTTATTTGGCGTACCCAGCAGTCTTCTGCATTTTCTACGTTGATGGCATTCCAGCGGTGGTCTTCGTCTTTGAGGTTTGTTTTATCAAAAGCTGAACTCAATTTTATATTTTCGATACCGCTGTTGTTGATGCGACCTCCATTGTTATTATAAAAATAAAAAGTGGCGCCACCGTAAGTGGTATCTAATGCGGTTGTAATGGGTGCATCAATATAAATAGTGTTGCCTTCAATTTTTGTGATGGTACGGTCGAAAAATAAATCTCTGTCCCCGGGTTTCCAGCCTAAAGATGAAATACCACCGCCAAAAATTTCAGTGCCTAATGTGTTAATCCATTTTTGTGTAGAGGGACGGCGGATAATTATTTTATTAGAATGTTCTTTAAAAGCAATAGAACTATCCACATGAAAACTCATTGCCCCAACAGGTACATACGTTTCTTTAATTTTACCGCCGAACATATCTTTCGGAATATCATTTTTACCAACAATTTTTATTAGAGCCAGCCTTCCTGTACCTGCACCAATAATTGTGGTGGTATTCACACCACTGCCACGCAGCACTACGCCGCTTGCAGTAATACGTAATTGTCCAAATACTTCATAAATACCCTTTTGCAATAACACGGCTCCACGAAATCCGTTTGCATCAACAGGTAATGTTGCTACATAATCTAATGCTGCTTGTATTCTTATTGTAGCGTCGCCTTTGGCAACAGGTACTACTACTTTTATTGAAAGCGTTGGAATTACTTGTTCGGAAGCTTTGTAACCGCAATAAGAAAAATCGGGGATGCGGTTATTGAGGGAGTCGGGTGTGTAAGTGAGCTTGCCTTTATGAAAGTAGAGTGGCGGAACAGGCTTTGCATTTTTTTGTGCATTTAATTTAACCACAAAGACACAAAGAACACAAAGTAAAGCAAACACTCTTACTATATGTTTATATCCTTGCATGCTTAACGGTATATGCTGATTAAATTTACAATTGTTTAAGTGTGCGACGCAACGATGCTGCTATGAAAAACAGCTGCTGGTAACACAATTATTTTTTAACTGGCGCAGCCGGTTTTACAGTTTTAACATCTACCACACTGTTTAAATATACTTCAATATTACTGTATCCGCTTGCATTTATTGTGGTGGCATCGCCTGCATTATTAGGATTTAATTTATTTTTTATTTCCCATGCATCAGGCATTCCATCGGTATCACTGTCTTTGTAGGGCGTACCTTTATAATTGGGGTAACCACCTACCTGCATCGGCTCGGTTATAATGCCTTGCTTATACGAATCGATTGGTAAGCGGCGGTGCTTGAATTGAGTTTCGGGTAATTTTATATTGGGGTCAAATTCAATTTTACCTGTAGTTACCTGTTTAACAATTCTTGTATCAATTGCATCCCTTACTGGTAATGTGGCTCCAGCATTTGCCAGTACATATTTTCTTGCTTCGGTAGCGGTAAGCATTGTTATGGCTGGTGTTATTAATGGTTTTGGCCATTTAATATTTGCAGTGTACTCACCGGTATTTTTCATTTCTTCTACCTGTACACCGCCGTTCCAATTATCTTTAGTTATTTCAGGATATCCTTCCATAATATTTCCGTTTACATAGGCACGGCCATACACGCTGTATTTGAGTTTACTTCTGCCACTTTCCGGTTTTAAAATTCTGTGCCCAACATTATTTTTTGGTGTGGCTGGCCCCGGTTGAAAATAATTATTAATGATATTGTATTGTGCCCTGTAGTCGCCGCCATCAATGCTGCGGTGCACCCAGTTAAAAATTACATTATTGGCAAAGTTAAAAACACCATTCCAGCCAATAGATGGATTACGGCCTGCATTGTTTGCCCAAAGGTTGCGCATAAAGGTACAATTCTCTCCACCCAATGTACTGCCAAAAGAATGGTTCCAGGTATCCAGCGCTTCACTAAATATTGAGTTTTGAATAGTAATGTTTACTGTAGGAAATTTATCTTCAATCTTACCAGTGCTATCATTATACATGTGGCGATACATGCTCATGTTTTCATCCAACCCCCAGCTGGCACTTACATGATCAATCATAATATTACCAATGGGATTGCCGCCAATAGCATCATCTCTTCTTCCCACCCATGTTTCGCCCCGGCGAAAACGCATGTAACGAATAACCACATCGTGAGTATTAATCCAAACGCTTTCTCCAGCCACACAAACTCCATCGCCCGGTGCTGTTTGCCCTGCAATAGTAATATATGGCGCTCTTATCACTAACGGCGTTTTTATACGAATGATGCCAGCTACATTAAATACAATAATTCTTGCACCGCCCTGCTCGCAAGCCCATCGAAGGCTTCCTTCACCGTCATCATTTAAATTAGTAACTACCCACCAAAACTAAATTTACCACCGCCTTCTGCACCCGGAAAAGCAGGTATAGCTGCCTGTGGTAACTCATCTATACGAGAGGCCCAGGGTATAAAAGGCCTTCCTTCTTTTGCTTCTTTATCTATAAGGGGTAAGGCCACAGCCCATGCGCTGTCTGAGCGTTTACGGGCTGCATTCATTAAAGAGTCTGATGCCCGTTGCACATCTGCCGGAATTTCGGGGTATTGAGCAAAAGTGGTTAACGTTAAGCACAACACTAGTTGCACTGCTACTAATTTTTTAAGCACACTTACCATAAAATGTTTTTAATTTTTTTTTGAGATACCAGCTTCAACGCTTCAATCAGCATCGTTGCGTCGCAAGCACTTTTACAGCAAACAATAATTCAGCAGTGTTAACAAGAGATAGC
>REAR01000203.1 GCA_004295245.1 Sphingobacteriales bacterium | reverse complement strand
TGTTTCTTCCGCTTCCATTACCGCCTTGGTGGCCATATCCTGCTGCTGAAATATGGCCGCCTGCAACTCCTTCTCCTTCTTTAACCGGTACCGACGGTAATAGGAATAGGCCAGCAGCCCTAAAGCAATTAATACACCAGCAGCCCCAATAAGCTGGTAATTCTTTTTTGTTAAAGCAAGTTGTTGCTCTTGTATTTGTTTTTCTTTTTTTGCTGCTTCATATTTTTCCGTCATTTCTGAAACAGTAGATAATTGTTCTTTTTCTGATAATACATTTCTGAGACTATCATATTTTTCAAAATAGAAAATAGCCTCTGCGTGATTACCCATTTTTTTTAATACCTGTGTAAGCCCCAGTAATCCTTCTGAATGAATTTCCAGATCACCTTCTTTTATGGCAAAATCAATTCCTTTTAAGTAATGCTCTTTTGCGTTGGGTAACTGATTCAGATGGGTTAATGCGTTTCCATAATAAACATGTAAAGCATCCTGATGTGAGGGGTAATTGAGCGTATCATAAATACGCTCTGCAGCTAAAAAGTTGGCAACTGCTTCTGAATATTTTCCCTGCTCGTTTAATGCGGCTCCAATTTCTGTATAAGCAACTGGTATAAATGTTATATAATTTATTTTTTCAAAAATGGCTATTGCATGCTGCAAATAATAAACAGTACTATCGTATTTTTTTTCAGATCTATAAGCCCATCCCAAGCTGCCGAATGCTTCGCCTAAAGTGGCCGAATCTTTTAAGCGTTCATAAATAGTAATTGACTTTAAAACATATCCTCGTCCTTTTTTATAGTCTAAGGACTGCATGAATAAGTTTGCCTTTTTACGATAAGCTTTTGCCAGCAACCCATCATCTGATATACTTTCTGCTAAGTTCTCTGCCTTGTTGTAATAATTAAGCGCCTCAGGAAATTTACTTTCATGCACATAAGCAAGGCCCATATTAATCCATGTATCTGCAATCCATTTATGTTCTTTTAAAGCGGTGGAGTATTTAAGAGAATTATTATAAAAATATAAAAGGCTATCTGTTTTAGCTTCGTAATCGGCTATCATGCCTAAGGCATAGTAGGCCAACATTAAACCCTTTGGGTAATTATTTTTTTTACTAAGTACCAGGGCTTGCAGGCTGTAACTGCGGGCTTTTTCACGGTCTATTTCCACTACTTCAAACGCAAGCCCTGTGAGGCCTTTAATTTTAGCAGTGTCTGTTTTAGCAGCAGTTAATTCTTTTTCTAACCGTGCTATTTTGTTTTTATTTTGGGGCAATGCCAAACCAAACAAAAACAAACATATAACCAGCAATTTTATTTTTTTCATGCAGTGTTTTTATAAACCCAGCACATCCTTCATACTAAACAAACCCTTCTTATCTTTTATATACTCAGCAGCTAATACAGCCCCTGTTGCAAAACCTGTGCGATTGTGTGCTGTATGTATTATATCAATAGTATCAATAGATGAATGATAGGTTACCTGGTGTGTGCCGGGGGCCGGATCTATGCGTTTGGCCGTAATGCCTATTTCGTTTTGTGCAGCTGGCACATCGCACACCCAACTCTTTTTGCGGGGCACGCTTTCTATAATTTGTTTTGCCAGCGATACGGCAGTGCCGCTAGGTGCATCTTTTTTTTGGGTGTGGTGTATTTCTTCCATGCTTATTTCATACGCTGCATGTGGCGCCATTAAAGCAGCCAAACGCTTATTAATTTCAAAGAAGATATTGACACCTATACTAAAATTACTAGCGTATAAAAAGCTGCCATTATTGGCTTTACAATATGCTTCGGCTTCTGGCAGATTTGGTAACCACCCGGTGCTGCCACATATCAACGGCACGTTAAACGATAGGCATTTCATTACATTATCAAATGCACTGTGCGGACTTGTAAACTCAATGGCTACATCTGCTTTTTCTAATTCTTGTTTTGTAAACTTATGGGCAGTATCAACATCAATACGGGCAATAATTTCATGCCCTTTTTCTATAGCAATAGCTTCAATAGCTTTGCCCATTTTTCCATAGCCTATCAATGCAATTTTCATTTGCTTTTACCTGTTTAAAGCAAATATAGTATTTCTGTTTATGGTAAATAATAACAGCTGATAGCCGAAACCTGTTGTAAGAAGAAGAAAAGTATGCTTCTAAAAAAAGTTGCTTATAGCGTTGCCGTTAAAACGAGCGTGGCAAGGATGCTGCTATGAAAAACAACTGCCGGTTACCTAAAATACTTTCTTAATAGTTTTTGGCGCATTTTGATTTTTACCAAAGGTGAGTGCCAGAGTTATTCCGCCAGTATTGGGCAGGGTATTAATATTAGGCTTAATTTTTAAACTGAGATCGTTGCTGATGTCGAACTCTTTTAAATGTGCATCTACTGTGGCGTCTACCACGTTTAAGCCCCAAAATAAAATGAAGACCAATACGGTGTAATCTATATTTCTTCTAAATTCATTACGGCCATTGCGCAAGGCAGATAATGCATTTTGTTCTATGAATGGTTGTAGTTCTTCTGCAACATTTGGATAGTTGGCCGTATCCTGATTAAGTAGGGTAAAATAGGCAAACTTTATTTTTTTGTATTGTTTAATATTATAATCAAACACAACTGCGGTGGTACCCAGGGCTGCGTATACAATGGGTATTTTCCAATACTTTTTATTGTAGGCTTGCCCCCAGCCGGGTAAAATTGCAGAACGTATTGTGGCTTTTCTTGGTTGGTGCTTTTTAGTAAGACTATCGTTTGCAGGTTTTTTTCTAACTGCAAATGAGTCTACGCTCATAATACGTATGGTAGAATCTGACTGCTGTGCGGATGCGGCCAGAGTGATGATGAGAAACCCTATAAAAATGCACAAATACTTCATACTTGCTTTAACTGCCGGTAACGCCCAGTACATCTAAAATTTTATTCAGCTCTTCTAAAGAATAATACTCAATATTGATATTGCCGTATCCTTTTTTATTGTGATTGAGCTTTACCTTGGTACTGAAACGGGATGCTAAGTTATCTTCAATTTTTTTATAGATGGGAGGAAGATCTGATTTTACAGATTGTTTAACGGCCGCAGGAGATTTGTATAATTTTCTTACTAAATCTTCTGTTTGACGTACCGATAAACGGCGTTCTGTTATTTCATGAAAAATATAGAGCTGCTTATCTACTGTATCTACATTAATTAATGCGCGGGCATGGCCCATACTGATGCCCCCTGTACGCACCGCTACTTGTATATCTGGCGGTAATTTAAGCAAGCGGATGTAGTTGGCTACGGTGCTTCTTTCTTTACCCATACGTTCTGCTACCTGCTCTTGTGTATAATCCAGCTCATCCATCATACGTTTGTAGCTTAAAGAAATTTCAATAGCATTCAGGTCTTCACGCTGCAGATTTTCTAATAAAGCCAGCTCTAGTAACTGTATATCGTTGGCCTGGCGTATGTAAGCAGGTATATCTGTAAGTCCGGCAATTTTAGAAGCCCTATAACGACGCTCACCAGAAATTAAACGATACTTGCCGTTGGCCAGTTTTGATATTGTAACGGGTTGTATAATATCGTGCAACTTAATAGAAGCCGCCAACTCATTCAATGCCTGTTCATCAAAATCTCTGCGGGGCTGTTTGGGGTTGGTTTCAATATCGACAATTGGTATTCTTATAATACCAGTAGCTTGTTCTACCACCGTTGTTTTTAACGTACCGGTAGTAGTTTTTAAATCTGCATCAATACTCTGTAATAAAGAGCGAATGCCTTTTCCTAATGCGTCTTTATTTTGTTTGGGGTTGGTCATGTTACTGCTATAAAATCATACTGCTGCTAAGCAGGGTAGTTGTTATTGTATAATCCGTTCTTCCTGAGAAATGCGGGTCATATTGTTTTTTTGTAAAACTTCTTTTGCAAGGTTCAGGTAGTTCATTGCACCCTTACTTACGGCGTCATATAACACCACTGGCTTACCAACGCTTGGCGCCTCGCTTATTTTTGAATTACGGTGTATAATGGTGCTAAATACCAGTTCATCAAAATGCTTCCGTACTTCGCTAACCACCTGGTTGCACAGGCGCAAACGGCCATCATACATGGTCATTAAAATGCCTTCAATTTCCAGGCTGGTGTTTAAGCGGTTTTGTACAATTTTAATGGTGTTTAATAATTTGCCCAAACCCTCTAATGCAAAAAACTCTGTTTGTACCGGCACAATTACAGAATTGGCAGCAGCTAACGCATTTACAGTTATAAGGCCTAATGAAGGAGAGCAGTCAATAACTATAAAATCATAATCGCTGTTTACCGGTGCTAAAATATTTTTTAAAACCGACTCTCGGTTGGGGTAATTAATCATTTCAATTTCTGCACCTACAAGGTCAATATGACTGGGTATTAAATCCAGGTAAGGTATATCCGATTTTAAAATAACATCTTTGGCCGGTGTTTCATTCACCATACAATCGTACAAGCTTTGGGTAACATTGTGCAAATCAAAACCCACACCAGTGGTGCTGTTGGCTTGCGGGTCAGCATCTACCAGCAATGTTTTATACTCCAGCACTGCAAAACTTGCGGCCAGATTAATTGCCGTTGTGGTTTTACCCACCCCCCCTTTTTGATTTGCTACTCCAATAATTTTCGCCATAAATCTAAAGCCTGTTTAATTGGTCTGTTATTGTTTTGGTTGCCGGCAGCAGTGCTGCTATTAAGCTGTTGTTGCGTCGCACACTTGTACCACACAATATAAATAAACATTTTGGGGCACTTGCCTTATATGTGCTGCAAAATAACACATCAAAGTCTTATACATTCTTTTAAAACGAAACACTGCCTGTAATAGCTGGCAGTGCTAAGTTAATGCCTGCTGCGGCAAAAGTCTTTTTGGCATGCTCGTGGTCTATTTTAATAAAACCAAAAGTATCGTAATGCACGCCTACCACGTTTTGGCAGTTTATTAACTGCGCACAGGTTAGGGCATCTGCCACGTCCATGGTAAAGTTGTCTCCTATAGGCAACACTGCAAAATTTAGTTTTGCCCATTTAGGCACCAGTTGCATATCCAATGTAAGGGCGGTATCTCCGCTATAATAAAAATTGCCTGCTTCGCTGGTTACAATAAAACCCATTGGGTTGCCGCCATAGCTGCCATCGGGTAAACCGCTGCTATGCTGTGCTACCACGCATTTAACCGTAAAAGGGCCAAAATTCCATTTACCACCGGTATTCATAGGGTGGGTGTTGGTAACACCTTGTTTGTTAAGCCACTCATGAATTTCCCAATTGGCAATTACCTTGGCGCCGGTACGGCTGGCAATGCGTACACAATCGGCTATATGGTCGGCATGGCCATGACTTATTAATATATAATCTGCGGCCAATGCATCCACATCAACAAGGGTATTGGCCAATTCATTATAAGTTATAAAAGGATCAAACAAAAGAATATTGCCCCCAATGTTTACAGAAAAGCAGGAGTGGCCATAATAGGTAAGCGTCATAAAAAAAAGTTTTAAACTAACACCTGTATTGGCCAAGGCAGCCGGTAGTATAACCGGGTTGCTTCCTTTTGCAATGACAGGATGGCAAAAATAACGTTTCGGCACAAAAATTAAGGCTTCATATTGCTTTTAATTGAGCAGCTTGATAAAAAGCAACCAACCAGCCTTTTTTTTGTTGTTTACACGTAGCCTTTGCAAATAATGTGTTTGCAGTAAATGCCAAGTAACGCTATACCGTACCCTGCTTGCAGCGGGGCCACATAAATGTTCAGTTTTATTATGTGGCACAAGTGTGCGACGCAAGCAAAGCTGGTAATTGAACTATTGCTGGTAAAAATAAAATATATGATAACTATAATTGCAGGAACCAACCGGAAAGGAAGCAATACCCTTAAAGTGGCGGAACAATATGCTGCTATTTTTAAAGAAAAGGGATTGGAAGTGCAGTTGGTTTCTTTAGAACGTTTAAAGAGTTTGGAACGCAACCCTGATTTTGAAGCACTGGAAAGTACATTAAAGCAAACCAATAAGTTTGTATTTGTGGTGCCAGAATATAACGGCAGCATACCCGGCATTTTAAAAATGCTGATAGACCAAAGCGATATTAAAAATGTATGGTGGGGTAAGAAGGCTTTGTTAACAGGGGTATCTACCGGCCGTGCTGGCAACCTGCGTGGCATGGAGCATTTAACAGGTATTTTAAATTATGTAAAAGTGGTGGTGCACCCTAATAAGCTGCCAATTTCTGTGGTTGATAAATTATTAAACGGGGCTGGTATTATAACCGATGCGCCTACAATAAATGCCATCAATAATCAAATAGATGAGTTTATACAATTTTAAGAATTGGTAACAAGCCTGCTTATACTTTTAATGTTTAAAATAAAAACAACTACATGCGTAATTCCGGCTTTCTGTGGCTTATTGTAGCCCTGATGGTAGTGTTGGATATTTATGTTTTTCAGGCAATGAAAGTAGTTACACAAACTGCCTTGCCTAAAACCCGCTTAATTATTTATACCATTTACTGGACACTTTCTGTATTAGGCATTGCCACACTTATATTATTGCCCTATATAAATTTTGAAAACTGGCCTCGCAGTGTTAGAACCTATCTTTTTGCTACTGTGGTAGGTTTGTTTTTTGCCAAATTAATTGCATCGCTGCTCTTTTTGGTAGATGATGTGCGGAGAGGCGTAATGTGGATGATTGGAAAAATGTTTAGCAACCCGTCTGTTGAGGTATCTCAAAAAGAAAGCGGCATAACCAGATCGGTTTTTTTAAGTTGGCTGGGGCTGGGGTTGGGCGGTTCTTTATTTGGCACTTTACTTTATGGGTTTAGTAATAAATACAACTACTCCATCAAGCGCATGAAACTGGCTTACCAAAATTTGCCGGCTGCTTTTAAAGGGTTAAAAATTGTACACATCAGCGATATTCATAGTGGCAGCTTTAATGATAAGAACGCCGTGCAAAAAGGTATTGATAAAATTTTAAAAGAAAAGCCTGATCTTATTTTGTTTACCGGCGATTTGGTAAACGATCGTGCTGTAGAAATGGATGAATACAAGGAATTATTTTCCCAGTTAAAAGCGCCATTGGGTGTGTATGCTACGCTGGGTAACCACGATTATGGCGATTATGTGCGTTGGGATACTGCAGAAGAAAAAGCAGCCAATTTAGAAAGCCTTAAACAGGTACACGGTGCTATTGGATGGCGTTTGTTAATGAATGAGCATGTGGTTTTAGAAAAAGAGGGGGCACAAATTGCACTACTGGGTATTGAAAACTGGAGCAGCAAAGGCCGGTTTCCTAAATATGGCAAAATGGACCAAGCCCACCCCGGCACAGAGAAATACCCCTTTAAAATATTGATGAGCCACGACCCCAGCCACTGGGATGCAGAAGTAAAAACAAAATACCCCGATGTGGATTTAACGCTAAGTGGTCACACACACGGTATGCAGTTTGGCATAGAAATACCGGGTTTAAAATGGAGCCCCGTGCAGTATATGTATAAACAATGGGCTGGCCTGTATGAAGATGGTAAACAAAAACTATATGTAAACCGTGGGTTTGGTTTTATTGGTTACCCTGGCCGTGTGGGCATATTACCAGAAATTACAGTTATAGAGCTGGTTTAATAGCTATTCTTTAAACCTGTTGCAATTTTACCAGTCTGAGGTTCGTTTACAACATACCCTATTCCGGTAATTTACAACTGAAAAAGATGCGATATTTTTATGTGCTTGCTGTAATAGTAGCTTCTTTATTAACCCCCATGCATGCAGCTGCCCAACAAAGCAAGCTGGATTCTCTTTTTATTAAAGGCGATACCACAGCTGTGCTGGACTCGCTGATGAAAGATTTTGATAAGTTTGTTGACTCTTTAACCGCTCCTAAAAGTTTTTTTGCCATTGATGTTGGATTAGGCAACCGTACATTCAGCATTAATAATAATTCTTTAAACACGCAGTCTACCAACAATTCTCTTGCTATAATGCCATCTTTGGGTTACTATCATAAAAGCGGCCTTGGCTTAAGTGTAATGAGCTTTTTTGCAAACTACCAAGGTAAAACAGAGGCCTTTCAACATGCTATTACACCTTCTTACGATTATGATGGTGATAAAATAGCAGCCGGCATTTCTTATACCCGATATCTTGGCAAAGACTCTGCAATTGCCAGTAGCAGCCCTTATGAAAACGATTGGTACGGATACTTTCATGTAAGAACCAAAAATAACTGGCGTTTTGGTGTGGCTATGGGTTATGCAGATGGTGGGTTTAAAGACAAGGTTAGCTACAGTGATTCCATACGCCGGTTTAATACTGTTTTACAACGCTTTGAATGGGTGTATGTACGCAGCACCATCAGTTCTGATAATAAGATTAAAGACTTTATGGTCTCTGCCTCTGTTAGAAAAGATTATGAATGGAGCCACCTGCTAACTCGTAAGGATAACCTCACACTAAACATAACCGGCTATCTGGTAACCGGTGCTTCTAAAATAAAATCAAACTTCAATCAAACCTATATGGCGCGGCAAATTGAATTGTCAAAACTGCGGCGCTCTTACGCAAGTGCTGATGGAACCGGCTTTCAATTTCAGTCGGTTGCCTTATCGGCAGGCCTCTATTACAGTATTGGAAAATTTAATATTCAGCCAGTGTGGTTTGTAGATTACTATCTGCCAGCCAGCGATCAGAAAATAAGTTCTGTATTTTCCTTAGTAGCAGGCTTTAGTTTTTAAAAATGTTTTAAAAAAATTTCACATCGTGTTAAAGCAATTTAACTTCAAATAAATATTACTGGCATATCAATTGAATTATTGGTACTAAACTAAAAACCATACATCATGAATGCTAAACTCTTTTCCGCTGCAATTTTTACTTTATTTATTACAGTAGCAGCCAATGCACAACTTAAAAAAGTTCCTTTCTTTCAAATGGGTATTAAAGGGGGCGCCAACCTTACAAAAGTAGATGGTAAGTCATTTAACGATGAATTTAAAACAGGCTACCATGCCGGCGCATTTGTACAACTAAGATTGTCAAATAAATTTCAGGTGCAACCAGAAGTATTGTTTAACCAGCTTAACACTCGTACCGATACCAGTTTCTCTAACGTGTACGATATTAAAAATCTGAAAGACGTAAAGCTTAATTACATTTCTATTCCTTTACTATTAACGTATGCACCTTCTAAGGTAATCAGCTTTCAGGCAGGGCCGCAGTTTGGTATATTAATAGATAAAAGCAAGACAATTGCAGACAATGGCAAACAAGCTTTCCGTAGTGGAGATTTATCTATGCTGGGTGGTGTGCAGGTAAGCATTGGCGGCATTAGAGTAAACGGAAGATATTTTGTGGGGCTTAATAATATTAATGATATAGACAATCAGGAGAAATGGAAGAACCAGGGCTTTCAGTTAAGTGTTGGTTTCAAAATAATTTAATGACATCGGTTCAGTTTATTAAACCCCGCTTTTGCGGGGTTTTTTAGTACTTGTTTTACCAGCACTGGTAACTCCGTTGGGCATCGTTGCGTCGCACACTTCAGCAGAAGAAATAGTGTAGGCAAAAAGCGGAAGCGTAAAGCCAAATACCCTACGCCTCATACCTTTTACCATAGTTGAAGTGTGCGACGCAACGGCTGCTGCATTGTATTACCACTGCCGGGTACCTAAAAAATATAATGCTACACCCAGGCACCCATTATTTTAAATGCCTGCAAATGGATGTATATTAGCCAAAACTTAATTTTACAATGAGGGTTATTTTGCTACTGATTAGTGGATGGGTTTTGCCGGCATTGCTGCATGCACAAAATAGTAGTTTAACAAAAGAAAACAAGGCTGCCCAAGATACTGTTACTGCAAAACAATGGGTATTAAAAGCAGAATACTATCGGTTTTACAAACCCGATTCTGCGTTGTATTTTATTGACCGAGTATTGCAATTACCACAAGGCCCTTCATTAAATAAATATATTGCGGCTGCCTATAATAGTAAAGGGTATGCTACTTATATGAAGGCGCAATATAATGAGGCTATTAATGCATTTCGCAATTATTATAACTATTCAAAGCGGGATAATAATGCCATTAACATGGCCTATGCGCTGAACAATGAAGGCAATGTGTATATTGAATTGGGCGATTACAGCACTGCATTAAACAAATACAGAGAAGCATTAAAATTACGGCAAGACATTAACGATCTTCATGGCATTGCCATGAGCTATAATAATTTTGGTTTTATATATAAAGACATTGGCGATTACGAAAAGGCTATAGCTAATTTTTATGCGGCACTGCGGGTGTTTGAAAAAGAAAAAGACGAACTTTCTATAGCTACTACATATAATTATCTGGGGGCTGTATACTTTCGGCAAAAAAACTTTACAGAAGCTATTAGCATACAAAAAATCGCTTTGCAAAAGCAAGAAGCCCTGAAAGATTTAAACGGGCAGGGCATTAGCCTGCAAAGCATTGCCAATGCTTACAGTGAAATGAATGACTATGAATTGGCCATTGAGTATTACAACAGCGCAATAAAAATTTATGAAAGAAGTAATGATTTGAGACAGTTGGGGCTATTATATGCTTCTATGGGGCAATTGTATAACAAACAAAAAAAATACGATGCGGGGCTTGCTTCTTTAGAAAAATCATTAGAAATCCACTCAAGAATAAATAATAAAAGAAGCCTTGCTTCTACACAGCTTACTACTGCCCTAACGCATATAAATTTAGAAAATCCGGTTGCTGCACGGCTATTATTAGACAGCGCTTCAAAAATTATTTTATTAACTGGCAACAAAACCGATAAGAAGAATTTATACGAGGCTGAGGCTATTTACTATGAATCGATCAACGAACTTAAAAATGCATTGCAGGCATACAAAAATTATAATACAGAAAAAGATAGTTTGTTGAATAGTGAGACAATGAAAGCAATGACCGACGTAAAGATTAAATATGAAACTGAAAAGAAAGACCTGGAGATTAATATTCTCAATAAGCAGGATTCTATAAAATCGCTACACCTAAAAGTACAGGAAGCAGCTATTAACCAGCAACTGCTTACCATTACCCAGCAACAATTATCGCTTACAGAAAATGATTTGGAGATTGAAGCAAAAGAAAAAAGAATCTTACAAGGGCAAATAGACTCCAGCAAAAAGGCACAAGAAATTGAAGCGCTTAATAGGCAAACAAAAATTCAGAATCTGGAGCTGCTGAACCAAAAACTGCTGTTAAGAAATCAGAACTATATTATACTGGTAGTATCTATTATTAGTTTATCTGTAATGCTAATCGCCTATTCCTACTACCGTCGGTACCGGTTAAAGAAGGAGAAGGAGTTGCAGGCGGCCATATTTCAGCAGCAGGATATGGCCACCAAGGCGGTAATGGAAGCGGAAGAAACA
>REAR01000065.1 GCA_004295245.1 Sphingobacteriales bacterium | reverse complement strand
GCATTTGCAAAGGCGAAAGCAGACAGTACTAAGAATGCCGTAACAAAAGCGGTAAAAGATACGGCTACTGCCATAAAAAATCAGGCAATTGATATGGCCAAAAAAGAATTAATAAATAAGCTTAACAATACAAAAGACAGCTCAAGCAAAGACAGTAAGAAAATTATGGGGGAATCTGCAAAAGGTTTAATTGAAAACCTCAATCTTTTTAAAAAGAAAAAAAAGCCAGTAAAAGATTCTATTAAATAGCAGTAACAGACAAGTCTGCAATTGTTTTAGCAGCAATCCAACCGGTGGTCCACGCATTTTGAAAATTAAAGCCGCCGGTAATGCCATCTACATTTAAAATTTCTCCGGCAAAGAAAAGACCCTGCTGTAATTTACTCATCATTGTATGGGGTTCTACTTCGTTCAATTGTATACCGCCTGCGGTAACAAACTCTTCTTTAAAGGTTGTTTTACCACTTACTTTAAAGCCATGCTGATTTAATATTTGCACCAGCTTATTTAATGAGGTTGCCGATAAATCTGCCCAGCGGACATTTGTGTCAATACCACAATGCTTCAATATAAAATCCCACAAACGGGCAGGTAAGCCAAATTGATTTTTTGAGCCTAGCTTTTGATATGCCAATTGATTTCGGTATTGCTGTAATAAGCTGCGTAGTTCTGGTTCTTTTATAGCAGGCACCCAATTAACTATTATATTAAATTCGTAACTCATAGCAGCCAGTTCTCTTGCACCCCATGCACTCAATTTTAATACTGCAGGGCCGCTCAATCCCCAGTGCGTAATTAATAAAGGGGCTGTTTCTGCTAATTTGGTACTAACTATTTTAACAGTAGCCTGTTCTACACTTACGCCCATTAATTGCGTTATTGCATTACTCGGTAAGTTAAAAGTAAACAGTGATGGTAACGGTGTTTCTATGTTATGCCCCAACTGTAGCAGCCAGTTAAACATGGTTGCTTTAGGATATCCGCCCGCAGCCACACAAACATAATCTGATACTATACTATGGTTATTATTAAACAACAGTTTAAAATGTGCTTCTTCTTTTTGCACGGCCACAACTTCTCTGTTCATAATTATTTCTACCCCATACTTATTCGCTTCTCTTAGCAAGCAATCTGTTATAGTAGCAGCGCTGTTGGTAGAAGGAAACATTCTTCCATCAGACTCTGTTATGAGTGTAACGTTTCTTTCTTTAAACCACTCAATTGTATCTGTTGTAAAAAATTGGTGAAAGGTTTTCTTTACAAAATTTTGTCCGCGAGGATATTTACGGCTCATAGTTGCAATATCAAAACAGGCGTGTGTAACATTGCAGCGGCCACCACCACTTACCTTCACCTTTGCTAAAAGTTTACTACTTTTTTCTACTATCACAACCTTTAATAAGGGATTGAGTCGTGCCGCATTTACCGCACAAAAAAAACCGGCAGCGCCGCCTCCAATAACTGTTAGCTGTTGTTTCATTTCATATAAAAAGGCAGTAGAGTAAATTATTTTAGAATCTACTTTACTGCCGCCACTATTTTTTTCTTAAGCCAGCACTACTGGCTTACTACCATGCAAATTTGCATTTGCTTTTTCTGCGGCTTCAATAATACTGTAATCAGAAAGTATTTCTGCCTTGCCCCTGCGTACACATATATTATGTTCAAAGTGTACAGAAGCTTTACCATCTTCCGTTCTTACTGTCCAGCCATCTTCTTCTGTATACACTTCTTTAGTACCTAAATTAATCATAGGTTCAATAGCAAGCGTTAAACCTTCTTTTAGTTTAGGGCCGGTACCCCGCTTTCCGTAATTAGGCACTTGGGGGTCTTCGTGCAAACTGCGGCCAACGCCATGCCCTACTAACTCACGCACCACACCATAGCCATGTTTCTTTTCTGTATGATCTTGTATTGCAAAAGCAATATCGCCAACGCGGTTACCACTAACTGCTTTTTCAATGCCTTTGTATAACGATTCTTTGGTTACATTAATCAGTTGCTCCACTTCTTCGCCCGGAAAACCAATGGCAAAAGTGTAAGCATGATCTCCGTGATAGCCATTTTTTATAACCCCAATATCAATGGTTAATATATCACCTTCTTTCAGCTCTTCTTCATTTGGAAAGCCATGTACCACCACGTCGTTAATAGAAATACAAGAGTTGAATGGATAGCCTTTATAATTTAAAAACGATGGCTCTGCCTGATGATCTCGTATAAATTCACCAATCATTTTATCAATAGACAAAGTGGTAATACCCGGCTTTAAAGTAGCTGCAAGCGTAGCAAGGGTTTTACTAACCAAACGGGCACTCTCCCGTATCATTGTAATTTCTGTCTCTGTTTTGTAATAAATCATTGTATAAAATATAATGTTACCAGCTGTAGTATTCCATAGCGTCATCGTTGCGTCGCACATGTTAGCTGCAACGCTACAAGCAACGGGTAGCTGTTGCAATTCATACCGGCTTTAGCAAGACTTGTACTGAATTATGTTTATGCCTATTGCAAAACCTTTTACTATAAGCCAGCGATTAATAACCCGCTACCGTACAAGTGTGCGACGCAACGGCTGCCGGGCTTTGCTGTGCCGCTGGCTACCACAGTGATGCGTTTAATAAAAAACCTGGCAAAGATAAATAATGCCAGGTTCTTTTATATAACTGAAAAAATGAACTACGTAGTTAGTGTTTGTGCCGTCTGCCTTCCTTGTATACGTCCGCCTTTCATTAAACCATCGTACTGGCGCATTAATAACTGAGTTTCTACCTGCTGCAGTGTATCTAAAATAACACCCACCATAATTAATAATGAAGTGCCACCAAAGAAACTACTGAAGCCTTGTGTAACGCCAAGCATTTGAGCAAAGCCGGGCAAAATACCTACTAATGCTAATAATACAGCACCCGGTAATGTAATTTTATCCATTACAGAACCAATATAATCTGCAGTAGGCTGGCCCGGTTTAACACCTGGTATAAACCCATTATTACGTTTTAAATCGTCTGCAATTTGCTTAGGGTTAAATATTAAAGCGGTATATAAGAAAGTGAAGCCAATTACCAATACAGAGTAAATTACCATGTACCAGCCATTGCTGTGATCGTTAAATATGCGGGCTAATCCTTTTGTTGAATCAAAATTTGATAAAAGGGTCGGTAAAAACATAATTGCCTGCGCAAAAATGATAGGCATAACACCTGCACCGTTAACTTTTAAAGGTAAAAACTGGCGGGCGCCACCAAACTGACGGTTACCAACAATTTGCTTGGCATAGTTAACTGGTATTTTTCTAACACCTTGTACTAATATAATCAGCCCCATAATAATGGCAACCAACACTGCAATTTCAATAACGAAAACCAGTAGTGTTTGTTTAGACCATTCTTGTGCTAATGATTGTGGTAAACGAGCCAAGATACCCACCATAATAATTAAAGAAGTACCATTGCCTAATCCTTTATCGGTAATTTTTTCACCTAACCACATTACAAATAAAGTACCTGCAGTTAAGATGATAGTAGTAGATAACCAGAAATAAGGTTGAAAGCTGGCAATAAACGCATTGCCATTTACTTGTTTTAAAAACGCAACATAAGCACCTGCCTGTACTGCTGTAACTGCAACAGTAAGGTAGCGGGTCCATTGATTAATTTTACGGCGACCGCTATCTCCTTCCTTCTGTATTTTTTGCATTTGAGGTACCAATATGGTCATCAATTGCATAAAGATTGAAGCAGAGATATAGGGCATAATACCCAAAGCCAAAATAGATGCCTGAGAAAAGGCACCACCGGCAAAAGCATCAATAAGACCTAATATACCATCACTGGCAACGTTATCGTTAATTTTTGCAGGATCCAAACCAGGAAGAATGATATGAGAGCCTACACGATAAATTAAAAGCAATAACAGGGTAACGAGAATTTTTGATTTCAATTCATCGATACTCCAGATATTTTTTAATGTTTGTATGAACTTCTTCACGGATTTTACTTGTTTAATTTGTACGAGCCTTAAAGAAAAAAGACGCATTGGTAAATGCGTCTATGCAAATTACTTAAAATTACTTTACAATTTCAACTGTTCCGCCGGCTGCTTCAATGGCTGCCTTTGCTTTTTCACTTACGGCATTTACTTTAAAGGTAAGTTTAGATTTGAGCTCTCCGTTACCTAAAATTTTAACGCTGTCTGTTTGTGCAATTAAACCATTTATATACAAATTCTCTAAAGTAAATTCTTTGATGCCGTATTTTTCAACCACATGATCTACCTGACCCAGGTTAAATACTTTAAATTCGATGCGGTTGTTATTTTTAAAACCACGCTTTGGAACACGACGTTGAATAGGCATCTGTCCACCTTCATGAGCGATACGGTTTTTAAAACCACTACGGCTTTGATGACCTTTATTACCTTTTGTAGATGTACCACCGCGGCCTGAAGCCTCACCACGGCCCAAGCGTTTTTCTTTGTGTGTGGCACCTTTTGCGGGTCTTAATGAATGCAGTTTCATGTGTTGATTGATTTACTTAACGCAACACCCTGTTGTTGCTCGCTTATAATAAATTGAGTAAACACCCGTACAGGGAGGGATGTTTTACAGTTCTTCTACCTTAATAAGGTGATTCACTTTACGTATCATGCCTAATATTTGTGGAGTAGCTTCTACTTCTTTAGCAGCATTCATTTTATTTAAACCTAATGCTTGTAAAGTAAGTTTTTGACGCTCAGACCTGTCAATGGCACTTTTAATTTGAGTAACTTTTATCTTTTTCATACAAAAAGAGTATATGGCGCAGGTACATTACGGTGTAATGCCCAGTCCGTTTTTTATCCGTTAAATACTTTCTTTAAAGAAATGTGTCTGGTTTTAGCAACACTGATCGGCTCACGCAATAATGCCAATGCCTTTACAGTTGCTTTAACCACGTTATGCGGGTTTGCAGAACCCAGGCTTTTAGCCAATACATCGGTAACACCTGCACTCTCTAACACGGCACGCATAGAACCACCGGCAATTACACCAGTACCATGAGCTGCTGGCTTTATTAATACTTTTGCAGCACCTTCTTTTGCTAACTGATCATGCGGCACAGTACCTTTCATGATAGGAACTTTAATCAAATTCTTTTTAGCGTCTTCTATTCCTTTTGTAATGGCTTCCTGTACTTCTTTTGCCTTACCCAAACCATGACCTACAATACCATTCTCATTTCCTACCACCACTAATGCAGAGAAACTGAAAGCACGACCGCCTTTTGTTGTTTTAACAACACGGTTAATGGCAACTACTTTTTCTTTTAGTTCAAGGTCGCCGGCTTTTACCCTGTTTAGATTAACTTTTGACATTTGAAAATTTGATATTTTGATAAATGCTCAATTATACAATTTCATAAACTAGCTACTAGAGCGATTGTGCCATTTTATGCTTAGAAATTCAACCCGCCTTCTCTTGCTCCTTCAGCTACAGCTTTAACACGGCCATGGTATAAATAACCACTACGGTCAAAGACAATAGTTTTCAATCCTAACTCACCGGCTTTGCGTGCAATGGCACTACCAACCAGTTTACTCTTATCTACTTTATTCACTTTTTGTGCTGCAATATCTTTGTCTTTTGAAGAAGCAGCAGCCAATGTTTTACCACTTGCATCATCAATCAGCTGCACATAAATGTCAGCATTGCTGCGAAATACAGATAAACGTGGCTTTACTGTAGTACCCTCCACCGTTTTACGTATTCCTTGGTGTATTTTTTTTCTTCTTAAACTTCTAGCGTCCATTGTTTTTATTTTTTCCCCCTGATACTGCCAGGAGTATTGTTAACTTTTTAAAACCGGCTTACTTATTTACCAGCTGCCTTACCAGCTTTTCTGCGTAATACTTCACCCACAAATTTAACACCCTTACCCTTGTATGGCTCAGGTTTACGTAAGCCGCGAATTTTAGCAGCCACTTGACCAATCAATTGTTTGTCGATACCTTCTAAACTAATAGTAGGGTTCTGGCCTTTTTCCTGGGCAGTAACTACTTTCAGTTCTTTTGGTATTTCAATAACAATGTTATGAGAGTAGCCCAAAGAAAGATCTAATAAGTTACCTTGGTTGCTGGCTTTATAACCCACACCCACCAATTCCATATTGGTTTTAAAACCTTCGGTAACACCTTTGACCATATTATTAACCAATGCACGGTATAAACCATGCATCGCACGATGACGAATCTGATCGGTTGGACGATTAAACACCACTTCTCCATCTTTCACTTCTACCGTAATATCACGGTCAATGTTTTCTTTTAATTCACCTTTAGCACCTTTTACAGTAACCACATTATCCTTGCCTACTGTTACAGTAACACCTTGTGGAATTGCAACCGGCTTTTTTCCTATACGAGACATAATAATCTTTTTATTTGTGTATGAACCAATTTTTGTTTCACTGTACGTTTTCAGTAACCGTATAGAGAGCACTTACATTGTCGCACAGTATCTATAAGTTAACCGCAGCTATTAATATATGTAGCAAAGAACTTCACCACCTACATTTTGTGCTTTGGCTTCTTTATCTGCCATTACTCCTTTTGAAGTAGAAAGAATAGCAATACCTAAACCATTTTTAACACGAACGAATTCATTCGGCTTGGCATACGTACGCAAACCCGGGCGGCTGATTCTCTCTAAGCTTTTAATAGCAGGCTCCTTTGAAGTAGGATCATACTTTAAAGCTATTTTAATAACACCCTGTTTGCTGTCATCTTCAAACTTGTACTTAAGAATATATCCTTTTTCGTACAAAATTTCAGTGATACGCTTTTTCAGATTAGATGCAGGAATTTCTACAATACGGTGGTTAGCCATTTGTGCATTGCGAACCCTGGTCAGAAAATCTGCAATAGGATCAGTTACCATATTAATTCTAAATTGTAAATTTTAAATATTGTTGTTCTTAGTTTAAAGGTGCTTTTAAAAAAGTACCCTTAAAGCTTTTACCAGCTAGCCTTTGTAACACCTGGTATTTTACCAGCCAATGCCATATCTCTAAACATCACACGACCCAACCCAAAATAACGCATATAGCCTTTTGGACGACCCGTTAACTGGCAACGATTCTTTAAACGAACCGGTGAGGCATTCTTTGGTAATTCATCTAATGCTTTTAAATCGCCGGCTGCTTTTAAAGCCTTACGTTTTTCAGCATATTGCGCAACCATTGCTTCTCTTTTACGCTGTCTGGCTACAACTGATTTTTTTGCCATAGTTTTTATTTAAGTTCCATTATCGGGTATCTTTTGCTTACACAATAGCTACCTGTTTTGGATGTTTATCTTTAGTCTTTTTTATTGTTTTTAAAGGGCATACCCAACTCCTTCAACAATTCATACGCTTCTTCGTTGGTAGTAGCGGTTGTTACAAACGTAATATCCATACCGGTAATCTTATTAATCTTGTCAATATCAATTTCAGGGAAAATGATTTGCTCTGTAATACCCAGGGTATAGTTACCACGGCCGTCAAAAGATTTATCGTTGATGCCTTTAAAATCACGTACACGGGGTAACGCTGTGGCAATTAAACGATCTAAGAATTCATACATCTTTACACCGCGTAAGGTAACACGTGCGCCAATTGGCATGTTCTTACGCAATTTAAAGTTTGAAATATCTTTTTTAGACATTGTTGCAATAGCTTTCTGACCAGTGATGTTCGTCAGCTCATCTACAGTAATGTCAACTAATTTTTTATCGTTAACAGCTCCGTTAATGCCACGGTTAACACAAATTTTTTCTAAGCGGGGCACTTGCATAGTGCTTTTATAACCAAACTTTTTTTGTAAAGCAGGTTTTACTTCGCTTTTGTATTTGGTAGCTAAACGGGGTATATAGTTTGTTGTGCTCATCGTATTACTTATTTAATTGCTTCACCAGATTTTTTAGAAATGCGAACCAGTTTACCAGTTTCACGGCTGCGCTTTATTTTGGTTTTCTCACCTTTCTTGGCATCCCACAGCATTATATTACTAATGTGTATAGGCGCTTCCTTCTTAATAATTCCACCTTTAGTGTTTTGTGCAGAAGGTTTGGTGTGTTTGGTAATAATGTTCACACCTTCTACCAATACCTTAGAAATATCAGGGTATACTTCCAACACTTTACGGGGTTTGCTTGCATCTTTATCGTCGCCGGCAATTACTACCACAGCGTCGCCCTTTTTAATGTTGAATTTGGGTTTAAATCTGTTACTCATTTTTATTGTCTTTATCTCTTTAAGAGAATTGTGTACTAAACTTTTGTTCTTTGTGCATCATCGTTGTGTCACTCACTTGTACTGTTGTCTCTCTGCTCAGCTCTTATCTTTGGTTGAAGTGTGCGACGCAACCGGGGCCTGATGGTTATTGTACCGCCTGGTTACCTAACTGCTTTCTTATAACACTTCAGGCGCCAGAGATATAATTTTCATATATCCCTTGTCACGCAACTCACGAGCCACTGGCCCAAAAATACGGGTACCGCGGGGTTCATCTGCCTGGTTTAATAATACCACAGCGTTATCATCAAAACGAATGTATGAACCGTCTTTACGGCGTAATTTATTTTTTGTACGAACTATTACGGCTTTGGTAACGGTACCTTTTTTAATACCGCCTGCAGGAATCGCATCTTTTACAGTAACTACAATTTTATCTCCAATACCGGCATAATCCTGTCCGCTATTTCCCAATACACGAATCACCAACACCTCTTTGGCGCCACTGTTATCGGCAACGTTTAACCTGCTTTCTTGCTGTACCATTTTATTTACTGTTTAAATATTTCTGATTGCAGTTTGCTTTTAAACAACCTGCCAATAACTATTTTACTTTCTCAACTACTTCTACCAGTCTCCAGCGTTTTGTTTTGCTCAACGGACGGGTTTCCATAATTTTTACGGTATCGCCAATGCTACACTCACTCTTCTCATCGTGAGCATGGAATTTGGTAGTTTTCTTTACAAACTTACCGTAGATAGGGTGCTTTACTTTTCTTTCAACCGCAACGGTGATGGTTTTAGTCATCTTGTTGCTGGTAACAATCCCTATCCTAGTTTTACGCAAATTTCTTTCAACCATTTTATTATTTTTTAGCGGTAACTGTGTTGCTGTTTTAAAGGCAACTGGCAGTTATATTAGAAACCAAGTTGTTTTTTCTTTAAAGCGGTTTGTAACCGGGCAATATCCTTGCGCAGGCTACGGATGCTCATTGGGTTTTCCAATGGAGAAATAGCATGAGCAAACTCCAGTTTCTTTAAACGCAACTGATCTTCTGCAAGCTTTGCCTTTAAATCAGTATCGTTCATATCTTTTACACTCTTTATAAAATCAATTCTTTTTGACATTGTAGTATTATTTATACTTTATTGCAATGATTAGGCTTCCAAATCGTGGCGAACAACGAACTTGGTTTTAATGGGTAATTTTTGTGCAGCTAATTCCATCGCTTCTTTAGCTACTGCCATAGAAACACCATCTGCCTCAAACAAAATACGACCTGGTTTTACAATAGCTGCCCAGCCTTCGGGGTTACCTTTACCTTTACCCATACGTACCTCTGCAGGCTTCTTGGTAACGGGTTTATCAGGGAAGATGCGGATCCAAACGCTACCCTCACGTTTCATTGCACGTGTCATAGATTGTCTGGCTGCTTCAATCTGACGGTCAGTCATCCAAACACTATCCAACGCTTTTAAGCCAAATGAACCAAAAGCCAACGTCGTTCCTCTTTTAGCATCACCCTTCATGCGGCCTTTCTGCGTTTTTCTGTGTTTTGTTCTTTTTGGTTGTAACATCTTTATTAAAGTTTGATACCGTTATTATTTGTTTTGCTTATGCCGGTTTTTACCGGTATTGCAGAGTGCTTAGTTTCTGCCCCCTCTTCTGTTATCGCCACCACCTCTTCTGTTATCACTGCCTCCACCTCTTCTGTCGTCTCTTCTTTCACCACGATGATCGCCACCTTCTCTTCTGTCTCTTCTTTCACTTACATCATTCTTGCCACCAACGAAATTCGGATTCAGGTCTCGTTTAGTTAAAACCTCGCCTTTACAAATCCACACTTTCAAACCAATTTTACCATAAACGGTTAAAGCAAATACAGAAGCATAATCAATATCCATACGCAGGGTATGCAATGGAGTGCGGCCTTGTTTAATTTCTTCAGAACGGGCAATTTCTGCACCGCCTAAACGACCACTGGCTTTAATTTTTATACCTTCTGCACCCATACGTAATGCAGAGGCAATTGCCATTTTGATGGCTCTTTTATAGTTAATTCGGTTTTCAATCTGTCGGGCAATAGTGTCTGCCACAATCATAGCATCCAACTCCGGACGACGGATTTCAAGGATGTTGATTTGCACATCGTCTTTACCGGTTAACTTTTTCAGTTCTTCTTTAATACGATCTACTTCATTACCGCCTTTACCAATGATGATACCAGGCTTAGAAGTATGAATAGTTACTATCAACTTACCCAGTGTACGCTCTATAACAATTTTAGAGATACCCCCTTTGTTAATACGTGCATTCAGGTAATTACGGATCTTGTTATCCTCAATCAGTTTAACGGAATAATCTTTCTTGTTACCGTACCAATTACTTTCCCATCCGCGGATGATACCTAACCTCGCACCAATAGGATTTGTTTTTTGACCCATATCTGGTTTATTAGTTGATTAGTTATTTTGATTTAGTATCTACGATTACAGTTACGTGGTTGCTGCGCTTACGAACACGGTATCCACGTCCCTGTGGAGCAGGGCGCATACGCTTAATAGTTCTTGCACCATCCACAAATACAGTTTTTACTACAAGTCCTGTTTCATCGCCACCTTCATTCTTTTGTTTCCAGTTGTTGATGGCAGATAATACCAGTTTGCGTAAAGGCACAGCTGAATGCTGTGGGTGAAATTCTAAAAAAGCCAGGGCTTTCTCAACACCCATACTACGTATTTCATCAACCAGTAAGCGCATCTTACGTGGTGAGGTGGGATAATTTCTAAGTTTAGCTACTGCTTCCATTTTATTTTATTTTCAGTTAAACGCTCAGGCATTGTTACCTGCCGTTTATACCATTAAGCTATTTTTTTACTTGAGTGTCCTTTGAAGTTGCGGGTTGGTGCAAACTCTCCTAATTTATGGCCTACCATAAATTCTGTTACATACACAGGAATGAATTTGTTACCATTGTGCACAGCAAATGTGTGGCCTACAAAATCCGGAGTAATAGTAGAACGACGGCTCCAGGTTTTAATAACACCTTTTTTTGCTTTTCCTTCATTTACTGCCAACACCTTATTCTCAAGGTGAGAAGCAACATAAGGACCTTTTTTAATTGAACGACCCATTTTGAATGAGTTAATTTGATAAATTAATGATGTTTATTCGGCTCTGTTCTTTTATAATTTCTTACCGTTCTTACGCTGAATGATAAGTTTGTTAGAACCCTTATCACGCTTACGTGTTTTTTCACCTTTTGCGTATTTACCGGTTCTGCTTCTTGGATGACCGCCCGAAGATTTACCCTCACCACCACCCATTGGGTGATCTACTGGGTTCATAGCCACACCACGGGTTCGGGGGCGAATACCTTTCCAACGGTTACGACCAGCTTTACCCATGCTTTGCAGGTTATGATCGCTGTTGCTTACAACACCTACCGTAGCATAACAATTAACTAGTACCTTTCTTAACTCACCACTTGGCATTTTTAATACCGCGTATTTCTCTTCTTTGTTGGCTAGCTGTGCAGAAGAACCTGCACTTCTTGCCATTTTACCACCTTGCCCAGGTTGTAATTCAATATTATGAATTAAGGTACCTAAAGGCATATTTTTCATCATCAGTGCATTTCCTAATTCAGGAGCTACCTCATCGCCGCTTATAATACTTGCCCCTACCTGTAAACCCTGCGGAGCAATGATGTATCTTTTTTCACCATCTACATAGTTCAATAAAGCGATGAATGCAGTACGGTTTGGATCATATTCAATAGATGCTACTGTTGCTGGTATATTCTTTTTGTTTCGCTTGAAGTCTACAATACGATAGTGATTTTTGTTACCACCACCAATATATCTCATAGATCTTCTACCTTGGGCATTTCTACCACCGGTACCGCTCTTTTTCTCTAACAGGCTCTTTTCTGGAGTGTCTGTTGTAATTTCTGCATAAGCGTTACCAATTCTCCAACGAGTTCCTGCGGTAATTGGTTTGAACTTTTTTAATGCCATTTTAAAATTCGTTTTTTGTTTGCAATCTTAGCGGCCTTGCCAGCCATTCTGTTTATAAAAGCGCTGATTAAATAGCAGCGTATAAATCAATTGTTTCACCTTCAGCTACAGTTACCATAGCCTTTTTGTAAGCAGATTTTTTACCTTGTATATAACCTGCTTTTGTAAAGCGTGTTTTATTTTTACCTGGTACTACAGAGGTATTTACATCCACTACAGTAACACCATAAAATTCTTCCACCGCTTTTTTAATTTCTAACTTATTAGCCTTTTTGCTAACTCTGAAAGCATAGCGGCGCAGTTTTTCCTGCTGTGCATTTGCTTTCTCCGTTAAAATAGGCTTTACCAATACTTCAGAGAGTTTCATCTCTTATAATTTATGCTGTTATTAATTATGCGTTTACTTCAACCACTTCTTCAGTAAATACTTTGGCTGCATTTTCTGTTAATACTAATACATCAGCATTTACAATGTCGTATGTATTCATATCGGCCAATAAAGAACCTTCTACTGTAGGCAGGTTACGTAGGCTCAGGTACAGATTGTCATTGTAGTCGGCTGTTACAAGCAATGTTTTCTTACCGGCAACATTCAGGCTCTTCAACACTTCAGTAAATTGCTTGGTTTTAGGTGCATCCATAGCAATCTCTTCAACTACAACAATTGCGTTATCTTTTGCTTTAAATGCCAATGCAGACATTTTAGCCAAATCCTTCACCTTACGGTTTAATTTAAAATCGTAATCGCGGGGCTTAGGTCCAAAAATAGAACCACCACCTTTATACAACGGGTTACGGATATTACCCTTACGGCTACCACCGGTACCTTTTTGTTTGTGTAATTTTTTAGAAGCACCTTTTACTTCTAAACGGGTTTTAACTTTATGTGTACCCTGGCGCTGTGCAGCTAAATATTGCTTAACAGCCAAGTAAACAACATGCTTATTGGGTTCAATACCAAAAATTTCTTCTGGTAACTCAATGGTGCGACCTGTTTGCTTACCACTAATATTTAATATATCTACTTGCATCGTACTTCTAATTATTTAATTATTTCTGAATAAAAACTATAGCTCCGTTATGACCCGGAACCGATCCGCTGACAAGGATATAATTTTTTTCAGGGAAAATCTTTACTACTTGCAAACCTTTCAATTTTACACGATCGCCACCCATACGGCCGGCCATACGCATACCTTTCATAACACGGCTGGCATCAGATGAGTTACCCAATGAACCCGGAGCTCTCTGACGATCATGCTGACCGTGAGATTGCTGACCCACACCAGAGAAACCATGGCGTTTAACAACACCCTGGAAACCCTTTCCTTTTGTAGTACCTACTACATCAACTTTTTCACCTTCAGTGAAAATTTCAACTGTAATAGATTCTCCTAATATTTTTTCTATGCTGTAGTCGCGAAATTCTCTTGAAATCTTTTTGGCTGGAGTATTAGCCTTTGCGAAGTGATTTTTTTCGGCTGCTGTAGCGTGTTTGTCTTTTTTATCGCCGAATGCTATTTGTAATGCGTTGTAGCCGTCTGTTTCTTTTGTTTTAACCTGTGTAACAACGCAGGGGCCAGCCTCAATAATGGTACAGGCAGTTTGTTTGCCGTCGGTACCAAAAATGCTGGTCATTCCAACTTTCTTACCAATGATCGCTTTCATTTTTTAATGTTTGCGCCGCAAGGTTGAAGAGACAATCCCTTATTGGTAAATTTTACCTGTTGGATTTCAATCCCCGTTTACCCACCAACCTTTTCCTTTTTATTCAGAAGTACTGGCGGTAAACAAACCCCGAACGGCTTGTTTATATGTTTGTCCCTGCAATTGCAGAGAGAAATTTAATGTTTGTCAGAGCTCTTTTGTACTGCAAGCCAGTATTGAGAGATAACCGATGTTTATAAGAACTAAATGGCTATTACCGGGCTGTTACGCCTTAATTTCAACTTCTACACCAGAAGGCAAATCCAACTTACTCAAAGCATCTACTGTTCTTGAAGAAGACGTATAGATGTCTAATAAGCGCTTGTGAGTATGTAATTGAAACTGCTCACGTGCCTTTTTATTTACGTGGGGTGAACGTAATACAGTAAAAACTTTCTTTTGCGTAGGTAAAGGAATTGGACCTGTTACCACTGCACCTGTAGTACGAACTGTTTTCACGATTTTCTCTGCAGACTTATCTACCAGATTATGATCGTATGACTGTAATTTGATTCTGATTCGTTGAGACATAAGCCAAAACCCAAATTTATTTTGGGAGTGCAAAGGTAACGGCTTAAGTATTACGGCCAAAGAATTTTTTAAAGTATTTTTAAACTGACTGCCAATTTTTTAGATACCCTGCCATTTAACAAGGCCTATCAGCCGTTGCGTCGCACCCTGCAACGGTTGTAAAAAGCCCGGCCAGACTTGCATTTCTAAGTATTTAACTACTGAATATCAGCCCATAATTTATTTGCCCCTAAAAGCACCGCTGCTGAAGGGTGCGACGCAACAACTGCTTAGTAGTAATAACAATACTGGCACCCCAAAATAAAAAAAATCCCGGTAGGCACCGGGATTTGATTACTTATTTTACCACCTTCTGCGCCAATGACCCGGCACCCATACCCAACCGCCACGCTGGTGTTTCCAATGCCCGTTTATCCATACATGTCCGTTACGTGGAGATGACCAATACCCATCTGTCCACATATAAACACCTCCCCTAACTGCCCAACTTCCATCCATCCATATGTGGCGCGGGGAAGGTGCCAAAGGCCTGCCCTTAAGTACCGGGGAATGCGGCCTTACCCGCACCACCAATTGCGCCTGTGCGGTTATTATAAGCCCAAAACACAAAATAAGAACGGTGATAATTTTTTTTGTTTTCATATTGATGATTTTTTGTTTTTTATAATGGCTATTGTTATTGCCGTTGTGTTAGTTTAAGAACCTTTGCAGTCATAAAAGTTTAATAAATCAGCTTTATTAAACAGGCATTAACTATTTTCATGGCAGGTAAAAGAATACCAGCTATGTATCAGAAAAAATGGTGGTGGATTGGATTGCTTAGTACAGCTTTAATTATAAAAATTGCTGCGTTGTTTCCGGCATTTATTGAAACGTATTATAGCAATGGATTATATTTATTAATTAGCAGGTTTCAAAGGTTGTTACTGGGTTGGTTGCCTTTTAGTGCGGGTGATATACTGTATGCAATACTTTTTCTTTACCTGCTGCGGGTTATTATTAAAACAATTAAAGGCATTGCGCAAAAAAAAACTTCCAAAGAGTATTGGTTGAAAGCGCTTAAAAAAACGGGCTTTGCCATAATTTTTATTTACGTAGCCTTTAACTTGTTGTGGGGGTTAAACTATAACCGCCTGGGGCATGGCTATCAATTGCAATTAACCCAAGCCCCATACAGCACCGGAGATTTAGAGCAGATAACAAGATTGATGACAACAAGGCTCTCAACTTTTAGTGTGGCCGCTGCTACCCCACCCAATTATTGGACGAAAAAAAACCTTTTTAAAGAAGCCACCAACAGTTATAAACTGGCAGCACAACAATATCCTCAATTAAATTATCCGGTTGCAGCTGTAAAGCCATCCCTTTTTAGTTATTTAGGTAATTACCTAGGCTATACCGGCTACTACAACCCGTTTACCGGAGAAGCGCAGGTAAATACAACCGTGCCCCAATTTGTGCAGCCGTTTACCACCTGCCATGAAATTGGCCACCAGCTCGGGTATGCTAAAGAAAACGAAGCCAATTTTGCCGGTTATTTAACCGCCAAAAAAAGTACGGATACTGCTTTTTTGTATTCTTTATACTTTGATTTATACAGTTACGCAATAAGAGAATTATACACCCGCGATTCTGTAATGGCCCGTACTATTCACACAAGCATACCTGCTAAAGCAAAAGCAGATTTTAAAGCACTGCAATTGTTTTACGAGAAGCACCAAAACCCCATTGAGCCGGTTATTAAATATTTATATACAAATTATTTGAGGGCAAATGAACAACCCAGCGGCATGCAGAGTTATAGTGAAGTAACAGCCCTGCTGATTGCTTATTATAAAAAAAACGGTGCTGCTACATTTTAATATGAATAGAATAATAAAATTAATACTTTCAATTGCAGCACCGTTGCTGATTGGTTTTATTGGCAGCCAATATACGCTTGCAGAAATACCGGGTTGGTATGCTGGTTTACAAAAGCCCACCTGGAACCCACCCAGCTGGCTTTTTGGCCCTGTTTGGACTTTGCTTTATATTCTTATGGGCATAGCCGCTTACCTGGTTTGGAAAACCCTACCCCAATCTGCTTTTAAAAAGTGGGGGCTTTTCTTGTATGCGCTACAATTGGTTTTAAACTTACTGTGGACCTATCTTTTTTTCTCAAAACACCAATTGGGTGCAGCGTTAATAGAAATTGTGGTGCTGTGGCTAACTATTTTTTGTACCATCATTGCTTTTAGTAAGGTAAACAAAACAGCAGCTTGGTTGCTGGTACCCTATATAAGTTGGGTAAGTTTTGCAACAATGCTTAATTATACAATCTGGCAATTAAACCCATAGCTGTTGCATGTTAACCTGCTGTTGAAGGGTGCGACGCAACGGATGCTGCCATGAAAAACTAATGCTGGCTTAAAAACTATTCTTCCACATCATACTTTCTACGGGGCGGTTAGGCTGCCCGCTATATTTGGCATTTTTTTTCTGATTGTATTTTATTGCTATCTCTCCATCTACCGGAAAATAAATGAGCTGGCCAATGGGCATGCCTTTGTAAATTTTTACGGGTTGTTTTACTGAAATCTCCAAAGTCCAGTTGCCGCAAAAACCTACATCTCCTTTACCAGCGGTGGCATGTATATCAATGCCCAACCGGCCGGTAGACGACTTTCCTTCCAAAAAAGGAACATGCGCATGCGTTTCTGTATACTCTGCTGTTACCCCCAGGTAAAAAATATGCGGGTATAGCACAAAGCCATCATCCGGAATTTCAAAACAATCAATCTGATTGTGTTTTTTGGCGTCAATAATATGCTCTTTGTAGGTTGCAAGGGTGCTGCCCAAATGCACATCGTAACTATTACTGCCCAGGCATTCCCTATCATAAGGTGCTATCTTAATGGTACCTTTTTCAATTTCTTCTAATATTCTTGAGTCGCTTAATATCATAGTTTATTTTTTAGTGCCATAACTGTAGTAATTCTATTTTACATTCGTTGCGTCGCACCAGTTAGCAGTTGTACAACGCTGGGCAAAATAATTGCGATTTTTTTTACAATGGCTATTTTTTATCAACATAATATAAACCAGCAAACGCGGTTAGCCATTTGGAAGCTGGATGAACCCGAGGCCTTTTTTTTGCAAAAAGTGCCGCTGAACAAAGAAGTAACCCATCCTCACAAAAGAGTACAACACTTAGCAGGCCGTTATTTGTTAACCCAATTGTTTGAAGATTTTCCGTTAGAAGAAATTGTTATTGCAGACACCCGCAAGCCATTTCTTGAAAACGAAGCATACCATTTTTCTATTTCACACTGTGGTAATTTTGCTGCCGCCATAGCCAGCAGCAACCAAAGAGTGGGTATAGATATTGAAATGGTTGATGCAAAAATTGAACGGGTTGCGTCTAAATTTATTCACCCAACAGAAATGATGTTTTTACAGCAATTGATATTAAAGGAACCTTCCTTATCTGACCTGACTGCAAAAACTATTTTGTGGAGTTGTAAAGAAGCCATTTTTAAATGGTACGGGGCAGGTAAAGTAGATTTTAAAAATCATATGCAATGGACGGGGCATTTTACAACCGCTAATAGCAGCATGCAATTACAGTTTGTATTTTGTAAACATCAGCCTGTTTTATTAACACTGTCCGCAAAAAAAATAAATACGCAAATAGTAAGCTGGTTGCACAGCTGATTTTAGAAGTACCCAACCCGCATACAAATGGGGCTTTCTATAAAACCCTAATTACTTACACTTAGTTTATCTTATAAAAAGTAAAATGCGCAATGGTACTGGTACCTTTCCGTTTACCCTTTTTACTTACCCAAAATGTTTAATGAAACATTTTAATGAATTAGAAAAG
This sequence comes from Sphingobacteriales bacterium, assembly GCA_004295245.1. GTDB lineage: Bacteria > Bacteroidota > Bacteroidia > Chitinophagales > Chitinophagaceae > JACMLD01. The sequence goes on along the minus strand of REAR01000065.1, from coordinate 30,079 downwards.
CTATCACTGGTTGCCAGCAAAACCGAAAACGCAGTTATTATAACCGATAAAAATGGTTTTATTGACTGGGTGAATGCTGCTTTTATACGTATTAGCGGATATGAATTGGCAGAAGTATCCGGCAAAAAACCAGGCTCGTTTTTACAAGGTCCAGAAACCTCAAAAGCAACTATTAATGCAATCAGTGCTAAATTACAACAACAGGTTCCCTTTACCGAAGAACTGATTAACTACACAAAAAAAGGTGATCCCTATTGGATAAAAATGGATGTTTCGCCAATATACAATCCACAACAAGAATGCATTGGCTTTATTGCTGTTGAAAGCGACATTTCAGAAAGAAAACAATACGAGCAACAACTGATTGAAAAAAAAATAAGCCTGGCATATGCACAGGAAATATCAAAAATAGGTAACTGGTCTTTTAATATTAGTACCTATGATGTTAAATGGTCTGATAACCTTTATAAAATTTTTGAAATAGATCCAGAAACGAATACACTTTACGATGCCTATATCAATTGCGTGCACCCAGACGACTTACCCGATTTGCAACAAGCCATTAACGATGCTGTTACCTTAGGTAAAGATTATGTTATAGAACACCGCATTATTGTGCCCGGCAATGAGATTAAGTTTATTAAAGGTATTGCCAAAGTAGCCAAAAACATTCATGGCATGCCAGTGGCATTATTTGGTACCGCGCAAGACATAACTATTGAAAAGAACTATGAGCTTGAATTATTAAAAGCAAAAGAAGCGGCAGAAATGGCCACCGTTGCAAAATCTTCTTTTCTTGCCATGATGAGCCATGAAATAAGAACGCCTTTAAACGGTATTATGGGTGCAGCAGACCTTGCCAGCAAAGCTTGCATGAATTCTGAACAGGCTGAATTAATTAACGTAATTAAAAAAAGTGGCAAAACACTATTAAAACTTATTAACGATATTCTTGATTTTTCTAAACTGGAGGCCGGACATGTAAGCCTTGATGAAGAAAATACCGAGCTTTTAAGTTGTGTGCAGGATGTATATAGTTTACTATTATTAAAAGCAAAAGAAAAAAATAACGAACTCTCTTTTTCTATTGAAAATAAACTACCCCAGTTTATTGTGGCAGATGGCAACCGGCTAAAACAAGTTTTAATTAACCTGGTGGGCAATGCTGTTAAGTTTACAGATAAAGGCAAAATTTCCATAGTGGTAACACAAGAGAAAATTAGTAACGATAACATTTGTATAAAGTTTACCGTAACAGATAACGGCATTGGCATACCTGCAGAAAAGCAAGTCAATCTCTTTAAAGAGTTTTACCAGGTAGAGTCTATGAAATCTCGTCGCTTTGAAGGAACCGGCCTTGGCCTAAGCATCAGTAAGAAATTAGTGCACCTGATGCAAGGAGAATTTACCATAAGCAGTGAAGTTGGCAAAGGCAGTTGTTTTGCATTTACCATTATTGCCAAACGCGGAGAAAACCTGGTGAAAGGAGCCACTGCACCGCAACAGGTTATTCAAAAAAATGAATTAAGCCATTTAAAAATATTAGTAGCAGAAGACAATGATATTAATATTTTTTTGGCGCAAAAACTGCTACATAATCTCGATATAATACCAGACATTGCCAAAGATGGGTTAATGGCGGTAGAAAAAGCATCAGAAAATAAGTATGATATTATTTTAATGGACATACATATGCCCAATATGGATGGGCATGAAGCAACTAAGACCATCCTCTCATCGCTACCCAAAGAACAGCAACCCAAAGCCATTATTGCTATGACAGCGGATGCCTTTAAAGAAAATGAAGAAGCCTGTTTAAAAGCGGGTATGAACGATTTTATTTCTAAGCCGCTGGATACTGATAAATTTTATGCCATGTTAAAAAAATGGAGCGATTTTTTTTCAATTACTGAACGTATGGCTATTTAGCTTTCTTCTAATAAACGATCATCATCTGTTAAAGTAAAATCAATAGCGCTTTGCCCTGCAATACCTTCAATGCTTCCTTTTATATGTGCGGCATTCAACAATACTTTTTCCAGTTGCTTTTCACGGGCCTTCCATAATTTTTCCATGGCATCCCTTTCTTTTAGTATAGAAAGTTTCATACTCATAAACCCTTCTCTTACGGCCTTCCATTGCTCACCAAACTCATTACTGGTTAAATACGTGTATAGCAATTGCATTTTATCTCCTTTGTTTTGTTGGCTCTGAGAGGCATTATAAATTTTTACAATCGCATCCCGCATAATGGCCACCACAGCTTTCACTTCGTTAAAAGAGCAAACCCATACCCCTTCTTTCTCGCCAAACCCACTCATCTCTTTTGGTAGCGCTTGCGTAACCAATACGGCAGCATCTGCACCCTGACTACGCATATCTGTTTTCAATTTCTCTATCCAATCGTTGCTAAAAGCAACGGTTCTTTTACTTTCAAAAATTATGGAGCCACATTCTTGTCCAAAATTATTACGTATGGTTAACACACAGTCGGCCCCCCTAACGCCTTTGCCTACTTCTGTAACTTTATCAAACGGAAAAGCAATTCTTAACAGCTCTTCTAATGCAACCTCCTGTACTTCGCCTTGCAACTGCATGCTACCCTGTTCTGCTTTGCGTTTCATTTCATCGGCCAATTTTTTTTGTTGTTCCAGCTTTTCTTCCATTTCTTTTAACTTAAACTGGTACTCTGTTTCCCGCAGGCTGTTGCGCTCTGTTTCTTCTTTGCGTATAGTTTCGGTAAGTTGTGCTCTTTCTTGCAGCAACATCTTTTGCAATTGTATTTCTATTTCCTGCTCTCGGCTTAGCAGCTCTTGTTCTTTCTTTAAAAATTCTAATTCTTTTTGGCGGGATAATTTTAATTTCTCTTCGTTCTCTTTATTGCTTTGCTCTAACAGTTTCACCTGGTTTTCATAATCGGCAGTAATGCTCTTTCGTAACTGCTCTTCCATTTTTTGTTGCAAGGCTGCTTTTTCATCCTGTAGCTTTTTATTAAAGGCCAGTTCTTTTGCCAATAACATTTCGCTCATATCTTTTTCTTTGCGGGCAAATTCATCTTCTTTACTTTTTTTCCATTCGTTTACCTTGGTACGCAGTTCTTTCTCCACCTCTTCCCGTATGGTATCATTGGGTTCAAACTGGTTACCACAATTGGGGCATTTTATTTGAGCAGACATGATTGCTTATTTGGCGCCAATTTACGAAACACTCATCATCCTGCCCGTGTAAGTTTTTTTAAAGTATGTTGCCAGCATTGGTAATACTATTCAGCGGCCGTTGCGTCGCACACTTGTGCTGAAGAATAGTAGTTTGCAAGTAAGAAAATTTGGAAGATGCTTACATAAGTTGCAAAACACTTTCGGTCTTGCTGACTTTCGGACTTGTTGTACAAGTGTGCGACGCAACGGTGTTGCCATAAAAAACTGCTGCTGGTTACAAAAAATAAACCCCGGCATTACCCGGGGCCAGTGCGGCAGAGGAGATTCGAACTCCCACAGTCTTTCGACCGCTACCACCTCAAAGTAGTGCGTCTACCAATTTCGCCACCACCGCATTTAATTGAGGACTGCAAATATAATGGTTCTTACTTTTTTAAAATAATTCTAAAGGTGGTGCCTTTGCCCGGCTCTGAATGTTTTACAAAAATCTCTCCCTTATGAAACTGTTCTATAATGCGTTTAGATAAACTAAGCCCTAAACCCCAGCCGCGTTTTTTGGTAGTAAAGCCGGGTTTAAAAACATTGTTTATATTTTTTGCAGTAATACCCTTGCCCGTATCTGTTACATCAATAAAAACAGTATGCTCATTTTCTTTTAATAAAACGTTGATGCTGCCTTTGCCTTCAATAGCATCTAATGCATTCTTCAATAAATTTTCTATTACCCAATCAAACAAAGGTGCCGATAGTGGTAATACCGGGTCTCCGGCCTGGCTATGGTCAAACACCAGTTGCACTTTGCCACTGGCTCTTTTTCTTATATACTCAACCATACTGTTTACCTGCGCTACCAAATGTTGCGGTTCTAATTGCGGGGTGCTGCCTATTTTTCCAAATCGATCGGATACCAGCTTTAAACGGTTTACATCTTTTTGCAGCTCTGTGGTAATAGCATCATTAGCGGGGTTATCTTTTAGCATTTCTACCCATCCTTCTAAAGATGTTATGGGTGTGCCTAGTTGATGGGCTGTTTCTTTAGCCATACCTGCCCATAATTGGTTTTGTGTGGCCTTATTGCGTGCCGCAATGGAAACAATTGCAATTATAATAAACAAGGCTACCACCAACAGTTGCAATAATGGGTAATACTGCACCTCGTTCAGCAAACGGGTGTGGCCATAATAAATAAAATCTTTTTGTTTGGGGTTTAACGGATTTGCATTTTCTATCGGCTCATTCTGTTGCTTAAACAGTTGCAACTGGTTAAGTACATAATTACTATCTACCGCCAACTTTATTGAATCTAAATTAGCCGTAAGCACTACCTGCCCTTTCTCGTTGGTTACAATAATAGGAATGGTTTTATTTTCTGTAATTAATGAAGTAACCAACGGGGTGCTGATGCCGGTGGTATCTGTCATTAAAAGCTTTTCGGCCGCCACCCATTGCTCTACTCTTACCCTTTCTTCTTTGGCTATTTTACGGGCCAAGTATTGCGAGTAGAAAACAGAACTGGCCACAATAATAATTGCTATTAATGCCAATGCTGCCCTCCAGTTTAAAATTGAACGTATCATAAACCGAATATAAACAGAAGAATTGTTTTCCTGTAAAAACGAATGATTACTAACCCTTGTCTTCTTGCGCAAAATCATTTTATTAGTCCTTTAGGCTGTGGCAAACCGGTAATTTGCAACCCTCTTTACACTAAAGAACGTCCTTCTCCGTTAAGGGTAAGCCCTTAGCCCCCCATCCATTGAAATTAGTATAGAATTTCATAAAAAACTAGCGGCCATGATGCGTAGCCTTATATCATTCTTTTTTGTGTGCACCTTTTTAGCCAGCCAGGCACAGCCTTGTACACCACTGGGCGACCAAACAAGCTACGGCAACAATAATGTTTGGATTGGCTACGTGTATGATGCTGTAAATTTTACAACTTACCAAGGCTTTGTTAATCAAGGAAACACTACTTCGCCCAATTTTGACCAAAACTTTGGCGGCAACGCTGTTAACTATAACACCAATGGATGCCCTACACTTACAGAAAGCTTTAGTGTTCGCTACAAACTACAAAAAACATTTACCAACGGAAGCTACGACTTTACCGTTGGCGGCGATGATGGATTTCGCCTGAGTTTGGATGGCGGAGCCACCTGGGTTATTAACCGCTGGAACGATCAGGGTTATAATACCGTAACCTATACTGCTGTATTAAACGGCACTTATAACCTGGTACTTGAATATTATGAGAACACCGGTGGCAACCGGGTTTCTTTTGCCGTTGCGGCAACCTGCCTGCCTACCGGAGACCCCACTGTTTACGGCACCAATGATATTTGGAATGGATATGTGTATGATGGCACTAATTTTAACGACTATAAAGGATACATTAATCGCGGTGTGGCCGGCAATCCTAATTTTGATGAGAGCTTTGGTGGCGCCGATGTTTTGTTTGCCACCAGCGATTGTGCGGTACAAACAGAAAGTTTTAGTGTACGTTTTCGTTTACAAAAAACATTTGCCCCAGGTGATTACGAGTTTACGGTTGGTGGAGACGATGGCTATCGTTTAAGTTTAGATGGAGGAGCCACATGGGTTATAAATCGTTGGTTCGATCAATCGTATAACCTCAGCATTTATACTACAACTTTAAGTGGCGCTGCAGATATTGTGCTGGAGTACTATGAAAGTGGTGGTGGCAACCGTGTTTCACTTGCTGTAACACCCGTATGCAGCGGCAGTGGCAACCCCAATACATATGGTACTAGCGATGTGTGGAGAGGCTATCTTTATGACGGAAGCAATTTTGATTTTTATAAAGGCATTATTTTCCGCGGCACCGGCGGCAACCCTTCTTTTGATGAAAACTTTGGCGGCGACAATACAAATTTTGGTACCAGCGATTGCCCGGTACAAACAGAAACCTTCAGTGCCCGCTTTCGTTTACAAAAAACTTTTGGCAGTGGCAGCTACAGCATTACCGTTGGTGGAGACGATGGGTATCGATTTAGCTTAGACGGTGGCGCTACCTGGATTATAAATAATTGGGGCTTGCACGCCTATCAAACCACCAGCATCAGTATTTTTTTAACCGGCAGCTATAATATGGTATTAGAGTATTATGAAAGTGGTGGAGGCAACCGCGTATCGTTTACTATTGCCGGGCCTACCATACCCGTATTGTTGCAACAGTTTACTGGCTACCCCCAAAACAATAACGTAGCATTAAAATGGCAAACCGCACAAGAAAATAATACATCCTATTTTATAGTAGAAAAAAGTCTGGATGGAACTGTGTTTAACAGCATAACGCAAGTTGCAGCCAGTGGCAACAGTGTTACTACAAAAAATTATCAATATACCGATGCGGCTATTACCAGTACAGTTATATATTATCGCCTGGTAACGGTGGATGTTGATGGGAAAAAAAGTTACTCGCCTGTTTTAAAAATGCAATTGCAACAAAGCAAGCCACTATCTATTTACCCTACTGTAGTAAATGGTAATAATATTTACGTAAGCGTTAAAAACAGTTTGCCGGCTGCTGCCATTTCAATTTATAACCAACAGGGGCAATTAATACAAAAGCAGGCATTAGGGCAACTTGCCGCTAACCAAACCAGCCAGATTGTATTTAATAAAACAAAATTTGCCAACGGCACTTATACCGTTGTATTGCTATCTGGCAGTAAGACTATACACCAGCAACAAATAATAATTCAATAATTATTGGGTAGCCAGCAGCGCCACTCCGGGGAGGCTTTACTTGCGTCGCACACTTGTGCTGTATGTAGGTAAGTCAACAAGACCGAAAGTTTGGAAGCTGATTGCTGCTAGTGTAAAATTTTTTTGAACACCGGACTTGAGGACTTGTATTTAACTGTACAAGTGTGCGACGCAACAGTTGCTGATTAAAGATAAAATGCTGGTAACAAAAAAAATCAGGCATTTTCATAGCCTTCGTCTGTTATAAGATTAGCACCATCTGCAGCTGTGGTGGCCAAAATATCGCATCGGTTGTTATAGGCGTTATTAGCATGGCCTTTTACCCAAACAAATTTTACTTTAAAGTTTTTACTGAGTGCATAATACAAGGTCCATAAATCTTTATTTTTTTTTCCGCCTTTAAAGTCGGTAGCAATCCAGTTTTTAAGCCAACCTTCTTCTACTGCTTTTACCACATATTGACTATCGCTGTAAATAGTAACAGGAATACCTTCCTTATTCAGCGCCTGCAATGCGGCAATCACCGCCATCAACTCCATCCGGTTATTTGTGGTGCGGCGGTAACCTTGAGACAATTCTTTTTCTACACTACCCCATTTTAAAATGGCACCGTAACCACCGGGGCCGGGGTTGCCACGAGAAGAGCCATCGGTATAAATAATTAATTGCTGTGCAGCCGGCATATGTTACGGTTGTTGCAGGTAAGAAAACCTTTTAATAATAGAGCAATGTTTATTCATAAACAAATGATCGATGGGTATTACAAGCATATTGGCAAAGCGTTCTTCTGGCACTTTATAATACATTCTTATAAGTTTGTATTTGCTCTTATCATTTAATGTATCCAGCGGTATTACAATTCTTTTTTTGGTTGACAGCGCAAGGCCTTTAGCAATCATTTCAGAACAATAGAGTGCCTTATCATCGGCAATATCAAATACCATATCAAAAGGCACTTTATTGTTGTATTGTGCATCCAGATAGCCAATAAAGGTTTTTATTTCTGTACTATCAATAGCAAAACGTGCAATGGCAAAGTCGGTATTATCAAATTGGGTGCAAAAACTATCCAATTTTTCTAACCGCACCCGGTCGTTTTGTTTACTATGGTCAGGAATGATATGATAAATGTAAATCTCTCCGTTCTTTACCACGGCAATACCTCCATGAGAATAGTTTTTATCCAGCTTATTAATTTCTTTTACAAAGCGGCTTGAAAAATCCTTTCCACCTCTAACAATTAAATCGCCCTCTTTTATCAGTTGTTTTGCGGTTGCCAGCAATGCAAAATTTTGCTGTTGCATATTTTCTGCAGCTGCCACCGGGTTTGCTTTGGTTGCTGTTGTAGCATTGTTACATGCAAGCATTAGAAAAGCAAGAAATATAAAAAACACTGATTTCATTTGGTAAAAATAAAAAATCGGGCAGTAATAAAACTACTGCCCGATGCTATTAAAAAAGATAGTTCGGTTTATTTACTTTTAAACTCAACTAAATCCACACCTACCATATCAGAATTAGCACCAGCAGGGCCACCTGTAGGTACAAAATAACGAAATGCAATACGGCTGCTTACTGTTGTATTTGTTGGTAAGCCAGCAACGGTAATAGTGTATTTTGTCCATGTAGTGGGATAGCCACTCAGGGTTAAACCTGGATTAATATCTAACCAAGTAGTAGTAAAATCGCCTACATCACTAGAAAGCGCTCCTACATTAGCTGTACCTGTAGTTAAATTTGCACGTACCTGCAACCTGTCCGGAAAATCTCCACGGCAACGGGTATAAAAACTAAGCTCATCGCCATTTTTTATAGGTACCACGGGGGTAATTAACCATGCGTTTAAAGTAGATACATCAAAACCACAGTTTAAATCGGCGCTCACAAAATCGTTTTGAGATTTCTGAGAGCTATAAGCAGGAAAGCCATCTACAACCTGTCCGTTTTTTGAATCGAATCGAACTTCATATTTACCCTGTCTCCAACCCTGTGAGCCTACTGGTTCGCTGTTGTTTATAAACACCCAACCACGGGCACCCAGTGTATTAAAATCGTCAAATTCTTCTACAAAAGATTTAGACACAATTGCCGGGCGGTTATCATCAGTGGCTTTAATGTCTCTTTCGCAGGCAGTAAAAGCAACTGTTAATACAGTGCCTAATACCAGCGTTACAATTATATTTTTTTTCATACTGTTTTTTTTCAGGTTAGTTAGATGGTTATTTACTGATGAACGCTACACTATCAATTGCCACCAGTGTGGCTCGGCCTGCATTACCGGCTTCTTCTGTATAATATCTGAATGCAAAGCGGCCTTTGGTAGGTCCATTTAAACCATTAACGGTTGCTTCAAACCTTGTCCAGCGGGCAGGGTATGCAGTAGGATCAGGGTTTAGTGAAGTAGACTCTTTATAGAAAGGATTAATATCTAAAATATTAGTAGAAAAATCACCCGGATCATCTTCAGATCCAACATTCAAGCTTTCGCTTTTATTAATTCTTACCTGCAAACGATTGGCAAAATCTGTAGAATCTCCGGTAATTGGAAACAAATAAGTACGGGTGTAAAACACCACTTTATCTCCGTTTTGCATTAGCGTAACAGGCGATACCACCCAATTACTAATGGTTACTGCGCCACCGCTGGTACTGGTAAAATCTGCAGCAATAAAACCGGGGTATGTACCCTTAGAAGAATATGGTGCAAATGGAATGGGAGCATGAAAACCAGTCACATTTGGATCGTTTAAACCACCTTGGTTCCAAAAACCGGTTCCTTTTTGAGCCGATACATTGATGTACCTCCAACCTCGGGCATAGGCAGCCGTAACAGTATCAAATTCTTCAACAAAAGAAACACCTTTTACAGGTACAGGAGTTGTTAAATACGAGTCATCTTTACAGGAAACAAATACTACTGTAAGAATAAGTAAAGGCAAAAGAAAACTCTTAAGAGTAGATTTTCTCATAATTAGGTGGTTAGTTTGGTAAATGAATTGTGAAAATAGGGATATTTTATAAAATTAAAAAATCACCTTTTTGCGTTTAAACCTGTAATACACCAGTGGAAAACACCGGTATTTGGGTATTATTATCTGCAGCTTTTATCGCTTCAGAAATCAGTTTTCGTGTGTCTGCCGGATCAATAATTGCATCAACCCACAAACGGGCAGCGGCATAATATGGGCTTGCCTGTTTTTCATAACGGGTTTTTATTTCATTTAAAAGCTGTTGCTCCTCTTCTGTTTTCAACTCTTTTCCTTTTGCCTTCATGGCAGATACCTGAATTTGCAATAATGTTTTAGCTGCCTGTTCGCCTCCCATTACTGCAATCTTTGCACTGGGCCACGCATAAATAAATCGCGGGTCGTAGGCTTTACCACACATGGCATAATTTCCGGCGCCATAAGAATTACCAATAATAATAGTAATTTTTGGCACCACAGAATTTGCTACCGCATTTACCAATTTTGCTCCATCTTTTATTATACCGCTGTGCTCGCTTCTGCTACCTACCATAAAACCGGTTACATCCTGCAAAAAAACCAGGGGTATTTTTTTTTGATTGCAATTCATAATAAACCGGGCTGCTTTATCTGCACTATCATTATAAATAACACCGCCCATTTGCATTTCGCCCTTTTTACTTTTTACAATTTTGCGCTGGTTAGCTACCAGGCCTACAGCCCACCCATCAATACGTGCATAACCACACACAATGGTTTTGCCGTAATCTTTTTTAAATTCATCAAAACTATCAGTGTCTACCACACATTCAATTAACTCAAGCATTTCATAGGGCTTAGTATTCCCTTCGCTTTGTATGTTGTAAATAGCTTCAGCTGGTTTTGCAGCAGCATGTGGTGATAGTCTATTAAAAGTCTTTGCGGCTTCATTAAGCGGTAGTTTGCCTATTATTTTTTTTACCTGGTTCAAACAATCCTGCTCTGTTTTAAATTTATAATCTGCTATGCCGCTTATTTCTGTATGCGTAACCGCACCGCCTAATGTTTCAGCATCCGTGTCTTCTCCTATTGCGGCTTTAACCAGATAAGGACCCGCCAAAAAAATAGAACCGTTGCCTTCTACCATTAATGTTTCATCGCTCATAATGGGCAAATAGGCGCCGCCAGCCACACAAGGCCCCATTACTGCTGCAATTTGGGTAAGGCCCATGCCACTCATGCGGGCATTGTTTCTAAAGATGCGGCCAAAATGTTCCTTATCCGGAAAAATTTCATCCTGCATGGGTAAAAAAACACCAGCACTGTCTACTATATACACAATTGGTAAATGGTTCTCCATTGCTATCTCCTGCATGCGCAGGTTTTTTTTACCTGTTATAGGAAACCAAGCTCCTGCTTTTACAGTCTGATCGTTTGCTACCACCACGCATTGATGGCCACTTACATAACCCACGCCTGCCACGGTGCCGCCGCTGGGGCAGCCTCCATACTCTTCATACATTTCATAACCAGCAAAGGCGCCAATTTCAATAAATGGTTTATCCTCATCGCACAAATAGCTAATACGTTCACGGGCCGTTAATTTATTTTTCTCTCTTTGCTTGTCTATTGCTTTTTTGCCACCGCCCTGGGCCACTGTTGCAAATCGTTGTTTTACCTGGCTTACCAACAAACGCATGGCATCTTCATTCCGGTTCTGTTCAATACTCATTTCCTATGTATTTACTGCAAAATAAACAATTGTTAGTAATAGTAGCCGCTCTGGATAACGGTGTTTATAAAACAATTTTTATGTTACCAGCAGTTGGTGGTTTGCATAGCATTGTTGCGTCGCACTCTTGTACAGCAAATCTTTGGGCAACAAAAAAGCACCGGTATTAATTACCGGTGCTTTAACTATGTTGAGTATTGCATTGCCGTACAAGAGTGCGACGCAAGGATGCTGCCATTGCTTATGCTGCCGGCCTCATAACAACACTTAAACCAAGAATTTTTACTTGATAAAGCCTTCTTTAACCATGCGCTTGTATACAGCATTGGTTACTTCATTAGAAAGTTTGCCAACACCACCGGGATTGGTAGATTCTGTTAAGCCCGACCAAATGATTTTATCTTTTGTAATTGAGTATACATTGGTTTCTATTGTAAATGTTTTGGTGGTAGTGTAGCGGTCTGGCGTAGCATACATTTGCCAGCTGCGCATATAGTAACCGCTAAAGCTGCGATAATACATGGGGTAGCTGGTAATCATACCGGGTGTGTAGTCAACGTCCTTTTCAACGTCTATCAGGCGTAAAGTAACGGCCCCGTCAAATCCATCGGCTTTAATTTTTTCTTGTATTGCTTTTTCGTCTTTCTGGCTTACTTCGTTTGTTAAGTAGGAGTAGGACACCACCCCTTTTCCGTTGAGCATGGCGGCCATTTTATCTTCTGCCACACGGCGGCTGGTTTCGTCTTTTAATAAAGCAACTACCAATACTTTATTTAATTTATCTATAGACACACTGGCTTCGGGGTCTTTCCATGTTTTTGTAATGCGGGTAGAGTTGCAGGACATGAATACTGCTGCAAGAGCAACAATTAATAACAAGTTCTTTTTCATAAAAATTGTTTGTGAGTTTGTGTAATTTATTTTTGGTTAAACGTATCTGATTTTTTTATTAGAAAATAGCTGCCGGCAAAAGCTATTACCAATACAGCCAACCCCATATTTGCCAATGCATCGGCATGCGCAAAGTCGTAAGAAATTACTTTGCGTCCTATTGCAATAAGACCAATTAATAAAATGTTTTGTACTTTAATTGAGTTCTCTTTAATATACACATTGAAAGTATCAATTAACTCTACAGCTATAAGTATATTAAAAAACACAGGTAATATTTCTTTCACCTGATCGCTGGAAAGAAGCCAACGGTTATCTGTGCCACGGGTTAGTATACTTTGTATAAATAAGTGAACCAGTTCTATTATTTCTACCAGTATATAGCAAAACAACATAGTTACTAAAAAGTAAAATACGTATTGCTCTAATTTTTTTATTAATTCCATTTCACTAATTTAAAATTTAAAACTCATAACTAAGCCCGGCTACAAAACCGTAATCTAACCTTGGCAATAAAGTGGCCGGAGATTTTTTATCGTAATTATGATAAAAACTTGTCTTTAAAGACAGGTCGCTTACCAGTTCCCAATTAACACTCAGGTCTCCATCCCAACGTATTCTTCCTTTTTGCGACAGGTTTAAAAAAAATGTTTGTGCCGTACTGATGGTTAAATTAGGCTTACTGAAAGAGAACAGTGTATAATTTGTTTGCACCACCCATTCAAACAAAACATTACGCTGGTTACTAAAAGCCTGCTCTTGGTTAAGCACTATGCCAGTGCCAGCGGTACCCTGGTTGCTGGAAGAAGTGATGTATTTATAACCAATACCAACCCCTTGTTGCCAGCGGCTTTTTAAACCCAACTCGCGGTTGCGTTGATAACTTACCATGCCCGCTGCATACCACCGGCTACTTAAATAGTAATTAAAAGCCAATTGTAAATTTTCTCTTTCGCGATAAACCTTAATACTGTCTTTTGTTATAATGGTGTTACCTGTTAATAGCGCTTCTGTATGTTTGGTGCGGTAACGCATATTCACATTCATATTGAAACGACCGATATTGCTGGATTTTGTGAACGTATACCCTGCACCCACCTCTCCGCTTAGTTTTGATTTCCAATCGCTGCCGTAATAAGAAAGTGTACTGATACCAGCTATAGGCACTTCTATTTGCCTGGTAGCGGTAATAATTTTGATAGTACCAGATCTGGCACTGCTGTCTATGGTGCCGTAATAAACTTTATCGGTAACAGTTTCAATTCTAAAATAATGTTTAGCTGCTCGTATCGTATAAATTTTATCGTTCTTAACGCTGATATTACCAATGCCATCCGCATCAAATTCAATACGTCCCAAGCGTACACGGGTAAGCTCTCCTATAACAATGGTTTTATTTAAAAAAAACAATGTGTCTTTTACTTGCCCATTGCTATTGAGAACTGCAAATAAAAGAGCGGTCGTTACAATTATTGATTTTAGTATTTTATTACCCGCCATAGAGCATTGCAATTACAAGAATACAGTAGCGCCTAGTCTTACAGTATGAATTTCTGATGTGAAATTAGGGTTCCATCCCAAATTCACTTTAAATTTATTAGGTGTTATTATTTTATTAAGGTTAAGCTCTGCTGCCCATATTGATTTCCATTTACCATTGGCATTAATAAATGTAGGTGTGGGGTTAATAAACATAAACGTGCTTTTATTAAACTTGTAGCTGGCATTTAATTGCAACCCAATTCCGTTTGCGCTAAACTTTAGCGGATCTGGTATTAAATCTGTTGAAGGCTTGGTAATATGCACATAACTTAAACCCGGAAACAGTGACAATTTTTTGTTTATTAATACACCTACCACAGCACCTACTGCTAAAGTCCAGCTACTGCTACCCAACCCCGATTCATAAGAACCGGTAGGTATAGTAATATCTGCGAACGGTACTAATGCCATTACTCTTTTAGAAATATTTTTCTTTGCAACCGTGTAATAGCGTACACGACTATCGCCCAACCCAAACTTTGATTTAATAGAATTTTGATACAACGGCACTTCTACTAATATCAAATTATCAGGGTTGAACGCATATTGCACTTTTGTATTTAAGCCAAACAAGCTGGTTTTAGGGCCTGTTTGCGACTCTAAAGTAAAATTCACCTGTGTATAAAGATTGGTAGGATTTGACGGATCAATATCTTTTTTTGCTTTGGTACTATCCTGTGCGAATAACGCAATACTAGATACAGTGCAGCTAAGCACAGTTATTAATTTTTTCATGTTTATTTAAATCGATTAAAGATTATTTACTAATAAAAAGTTTGTCAGCCCACATTGCTTTTACCGTATTTTTTGCAATCTGCGCAGCTAGTTTCTCGGTGCCCTTATTTAATTTACCGCTTAAAGCAGTACTCCATTGCATGTCTTTTGAAGCACGGGTGTAAAAAACAGCACGGCCATTTACAATATCCGTAGCACGGGTACCTCCGGCCAAGGGCACATTAGTACCCAAAAAGCCACCAAAAATACCTAAGCGAACTGGCACCCCCACACTCATATTAACAGAAGGGCTGTTATTATATTCCACTTCTTTACCCAATACACTGTAAACAATCAATGCATCCACTTCCAGCAAGTCCATTTTTGCCATAAAAGATTGCTCACTGGCAGTATCTGCTGCAAGAATACTATTATACGCTGCAATGGCTACAACACCTTTCGATTGTAATTGTTTAATGGTGGCATCTTCTACCTGTCTTTGCGTTAGGCCATCACTTATTTTAGCAAGCACCATTACTTTTCGGTATTCTGCCTGTGTGTAACCCGCGGCTTTCCAAGTAGATTGCCCGATCGAGTTACCAGCAATTAAAAAAAACACCACTGCTGTTACTATACATTTCATAATTGATACATTTAGTTATCAGAAAATTCGTGTTACACCCAAACCAAAGGCAAAAGAGTTGTATGCGTTTACTTTTAAATCGTTTACCAGAGACACATTCAGTTCCCAGTTTTTATGAAAGTGGTAACCATAATCAACACCTACTCTTATTAAAAAAAGGTTCTTTGTATGCGCAAACTCGCCGCCCAAACCAAACATATAACTAAAATTTTTTCCCGGCTTATACGATGCCACTGCGGCTGTAGTAATGGGGTAACTCCGTTCAATTGTTTCTACAGAACCGCTTTTCAAATGTTGCTCCACTTCAAAAGTTTCAACTACAATATCATTATGTAAGCCTAAGGCCCATTTAGGGCTAAACTTATAATTATAGTTAATAGCCCAAGAAGGAAGCGACAACCATTTGCGATCGCCAGTGGCATCAAGACCCTGGCTTACCTGTGTATGCCCTACAATTACAGTAAGCATATGATGCTTGTGAAAAGCATGATGTGCTGTATCCTGACAGTAGCCAATTTTAACAGCAGCAAAAAGAAAAACACTTGTAATAAAAACGCTTAATTTCATACTAGTTTTATTATTTTAAATAGACAGCTTCAAACCTTGCAAGCGGCGCCATTCTGGCTTTGTTTAATGTAAGTTTATCTCCGTTTAAGCTATAATTATCTACCTGTGGTAGTAGTTTTAAAAGTTCTTGTTCTGTTTTCATATCGGCGCAGGCCATTAAGGTGCTTATTAACCCTGTAAACTTAATACGGTTACCTTCTTTTAATTCATAACCACCACTAATACGGTTACAACCTGCAAAACCGGTAATGCGGGTGTCTTGCTTTTTTAAAATAATATGCACTTCTTTTTGCCCTTCTTTTAATGCAGGTATTGCTTGCCCCATTAATTCAGTCAGCTTCCAGTATGTTTCAGTTACGCTTGCAGTGGCTGCTTGCTTTAATAGTACATATTTATCAGCCATGTCTCCGGTAATTTTATTACCACTCATATCTAATTGGGTTATTTTATTTTCACCTACCTGGTATTGAGAAGGCTTTTCTTTTAAACCAGCAAGCGTTACAATAGCGCCTGCATCATTCCAACTAAAGCTTCCTTTTTCTTCAATGGCAGTTTGCTTTTTACCCATATAACGCGTGGCAAGCACATACGTCTTATCAGCATTTAAAGTAATAGTGGTTTCTATTCCCTCGCAATCGGCACAGGGCACCACACCTTTATAAATACCTGCCCAGTCTAATGATGCAGCACTGTTATCTGCAGTAGCCACAGTAGCGGGCAGTGTATCATTTTTTTGGGGTAATGCAGCAGCAATTGCAGCAGGCTGAGATTGATTATTACAAGCTGCAAAACTGGCTAACAGTACCGTTACAAAAGCAAAATTTTTAACCACTTTCATATACTCTTTTTTAAAAATTTTAAACGTTTTTGTGAGATGTATAACTTTTATCAGCATCCTTGCGTCGCACACTGCAACGGTTATACATAGCCCAGCTTTCAAATACCCATTCTAAAATCAACTTTTGCTAAAAACACAAACCACTCTTATTTTAAGCGCTTACAAATGTGCTGCAGCTGAAGGGTGCGACGCAACCGGAGCCGAGTGGAATACAACTGTTGATTTAAAAAAAATTATTTAATACCAAATAAGGTAACATCCGCCTTGCCATTAAAAAGGCCCTTGGTATCGTACCAAAATTCTACTGATTTTAATTTTCTTTTACGCCCTCTTAAATCTATGATCCGGCTTTCTCCCCCCTTAGGAATATTAAACCGCAGGTCTATATTTTCAGGCAGCCCCCTATCATCATACCGCACCACCATACGGTGCATATGCAATGGAGCGTCTGTTACTTTAAATTTTAGGCGACGGAAATAATCAAACGGCCCTCTCACTATTATAACGTCATGGTCAGCGGCGTAACCAGCCTGCACTGTACCCAGCAATCTCCATGAACCGGTAGCACCGGGTCTTGGCTTTACAACACGTTGCGCATTTACCTGAATGCCGGTTACCAGCAGCATAAACAATACTGCTATTAAATAGTAGTTTTTTTTTTGCATGTAAATTGTTTTAAGATTAATAAACTTAAAAAAGAGTAATGATAGGGCTTGTAATTATGTGCTACTAAGCGTAAGGTTTTTTACAACCATTTTATAAGAGCCTAATGAAATTACTGGCAATATACAGCCTTATTAAATTTAAACCACTTATTGCTGAATAGGTAATACATAATCTGAAATAAAAAAGAATTAATTCTACAAGCTGTTTACCTAAAAAACAACCCCGCCAATAGGCGGGGTTGAGCTATATAAACTATTTATTGTTTATGCATTTACTTTGCCTTTAACCTTAGCAATTACCTCTTCGGCAATATTATTAGGTGCAGGGCTGTAATGAGAAAACTCCATGGTAGATGATGCACGGCCAGATGATAGTGAACGCAGTTGTGTTACATAACCAAACATTTCACTCAACGGAACTTTGGCTTTAATAACCTGTGCATTGTTACGGCTGTCCATACCCTCCAGCATACCACGGCGGCGGTTTAAGTCGCCAGTAACATCACCCATGTATTGGTCTGGGGTTACTACTTCTACTTTCATAATAGGCTCTAGAATAACGGGCTTTGCTTTGCGGGCTGCCTCGCGGAAACCTTGTCTGGCACACAATTCAAAAGACATACCATCAGAGTCAACTGCGTGGAAGCTACCATCAAATAACCGTACTTTCAGGTTATCTACCGGATAGTTTGCTAACACACCATTACTCATAGCTTGTTCAAAACCTTTTTGTACAGGCTGTATAAATTCACGAGGAATAGAACCACCCACAATATTGTTTACAAACTGGAAGTTCTTATCAGGATTTTCTGCTTTCCATTCAGCATCAACAGGTCCTAGTTCAAAAACAATATCTGCAAACTTACCACGGCCACCCGTTTGTTTCTTCAGTGTTTCGCGGTGTTCAATGCTAATATTAAATGCTTCTTTATAAGCCACCATTGGTGCACCCTGATTAACCTCTACTTTAAATTCACGCTTCATACGATCAATAATGATCTCCAGATGCAACTCTCCCATACCACTTAAAATGGTTTGGCCGGTTTCTTCATCTGTTTTTACACGTAATGTAGGATCCTCTTCTACCAGCTTGGCAATTGCCATACCCATCTTATCAACGTCGGCCTGTGTTTTAGGTTCTACCGCAACAGAAATTACCGGCTCTGGAATAAACATATTCTCCAAAGTAATCGGATGGTCTTCGTGACAAAGTGTATCCCCGGTTTTAATTTCTTTAAAACCAACAGCAGCACCTATATCACCTGCTTCAATAAACTCGATAGGGTTTTGTTTATTAGCAAACATTTTCATGATACGGCTGATACGCTCTTTCTTACCACTTCTTACGTTTAATACATAAGAACCTGCATCCAGGTGACCAGAGTAAACTCGGAAGAACGCCAAACGACCTACGAAAGGATCGGTCATAATTTTAAAAGCCAAAGCAGCAAAAGGTTCTTTAGCATCTGGTCTACGAATTAATTCTTCGCCAGAATATGGGTCTGTACCTTTAATAGCTTCAATATCTACCGGAGAAGGCAGGTAACGGCATACCGCATCCAATGCAGTTTGTACCCCTTTATTTTTAAAAGAAGAACCACACATCATAGGTACAATTGATAAATCAATAGTAGCCTTACGAATAGCTTCATGCATTTCATCTTCTGTAATAGAGTTCGGGTCGTCAAAAAACTTCTCCATCAAATTGTCGTCATATTCAGCAACCGCTTCAACCAGGCTGGCTCTCCATTCATTGGCTTCTTCCACCATATCAGCAGGCACATCAATTTCATCAAAAGTCATACCTTCTGTTTCCATATGCCAAATAATACCTTTCATCTTAATCAAATCCACCACACCTCTAAAATCATCTTCAGCACCAATAGGTAACTGTAAAGGCACAGCTTTAGAACCCAGCATTTCTTTAACCTGCTTCACCACCATTAAAAAGTCAGCACCAGCACGGTCCATTTTATTTACAAAACCAATGCGGGGTACATTGTAACGGTTAGCTTGGCGCCATACTGTTTCAGATTGTGGCTCCACACCATCAACAGCGCTAAATAAAGCAATCAAACCATCCAGTACACGCATAGAACGCTCTACTTCTACAGTAAAGTCCACGTGGCCCGGAGTATCAATAATGTTAAAAGCATATTTCTTTGTATCTGCAAAAACTTTTCCTTTATCAGTAGGAAAATTCCACTGGCAGCTTACAGCAGCAGAAGTAATGGTAATACCTCTCTCCTTTTCCTGCTCCATCCAGTCGGTGGTAGCAGCACCATCGTGCACTTCACCAATTTTATGAATCATACCTGTGTATCTGAGGATACGCTCGGTAGTAGTGGTTTTACCGGCATCAATGTGAGCCGCAATACCAAAGTTCCGTTGAAATTTTAAGTCTGCCATAATTATAGATAATTGTAAATTTTGTTGTTATCAGCATCCGTTCATTGGGCAACAGTTGTTGCGTCGCACCCTTCATCCACATCACTTTTATCTTCATTTTTCACCTCAATTACCGAATACTTCCCCTACCCCACCTTTTTTTATGGCGGGCATTTGGCGGCGCAAAGGTAATTAAATACATCAAATAAAAAAGTGCTGTTGAAAACTATGATTTTGCCTTAATAAGCCCTATAGCCTCATTTTAGAAAGATGTTTAGCTTCATCAATTTTTTATTTTTCTCATTTTAGCTACCCATAATTGTAGCAAGCATCAAACTATTTGCGTGTTTATTAAAAAAAAACTCAAATAAATCAGTAAAAATGGCGGCTAATTAAAACTTGTATGTAAATTTAAAGCTCATTCCTAACCTCAAATTCAATAACAATATGGCAAGTAAGAAAAAGGCCAAAAAAGCGGCGCCTAAAAAAAAGGCAGCTAAAAAGGTAGCCCCTAAGAAAAAAGCGGCTCCTAAAAAAAAGGTAGCTCCCAAGAAAAAAGCCGCTAAAAAAGCAGCCCCCAAAAAAAAGGTAGCCAAAAAAGCAGCCCCAAAAAAGGCCGCCCCTAAGAAAAAAGCGGCTCCTAAAAAAAAGGTAGCTCCCAAGAAAAAAGCCGCTAAAAAAGTAGCACCTAAGAAAAAGGTAGCCAAAAAAGCAGCCCCAAAAAAGGCCTCCCCTAAAAAAGTTGCCCCTAAAAAAACTGCCAAAAAAGTAGTGGCCAAAAAGCCAGTTGTTACCAAAAAACCTGCTGTTAAAAAACCAGTAGCTGCACCAGTAGCACCACCGGCTACACCTGTTGTAGAAGAAATGGTAGCACCAGCTCCCGTTGTTGCAGAAGCTCCGGCTACTGAAACACCTGCAGGAGACGGCACTTTAGGTTTTTAAAACTTACTGCTCCAAAAAGATTGAATCCCGCATCAATGCGGGATTTTTTTTATTTAATGAATATCTTACGAACCAACTCCCACAACACTACCCCTGCTGCCACCGATATATTTAATGAGTGCTTCATCCCCATCTGCGGTATTTCCACACAACCATCGCAAAGAGCAATAGTTGCTGCTTCTACACCTGTTACTTCGTTGCCAAATACCATGGCAATTTTTTGATTTGGAGAAACTACTAAATCGTTCAGCATCGTACTACCCGCTGTTTGTTCTACCGCATAAATAATAAACCCAGCTTCTTTTAATTTGGTTACCGCTGCTGCTGCATCCATAAAATGCTCGCAATACACACTTTCATGCGCCCCTAATGCGGTCTTATCAATTTGTTTATGTGGTGGATGTGGTGTATAGCCTGTTGTATAGACTGCTTCTAGTAGAAAAGCATCCGCAGTTCTTAATACACTGCCTACATTATAAGCGCTGCGTACATTTTCAAGCACTGCTATCACAGGCAACTTTTCTGCCTCTTTAAATTCTTCTACCGTTTTACGGCCCAATTCATCCATGCTTAGTTTTCGCATGGGGCAAATATAAAGCAAGTTGCTTTTTTTAATAGCAGGTATTGCAGCAATGCCTTTTACTCTACTAAAATTTTTTTTGAAAATTTTTCACCCTGTGCAGATTGCAGCACAACCAGGTAAACCCCTTTTGACCAATTGCCAGAGCCAAAAGGTATTGAGTTCATTCCTGCCGCAAGCGTTATTGTTTGTTGCTGTACTACCTGCCCCTGCATAGAATATATTTTTAACTGCAGTGACTGATTATTTTTTGATTGTATTGTAAAGTTTGAGCTGGCTGTTATGGGGTTAGGAGATAGTATTGCTATAAACGAACTTTTGGCGGTTACAGGATAGTCAAAACACACCCCTGTATTAGGCAAATTATCTGTAATCCATTTTGTGCGGTTATTTAGCCAACCCTTCAGGTATTCTATTTCTGCATCATAAGTACTGGCAATAGGCTGGGGGTTTGGCCATACATATTTCCCTAATATTTGCCAGCGTTGAAAATGTCGGATTCTTGCTTCATTGGTCAAAGCCACTACAGAATCAATAAGCGTGTTAATACGACTGTCGCTTAAGCTGTTTTGCCGCAGTTGTTTCCAGCGGCAGCGCAACGTTGCCTGAAAGGCGGTATCCTTTTGCAGAAAACGGTTCCACCAAAAGGGTATTAAACCTGCCCCATCAGCCGGGCATACCAAATTAAACTCATAAGCCCAACCACTGGTATTACTGCCTGCGCAATAATCTGCGTTTCTAAAAGCAAGGTCGTAATCCCAAACCGGACCAGCTATAATTTTACCACCCTTACTGGCCCTGTCTTTATACATATAGGTGCTCAGGCGATAGCCATCCACATTGCGGCTTATTTCATTCACTATAAAATAATCAATAAATGAGTTGATGTCTGCATACCGTCTTACCCCATTTGCAGCATCTTGAAAGTTAGGGCCCGCCAATGCGTTTTCAAAACTATCTGTATAGCTTTTCAGGTAATCTTTCTGCGCTTGTACTATATTCTCTGGTTTAGGATACACATAAGAGAATTGCCGTTTATTATTTGATGTGGTTGCGTTGGGTGTGGCATAGGATGAAAACCATCCGTTAGGTTCTTTATCCAAACTAAAAATATAGCCGCCAGTTACCGCATCACCGGCAATATCTGTTGTATTTAGCTTAGGAATATTTACACGACCGCTACCTCTTTTAATACGTTCCATAAAAACATAAATGCCTTTATAATCTCCATTTACCATTACTTCAACGAAACGGCAATTGGCCGCCCAGTGCCCCATTTCGCGGCTCATGGTGTAGGCCAAAAAATTTCGCATGAGTGTTTTATCGGTATACGGAGCATACAATACCCAGTCTGCTTCTTTGGGCAGTCCGAAGAGCGATTTATCTACAGAAGCGCCAGCGTTATCTCTTAATTCGATGCTATACGATTTCATGGGAAAAGACTGAGAGGACTGCCCTCTTATTTCAATACCAATTTTGCCATTGTAATGGTTTAGTGGATCTGTAATATTATTTCGCTGAGCAGTACCATTGTAAATGATTCCCATATCAGCTGTAATTTTTGGATCGTTGGGTATTTCTTGTCCGCCGGTATTAATTACAATAATGGGCAAATTAGAAGAACTGAGTGTAACGGTTTGTGCGGCAACCGGGCAAAAAAAGGCCATAACAAATATAAAGGCAAGCAAACGTATCATGCGTAAAGATTAGATAGTAAAAGTAGCCACTTATTATTTGCTATTCTAATGAATAGTTAAGTAAGTTGAACGCTTTTGCTTGGTTGCCCATTGTTATAGGGCTGAAGGGTGCGACGCAACGATGTTGCTTACATGTTGCTGCTGGTATTATAAATTCCCCAATTTCTCCACAAAGAATTGGTAATTAATAAAGGTAGCAGCCAAAGCATTTATATTTGCCGCCATGGCAAAA
The DNA here is from genome assembly GCA_004295245.1 of Sphingobacteriales bacterium. GTDB lineage: Bacteria > Bacteroidota > Bacteroidia > Chitinophagales > Chitinophagaceae > JACMLD01. The sequence continues at coordinate 6,816 of REAR01000065.1, read as the reverse complement.
GCAGCAAGCGATACCCCATTAATGCAGCAGCACCGGGCTATAAAACAAAAATACCCCGATGCCATTTTGTTATTTAGGGTAGGTGATTTTTATGAAACTTTTGGTGAGGATGCCGTAATTGCTTCAAAAGTTTTAGGCATTACATTAACCAAAAGAAATAATGGCGCTGCTTCATCGTCAGAATTAGCGGGGTTTCCGCATCATGCATTGGATACTTATTTGCACAAGTTGGTAAAAGCGGGTTACCGCGTGGCCATTTGTGATCAGTTAGAAGACCCAAAAACAGTAAAAGGCATTGTGAAAAGAGGCGTTACCGAATTAGTAACACCGGGTGTGGCCACCAACGATAAGCTACTGGAACATAATAGTAATAATTTTTTAGCCGGCATTCACTTTACAGAGAACAGTGCAGGCATTGCATTCTTAGATATTAGTACCGGCGAATTTTTTGTAGCCGAAGGCAATATAGAATACATTGACAAATTGTTGCAAACACTAAAACCGGCTGAAGTAATTTTTCAACGCAGTTACCAAAAATATTTTAAAGAAACATTTGGGCTTAAGTTTTATACCTACACATTAGAAAGTTGGTTGTTTGAAGAAGCCTATGCCACCGAAAGTTTATTAAAACATTTTCAAACACATTCTTTAAAAGGGTTTGGCATTGAAGATATGCATACCGGCATTGTGGCTGCGGGTGCTGTTTTGCATTACCTTAAAGACACAGAGCACCCCAACCTGCAACACATTACAGCCCTGCAGCGTATTAACCGCGAAGATTATTTGTGGATGGATCGTTTTACCATTAGAAACCTGGAACTGATTGGTAGCGGTGCTGAAAATGGCAATAATTTACTGAAGGTGCTGGACAACACCGTATCGCCCATGGGTGGCCGTTTAATTAAGCGTTGGATTGTATTGCCTTTAAAAGATATTTTAAAGATTAATGAGCGGCTTAACCTGGTTGAATATTTTATAAAAGAGGTAGACCTGCGTACCAAGCTGGTGCATCATATAAAACAATGCGGCGATGTGGAGCGATTGGTGAGTAAGATACCCATGAAAAAAATTAATCCGCGAGAAGTAGCACAGATAGCAAAAGGTTTACAAAATATTGCTGCCATTAAACAACTTTGTGTGCAAGCAGAGAACGATTACCTGAACCGGTTAGCCGATGCATTAAACCCCTGCTTATATATTGCTGCTAAAATTGAAAAAGAAATTGCCGAAAACCCACCTGCTGCTGCTAATAAAGGAGGTGTGCTTAAAGAAGGTATTGATACAAACTTGGATGAATTACGATTGATTGCACATGGTGGTAAAGAATATGTGGCCCGCCTGCAGCAAAAAGAAGCGGAAACAACAGGCATCAGTTCTCTGAAAATTGGCTACAATAATGTGTTTGGTTATTTTTTAGAAGTAACCAACGCTCACAAAAACAAAGTACCTGCCAGTTGGATACGCAAGCAAACACTTGCTAATGCAGAACGCTATATAACGCCTGAATTAAAGGAGTATGAAGAAAAGATAACCGGTGCCGAAGAAAAAATACTGGCAATAGAAATGCAGTTGTATGAAAAACTGCTGACTGAATTGCAGGACTATATTGCACCAATGCAGACCAACGGCACCATTTTAGGCATACTAGATTGTCTGATTTGCTTTGCAGGCAATGCCGTACAGTATAATTATAAAAAACCGGTGTTGCACGATGGCGTAACGCTGGATGTTAAAGAAAGCCGGCACCCGGTAATAGAACAAAACTTACCAGCAGGCGAACCATATATTACCAATGATATTATTTTAGATCCGGCGGCACTACAGATTATTATTTTAACCGGCCCCAACATGAGTGGTAAAAGTGCTTTACTAAGGCAAACCGCATTAATTACACTAATGGCCCATATGGGCAGTTTTGTGCCAGCCACACAAGCACAGATACCGCTAACAGATAAAATTTTTACCCGTGTTGGCGCCAGCGATAACCTGAGTGGCGGCGAGTCTACCTTTATGGTGGAAATGAATGAAACTGCCAGTATTATAAATAACCTTACAGAGCGCAGCTTGGTATTGCTAGATGAAATTGGCCGCGGCACATCCACCTACGATGGTATATCCATTGCATGGAGTATTGCCGAATTTTTACATAACAGCACCCATCAGCCCAAAACACTATTTGCCACCCACTACCACGAGTTGAATGAGCTGGAGAACAAATTGCCCCGCATAAAAAACTATCATATTACCAATAAAGAAGTAGGCAATAAAATCATCTTTCTGCGCAAACTGGCACCTGGTGGCAGCACACATAGCTTTGGTATACATGTGGCAAAAATGGCCGGCATGCCACCTGCGCTGCTGCAACGTGCCAACGAAATTTTAAAACATTTGGAAGAAAAAAATGTAGATGATTCAATTGGTAATGAAATGAAAAAAATCACAGCCCCAAAATTTCAATTATCAATTTTTGATGCGCACAGTGATACGTTTAAAGACATCAGAACCTTGCTGGAGGGAATTGACATTAATCGCCTGACCCCGGTAGAAGCACTGTTAAAACTAAACGAAATCAAGTCTATGTTGAAATAATATGCGGTAACCAGCGGCACCGCTCCGGTTATGCATCCTTGCTACGCTCAGTTCATCGGCAAAACCACCATTCAGCAACAACAATAACTTCATTTCATAGTATATGCAGCATCGCTTATTTTTGAGCCCGATTTAAACAAACAATCACCCGTATTGGAACCAAGTGTAGCAATAGTAATACTTAATTGGAACGGCCGGCACTACCTGCAACAGTTTTTACCTTCTGTTTTAGATACCGTTTATAGTAATTATAAAGTGGTGGTAGCAGATAATGCTTCAACAGATGACAGCATTCATTACCTGCAACAACAATACCCACAGATTGAGATAATACGCCTGCAGGAGAACTATGGCTTTTCTATAGGTTACAATAAAGCACTACAACAAGTACAGGCCGATTATTATGTACTGCTGAATTCTGATGTAGAAGTTACCCCAAATTGGTTGCAACCTTTGGTGTATTGTATGCAACAAAACCAACAGGTAGCCGCTTGCCAACCCAAAATTTTAATGCAGCAAAACAAAAACAGTTTTGAGTATGCAGGTGCCGCCGGTGGCTGGTTAGATAATTTGGGGTACCCTTTTGCACGTGGCCGTGTATTTGATATTTGTGAAGAAGATCACGGACAATACAACGATATGGTACCTGTGTTTTGGGCCAGTGGTGCGGCCATGATGGTAAGAGCCTCGGTATACCATCAATGTGGCGGATTAGATGAATACTATTTTGCCCATATGGAAGAAATAGATTTGTGCTGGAGAATGCAATTGGCAGGTTTTAGCATTATGGTGTGCCCTGCAGCAACCGTTTATCATGTAGGTGGCGGTACTTTACCTAAAGGCAACCAGCGTAAAGTGTATCTCAACTTCAGAAACAACCTGATAATGCTTAGCAAAAACCTGCCAATAACACAATTACTTTGGAAACTGCCCTTTCGTTTTTTGCTGGATGCAATCAGTGCATGGAAAAGTTTACTAGCCGGACAATCCAACTACTTTATTGCAATACTAAAAGCACATCTGAGTTTTATAAAATGGGGCCTATTTAGTAAAAGCAAAAGTATTTTCCCGGTTAGCAGGCAGGGTAAATTGCAGGGAATGCTGCATAGCAGCGTTGTTTGGAAGCATTTTGTTTCTGGCAAAACAAAATTTTCAGAAATTGTGGAGAACAATGAAGGATAATTAAAGCTGAAACTATATTTTTGCACAGCAAATCAGATAATTATGGCGCATACAGAACAAACAGAAACAGTATCAAAAGATTTTACACGCAGTTGGGTAAACTCATCTGTATTTCTTTTTTATTTACAGGTTTTTTGTGTTGTAGCGTTTGTATTGGGCGGCTGTTACGGCTTATACACACACCGGTATAAAGGAAAGCCTGAGGTAAATGTACCAGACAATACTTTGTACACTCCTAAGTACAAATAAATTTGAAAAAATATTTTGCAGAGATGGTTTAATCCCTATTTTTGCAGTCCCAAAAAAATAGTTCTTTTATTGATGCGGAAGTAGCTCATTTGGTAGAGCACGACCTTGCCAAGGTCGGGGTGGCCGGTTCGAGCCCGGTCTTCCGCTCCAGACTAAAAGGTGTGACACGTCACACCTTTTTTGTTCAGATTAGTTCTGTACAAACTTATTGTTACCCGGGTGGTGGAACTGGTAGACACGCAGGACTTAAAATCCTGTTCGCAGCAATGCGAGTGTGGGTTCAACTCCCATCCTGGGTACACTACTGAAAGCGGCTTTTGCCGCTTTTTTTATTTCTATAATCTAATAGAGTTTATGTATGTTTTATGTTTACATACTCTTTTCTCAAAACTGCAATAAGTACTACGTTGGATATTCTACCAATCCGCTACTTAGATTAGAAACGCGACATAACAAAGGAAAAGTTACTGCGACAAAAAATTGCAAGCTCTATTCTTTGCTGGCTCAAAAAGCTTTTTCTTCAGAGCAAGAAGCAATGGCAGCGGAAAGACATATAAAAAAAATGAAAAGCAGAAATTATATTAAGAAACTGGTGGTGGAATGGCAGACGCGTCCCGATTAAAAAAATCGGGATTGCAGCAATGCGAGTGTGGGTTCAACTCCCATCCTGGGTACAACTATTGAAAGCGGCTTTTGCCGCTTTTTTTATTTCTTCTGTTATAGCTATTATTAATAGCCCACGCTTCCATCTCTAACCTTTACTTTTTTCTTGCCTGCATTTTTCTTTTCAAAATCCATTACCTCTTTGGGCTTTGGCTTTTTTATTGTTGAACTGTCTGTAATTGGTTTGGGCTTGGCCTTGGTAATGCCGTCGCTTTCATCCAACTTGCCCATTTGCCAAAACTCAGTTTTAGTTACAAAACCACTGTTGCTATCAAAATACTTCCAAGTGCCATGTTTAAGAGAAGCTCCTTCGTTTTTTACAATTACGGTGGTATAATTACCCGGATTGGTAACATCTTCCACATCTAATGTATCATACTCTTTATCGGGGTTTAACGCCCTCCAGTTTTCTTCTTTTACCAAATCTCCGTTTAAATTAAAATAACGGTTGGTGCCATCTTTAAAACCCCACCGGAAATTTTCTGAAGCAAACAAATCGCCCATTAACGTATACTTTCTCCAACTACCTTCTTTACGGTTGTCAATAAAATCTCCTTCTTCTTCAAAGCCGGGCTCGCCTCTAACTTCGTTATAGCGTATTACCCATGGCCCCTGTTTCTGGTCTTTTTTATCAACCCGGTTAAGAGTATCGCCTTTCACCCCAATTATATAATCTTTCCACTGGCTATAACCGCTTACGGAAAAAAACAGTAAAAGAAAAAATATACACCGCATGTTTAGTAAGTTTGATGATACCCTTAAAGGGTTAATGAGAAAACGATTTTACCATTGCTTTAATTGCTCAACCAAATCAACTGTTATGCCATTTAACAAAACCATCGGTTTACGTACAGTAAAGTTACAATTGCTGAAGGGTGCGACGCAAGAAAAGTTGCCACGCCTTACTACTGCTGGTATACCCATTATTATTGCTTTGCTTTTTACGCTGCCAGCTACATTGTTTGCGCAATATGCGCCAACACCTGCTGAAATTAGGGTTAAAGAAATGCTGCAACGCAAAGAAAGAGAGCTGAAGAGTATGGTGCGTGATGTGAAGTTTAGAAATGTAGGCCCTGTTACTATGAGCGGCCGCGTGGTGGATATTGATGCTAACCCTGCTGACCCTACTGAATTTTATGTAGCTTATGCTACTGGTGGCTTATGGCATACGGTTAACAACGGCTTATCTTTTACACCCATTTTTGATAATAATGATCATCTTTTTATGGGAGATATTGCGGTTGACTGGAAAACCCGCACTATTTGGGTGGGCACCGGTGAAGTTAACAGCAGCCGCTCTACTTATGCTGGCACGGGTGTTTTTAAAACAACCAACAACGGTAAAAACTGGGAATACCTGGGCCTGCCGGAAAGCCATCATATTGGAAAAATTGTATTGCACCCTACCGATGCAAATACTGCTTGGGTGGCCGCTATGGGGCATTTATACAGTTTTAATAAAGAACGCGGCGTTTACAAAACTACCGATGGTGGAAAGACATGGAAAAAAGTTTTGTTTATAGATGAAAAAACGGGGGTTATAGATGTGGAAATTGATCCGTTAAACCCTAACAACCTATATGCCGCAGCCTGGTACCGCACCCGTACTGCCTGGAATTTTGAAGAAGGAGGCGCCAGCAGCGGCCTTTATAAATCTACTGATGGAGGTGCTACCTGGACTTTGTGTGGCACAGCCGCCAGCGGCTTTCCGGCAACTGCAACTGTTGGAAGAATTGGCTTAGCCGTGTACCCTAAAGACCCTAAAATTATTTATGCCATTGTAGATAATCAAGGCAAAAAAGAACCTGCTAAAAAAGATTCAGCCACCATTAATAGCCGTTTAACACTGCGTGATTTTAAGAACCTTACCAAAGAGCAGTTTGCTGCTTTAGAGGATAAAAAAGTTGATAGCTTTTTAAAGCAAAACCGTTTTCCTGCAGGTAATACGGCTGCAACCATAAAAAACAAGGTGTCTGATGGCAGTTATAAACCTAGTGTTATTTACGATTACCTGAAAGGACCTAACGATGATTTACTGGATGCTTCTGCAATTATTGGCTGCGAAATATACCGCAGCGATGACGCTGGCGCTACCTGGAAAAAAACAAATGCCAAAAGCCTGGATGGTATGTA
>REAR01000202.1 GCA_004295245.1 Sphingobacteriales bacterium | reverse complement strand
ATACAGCACTGCAATCACAAACGGAAGCAACAATTGCTATTATTCAGTCAATAAAAAAAGCACAATAGGTAAACTGCCGGTGAACGGATTGCGACGCAAGAATGTTGCCCCGGAGTACTGCTGCTGGTATCAAATAAAAATTATAAAACAACTTACATGCAACAAGCCATAGGAAAATACAGGTGGACCATTTGCGGACTTGTTTTTTTTGCTACTACAATTAATTACATAGATCGTAATGTAATTAGTTATCTGAAGTCTACATTTACTGAAACACTAGGGTGGACAGATGCTGATTATACGAATGTAGAAATTACATTTAAAATATTTTACGCTATTGGTATGTTAGGCGCCGGTAGAATTATTGATAAGCTTGGAACAAAGATTGGATACGGGTTATCTACATTATTATGGAGTATAGCTGGTGTTTGTACTGCATTGGTAAGCACAGTAGGTGGTTTTCAGGTAGTGCGGGGCGCATTGGGTTTAACAGAGTCAGGCAACTTTCCGGCCGCTATTAAAACAGTAGCAGAATGGTTTCCAAAAAAAGAAAGAGCTTTGGCTACCGGTATATTTAATTCTGGTGCCAATATTGGGGCTATAGTAACACCTATTGCAATACCAATGATGCTTGAACATTGGAGCTGGCAATGGACTTTTATAATTACAGGATTGCTGGGGTTTGTTTGGGTGATTTTTTGGTTTATTATTTATGAAGTGCCCAAGAAACATAAAAAACTTTCTGAAGCAGAATTACAGTATATACAAAGCGATGTGGATGAAGTGCAAGAAGCGGTGAATGAACCGAAGTTTTCTTGGATGCAATTATTAGGCTATCGCCAGACATGGGCTTTTGCAATAGGTAAATTTCTTACAGATCCTATTTGGTGGTTTTATCTTTTCTGGTTACCCGATTTTTTTGAAAGTACCTATAAAATAAAATTAACAGCAGCCAGCTGGCCGGTAGCGGTAGTGTATATTATTTCAACTATTGGCAGCATTGGTGGCGGTTGGTTGCCCCTTTATTTAATTCGTAAAGGATGGCCGGTGTTTAAGGCCCGTAAAACATCTATGTTATTGTATGCGTTTTGTGTATTACCAATAATTTTTGCCTTGGTCTTAGGTAAAATTAATTTATGGCTGGCTGTATCGGTTATTGGTATTGCGGCTGCAGCTCATCAGGCTTGGAGTGCCAATATTTTTACAACAGTTAGTGATATGTTTCCTAAAAAAGCAACCGCTTCTGTAACCGGTATTGGAGGTATGTTTGGAGCACTGGGTGGTATTTTTCTTTCCTTATTTGTACAAAAAAATATGTTTGTCTATTACCGCAGTATTAACCAAATAGAAACTGCCTACTATATTATGTTTGCAGTTTGTGGCGGGGCTTATTTAGCCGGTTGGTTAGTAATGCATTTTTTGGTGCCTCGCATGAAACGCATAGAAGTATAAAATAAGCCAAAAGTAACTGCAATGGTTTTTTGTATACCAGCCGCAGTAACTCCGGTTGCACATCGTTGCTACGCTCAGTTCAACATTTAGTTAAGAATGTGGCTGAGCGTAGTTTTTTATATACCTGCTTTATGCCAACTTGTTTCTGATCAATATAGCAATAGTAAAATCTTCCATCAATACAGTAAAACAAGCCATTGAGCAAGCTTGGTAGCCATGGTAATTTAATGGTATGAAATTATAGGGTAAAAACCTAGTTTCAATAGCGCTAAGAACGATTGTGTTTGGGTGTAACTGGTAAACCCCTGCTGTATGAACTGCATTGCATTCATTACTTCTTTTATCAGTTTGCATCTTCACCATCTGCGCATTTAAGCACCTAACCGGCACACCAGCAATGTTTATAAAAAAATATTACGAAGCGTTTGAACTGAATGAACAGCGCATTACTAAAGGGCGAACCATTACTGAAACAGATATCGTATTACATGCGGGTCAGTCTGGCGATTTTTTCCCTCATCATATGGATGAGGAGTGGTGTAAAACACAACCGTTTAAAAAAAGGATAGCACATGGCACTTTAATATTTGCCGTAGCAATTGGTTTAACCGCAGATTTTGTAAATGAAGTTTCAATGACGTATGGCTATGAAAGGCTACGGTTTACAAGCCCTGTTTTTATAGGAGATACTATTAAAGTAAGGGTAACTATTAAAGAAGCAAAAGATTATAAAAAACCGGGCTTTGGCCTGATAACTGAACTGGTAGAATGTTTTAACCAGCAAGAACAATTAGTAATGATTTGTGAGCATTTATTGTTGGTACAAAAAAGAAACAGTTTATAAGTATGTCAGCAGTTTTAAGAGGTATATCGTGGGGGCACAGCAGGGGAATAACTCCCCTGCTTGCTGCTTCCCAACGTTACGAGGAATTGCATAAAGACGTACGTATTGAATGGAAGAAAAGAAGCCTGCAGGAGTTTGCAGATTTTTCCATAGAAAAATTAACAGAGCAATACGATCTTTTAATTATAGATCATCCGTGGGTGGGCTGTGCCGCCGCTACCCGTTGTGTACTTCCTTTAAATGAATACCTGCCGGTACCTTATTTAGAAGAACAAGCTAAACATTCTGTAGGGTACTCTCATTTAAGTTATTTATACGATGGTGCACAGTGGGCTTTGGCAATTGATGCTGCCACACCTGCAGCCAGTTACCGAAAAGATTTATTAGATGATAATAATGCCGCAATACCTGACACATGGGAGGCATTAATTGAATTGGCAAAACGGGGTAAAGTTGCCGTACCGGCAATACCTATTGATTTGCTGATGAATTTTTATTCATTCTGTATTGCGCACGGGCAATACCCATTTCAAAGCGAGCAGCAACTAATAGATTTAGAAGTGGGAGTGAAGGCTATTAATTCTATGAAGGAATTGTATTCAAATATTCATTCACTGTTTTTTGAATGCAACCCTATTGCCGTGGCAGAATTAATGACACAAACCAATGATTACTGGTATTGCCCCTTTGCCTATGGCTACTCAAATTATGGCCGTATCGGATATGCCAGAAAGCCGTTGCATTACTGTGATGTAATAAGCATTAATGGAGAGAGGCTAAAAACAACTATTGGTGGTACCGGCCTGGCCGTTTCTGCCTTTAGTAAATATAAAGGCATTGCAGTAGATTTTGCATCATGGATTGTTTCACCAGAAATGCAACGTACTTTTTATATGCAACATGGTGGCCAACCGGGGCATCGTAAAGCATGGTTAGATGAAGCGGCTAATGAGTTAACGAGTAATTTTTTTAGCAATGTGTTGCCGGTAATGGATAATGGATATATAAGACCCCGCTATAATGGGTATCTGTATTTTCAGGATCATGCCGGGCTGCCTTTGCAGCAATGTTTGCTGAGTAATAGTGACCCAATAGTGGCATTAGAAAAAATGAACTGGCTGTATCAACAAAGTATAATTAGAAAACAATCAATAGTAGCGGTATGATGGATTTGCCATTGAAGGGTTTAGTGGTATTGGAGTTTAGTCAATATTTATCGGGTCCTTCTGCTGGTTTGCGACTGGCAGATTTAGGGGCAAGAGTTATAAAAATTGAGAGACCCGGTATTGGTGATGCCGGGCGGAAACTGGCAATAAAAAATTTATGGGTAGACGATAGCTCTCTTTTATTTCATACCATAAACAGGAATAAAGAAAGCATTTCTGCCAACCTGAAAGATGCCACCGATCTGGAGCTTATAAAAAAACTGATTGCAAAAGCAGACATACTCATTCATAATTTCAGACCCGGTGTTATGGAAAAAACCGGGTTAGGGTTTGAGCAGGTGCAACAGATAAATCCGCGTATAATTTATGCTGCCATTTCTGGTTATGGCAAAACAGGCCCCTGGAAAAATAAACCGGGACAGGATCTTTTATTGCAATCTATAACCGGCCTTGCTTACACTACCGGTAATGGCGATAATGGGCCGGTGCCATTTGGCATAGCTATCGGCGATATACTCTCTGGCGCACAATTAGTACAGGGTATTTTAGCGGCATTAATAAGAAGACACAAAACCTGCAAAGGCGCTTTAATAGAAGTAAGCCTGATGGAATCTTTGCTGGATTTTCAATTTGAGCTATTAACTACCTATTTTGCCAGCGAGCAACAGCCGGTACGCAGTGTTATTAATAATGGCCATGCACTGTTAGGGGCACCATATGGTATTTATAAAACAGCCAGCGGGTATATTGCCTTGGCCATGATGGATTTGCATGCCTTAGCAAATGCTATTGGCTGCACCGCCTTGCTTGCTTTTACAAAAGAAGAGGCTTTTATTAAAAGAGATGCTATAAAAGAAATGCTAACCAATTATCTTTTGCAACAAGAAAGTAATTATTGGATTGATAAGTTGCACGAATTTGATTTATGGGCAATGGAAGTAATGGACTGGGAAAAAATGACACAACAGAAAGCGTACCAGCTATTAGCAATGGAGCAGGAATTGAATACCGGGGATAAAAAAATTGTTACTACCCGTTGCCCCATTCGTATTAATGGAGAAAGATTATATGCTAGTGATGGTGCGCCAGTATTGGGAAAACATAAAAACTGATGAATCGTATACAACAGCTGAAGGGTGCGACGCAACGATGGCAGGCTTTGCTACACTGTTGGATACCTAAAAACACAAAATGAATTTATTGCAAGATATATTGGTGGTAGATTTCAGCCAGTTTCTTTCTGGCCCTTCTGCTGCATTGCGCCTTGCCGACTTAGGTGCAAGGGTTATTAAAATTGAACGACCGGAAGGTGGGGATATTTGCAGACACCTGTATGTGTCTGATGTAATGATTGAAGAGGAGTCTACCATTTTTCATGCCATTAACCGTAACAAAGATAGCTTTGCTGCAGACTTAAAAGATGCAGATGATTTGGAAAAGGTGAAGCAATTACTTTCTAAGGCAGATGTGGTGATGCACAATTTCAGGCCCGGTGTTATGGAGAGAATTGGGTTAGATTATACTACTGTAAAAGAACTGAACCCTGCTGTGGTGTATGCCAGTATTAGCGGATATGGTAATGAGGGGCCGTGGAAAGATTTGCCGGGGCAGGATTTATTATTGCAAGCGGCAAGTGGCTTAACATGGTTGAGTAATAATAAAGACGAAAGTCCCACACCTATGGGTGTGGCGGTAGTAGATATTATGGCAGGCACACACCTTACCCAAGGTATTTTAGCAGCATTGTATAAAAGAATAGTGAGTGGCGAAGGTGCATTGATAGAAGTAAGTATGTTTGAAACGGTGCTTGATTTTCAGTTTGAAGTATTGACCTGTTATTACAATGATGGCCGCCAATCTCCGCAACGGAGTGCAGTTAATAATGCCCACGCATATGTGGCAGCACCTTACGGCATTTATACAACAAAAGATAATTACATTGCATTGGCAATGACAGATATTGTACGGCTGGGAGAATTGTTACAATGCACCTCTTTGTTGCAATTTGCTAATAGCAGCGATTGGTTTAATCAGCGTGATGAAATAAAAAAAATATTAGCAGCACACCTTATTACCAACACCACACAATACTGGTTGCAAATTTTAGAGCAGGCAGATGTTTGGTGTGCGCCAGTATTAAATTATGATCAGTTAATGCAGGAAGAAGGGTATCGGCTGTTGAATATGGAACTGACAGTAACCACCAGCACAGGTGTAAGTGTGAAAACCACCCGCTGCCCTATAAGTGTAGATGGAAGACACTTAACTTCAGAAAAAGGGGCACCCCGTTTGGGAGAACATAATGAGCTTATTGAAGATGAGTTTAACCTGCTGAAAGAATTAATAGCCAGCACTAAGAAAATTAAATAATTCATGCATCGCATTATTGATACTCATATTCACATCTGGGAGTTTAGCCGGGCAGAATATGCCTGGCTGAAAGGCGATACATCCATTTTAAACCGCAGCTATTTTATTAATGAAATTGAGGAAGAAAGAAAAACGGCAGGCATTACTGACGGCATATTGGTACAAGCTGCCTGCAATTTGGATGATACCCGGTTGATGCTGGAAGTAGCAGCACAAACCAACTGGCTGCATGGTGTGGTATGTTGGCTGCCTTTGCAAAACACAAAAGAAACAGAACGTTTATTGCACGAAGCGTTTTTACCCAACAAATACTTTGTGGGCATGCGCCATTTGATACATGATGAGCCCGATGCAAAATGGTTATTGCAACCTGCCGTAATTGAAAGTTTAAAATTACTGGCAAAAAATAATAAACCCTATGATGTGGTGGGGGTAAAGCCAGAACATATAGAAACAGTGTTGAAAGTATCAGAGCTGGTACCCGAATTAAAAATGGTATTTGATCATTTAAATGCACCACCCATGCCTACACAAGAAAAATTTGGTAAATGGGGTGAGCTAATGAAAACTGCGGCACAAAACAAAAACTTGTATGCAAAAATATCAGGGCTTGGTACCGCCAGTGGCAATTTTGAAAACAGAACAACAGCACATATAAAACCTTATGTTGCTTTTATGTTGGAGCATTTTGGTATAGAGCGGTGCTTTTGTGGTGGCGATTGGCCGGTAGCTGCACTGGCAAATACCTATGCTAAAACATGGCAGCAAATACAACAACTGGTAAAGCAGCTAACAACTGAAGAAGAGCAGCAACAGGTATACTTTAATAATGCCAATCGCTTTTATAATTTGGGATTATAAATTTTGGTAACCGGCTTTGGTCCCGAACGTTGGGGATTATAGCAGCATCGTTGCGTCGCACTTTTCAACATTCGGTTTTTATGGCATCCGTTTTATTTATACTTTCAAAAAGTGAATGAATTAGCAAATACTACATTTTTAAAAATCCCTTCTTTGGAGGGGTTGGGTAGTTTGCCCATATACATTATTGGCGCCGGCGGCATTGTTAACGATGCACATTTACCTGCCTATACAATTGCCGGCTTTAATGTGCAGGGTATTTTTGATATTGATGTGGAAAAAGCAAAAGCCACGGCTGAAAAATTTTCAATCCCCTCTTCTTACACATCGTTACCTGAAATGATTGCCGCCGCACCGGTAAATGCTGTTTTTGATATGGCAGTGCCGGGCTCACAAACAGTGTCTGTATTAAAGCAATTGCCGGATGGTGCTGCAGTGTTATTGCAAAAACCCATGGGAGAAAATTTAGAAGAGGCGAAAGCAATACTTGCACTGGTGAAAGAAAAAAATATTACAGCGGCTGTTAACTTTCAGTTACGGTACGCACCATATATACTTGTGGCAAAAAAATTAATAGCTGATGGAAGTATTGGTGCTATTAATGACATTGAAGTAAACGTAAACGTTTTTACGCCCTGGCATTTATGGAATTTTTTAAATGATGCCCCAAGGGTTGAAATTTTATACCACAGTATTCATTATATCGATTTAGTAAGAAACCTGCTCGGAAACCCGAAATCGGTGTATGCAAAAACAACAAAGCACCCTTCTATGGCGCAGTTAGCTTCTGTAAGAAGTAATATTATTTTGAATTATGGAGAAATGATTGCAGCAAATATTCTTACCAATCACTGTCATAATTATGGCACACCCAAACAACAATCGTATATAAAAATAGAAGGCAGCAAAGGTGCTATTAAAATAAATTTTGGCGCATTGATAGATTACCCCCGTGGTGCAGCAGATAGTTTTGAATATGTATTGCTGGAAGAAGGTAAAGCACCTGAATGGAAAAAAATGGAAGTAGAAGGCAGTTGGTTTCCGCATGCATTTATAGGAAGTATGGAGCAAGTGTTATTAGCGGCATCCGGAAAAATTAAAAAGGCGGATAATAGTGTGGAAGATTGCATATACACCATGGCTTGTGTGGAGGCGGCGTATAAGAGTAGTGAGGGAGGCGGAACCCCTGCGGTTGTTTAATTGAAATTCAATTGCTGAACGGAGCGTCGCAACAATGTCTCATCAAAGAACTCAAAGCTGGTATCAAAAAAAGAATGAAGTATATTATCACCATACTGTTTGTAGTTATTTCATCTGCTGCAATGGCGCAGCAAATTGCTTTTCCCGGTGCAGAAGGCTTTGGAAAATATGCCACTGGCGGCCGAGGGGGTAAAGTAATTGCAGTAACCAATTTAAATGATGATGGCGAAGGAAGTTTTCGCTGGGCATTGGAGCAATTTCCCGATGAGCCTCTTACTGTAATTTTTAAAGTAGGCGGTCTTATAGAATTACAAACCAAAATTCAAATTAAACGCAGCAACCTTACCATTGCCGGGCAAACCGCTCCCGGAGATGGTATTTGCTTAAAAAATCAATCGCTTATTTTAAATGGGGCTTCTTCAAAAGGTAATCATGGCAACATTATCATCCGCTTTATCCGTTCAAGACCTGGCGGCACCGATAAAAAAGGTTTGTATGGGTTTGATATGGAAAACTGCCACAATGTAATTGTTGACCATTGCAGTTTTAGCTGGGCTAACGAAGAATGTGCCGCTATGTACGACACTAAGAATACAACCGTGCAATGGTGTATTGTAAGTGAAGGTTTGTACAGCGCCGGGCATATGAAGGGCAACCGTTCTTTTGGTGGTGTGTGGGGCGGACAGTATGCATCTTATCATCATAATTTAATTGCGCATTTAAACAACCGAGCCATTCGCTTTAATGGTGCAAGGGCGCATGATACCATTGCATTGATTGATTATCGCAACAATCTTATTTACAATTGGGGCAATGCCAATGCAGCCTATGGAGGAGAAGTAAATATTAACGGCGGTGTATCTCAGGTAAATATTATAAACAATTATTACAAGCCGGGCCCCGCATCGCCGGCCAATTTAAAATTTGTGCATGCATCGTTTCAAAAAGAAAATAGTAAAGGTACCGGCCAGTGGTTTGCCGATGGTAATATTATGGAAGGTGATAAGTATTTAAATAAAAAAAATAGTCGTGGTATTGATTTGGCAGAAGCAGGTTTTCCGAAGGGTGCTGTTTCTGACAATGCATTTGCAGTAAGCGTTGCCCTGCCGCAGCAAAGTGCCAGAGATGCATATACAGAAGTGCTGCAATACGCGGGTGCCTATTTACCTAAAAGAGATGCGGTGGATGAACGGGTGATTAACGAAACAAAAACCGGAACCGCCACCGGCAAAGGTGTTTACGGTAAACCGGGTATTATTGATTTGCCTTTTGCGGTTGGCGGCTGGCCGCAATATAAAACTGCCACAGCACCAAAAGACAGCGATGAAGATGGTATGCCTGATGATTGGGAAATAAAAAATGGATTGAATGCAAATGATGCCAATGATAGAAATAATATTGCCACAAATGGCTACACTATGTTAGAAAAATATTTGAATGAACTGGTGAAATAATTAGTTGACCAGCTTTTATTTTTCATGGCGGCATCGTTGCGTCGCACACTTCAACTGTTGAAAATAAATGAACAAAATAATACTCATACTTTTTTTAATTACTGCTTATTGTGCAAATGCACAAATAGGCTGGGGCGATAGAATAAAAACACCCCGGGAAAAATTTGCTGTACAAAAAATTGGGGATGCTGAAATAGCATTGAAATTAATAAGAACTAATCATACTGTTTCGTTTGGGTATAAGCAAGGCCCCAAAGAAGGCTTTACTATAACTACTGCAAATAATAAAACACGAATTGAAGGCAATGATGAAACCGGCTTGCTGTATGGGTGTTTAGAATATGCGGCTCAATTAAAAAAACTAAAAGCCTATCCAAAAAAATTAAACATCTCCGATGCACCTGAAATGGTTTTAAGAGGTCAGTGCATTGGCTTACAAAAATCATCCTATCTGCCCGGAAGAAATGTGTATGAGTATCCCTATACACCAGAAATCTTCCCCTGGTTTTACAATAAAAAATTATGGCTACAGGTGTTGGATTCAATGGTGGATAACCGCATGAATTCTTTGTATCTCTGGAATGGTCATCCATTTGCGTCGCTGGTCAAATTAAAAGATTATCCTTATGCCGTTGAAGTAGATGATGCCACTTTTAAAAAAAATGAAGAGATATACCGTTTCATTACCAGTGAAGCAGATAAAAGAGGCATTTGGGTGATACAGATGTTTTACAATATCATCGTATCAAAACCATTTGCGGAATACCACAATATAAAGACACAGGAACGGGAAAGGCATATTGTGCCGGTGATTGCAGATTATACCCAAAAATCCATTGCAGCTTTTGTAGAAAAGTATCCAAACGTTGGTTTAATGGTTTGTTTGGGAGAAGCGATGGAAGGTGTGGGCAACGACGATATTGAATGGTTTACAAAAACCATTATACCGGGTGTGCAGGATGGATTGAAGGCACTGGGAAAAACCGAAGAGCCGCCGATTGTTTTGCGGGCACATGATACGGACGCACCGGCAGTAATGAAAGCCGCATTGCCGATTTATAAAAATTTATACACCGAAGCAAAGTTTAACGGCGAAGCATTAACGTATGCAAGACCAAGAGGCAGCTGGGCAGCGCTGCACCAAACATTAAGTAAACTTGGCAGTGTGCAAATTGAGAATGTACATATTTTGGCCAACTTAGAACCTTTCCGTTATGGCTCACCCAATTTTATACAGCAGAGTGTTATTGGTATGCATGAGGTAATGGGCGGTAATGGATTGCATTTATATCCGCAGGCATCTTACTGGGACTGGCCATACAGTGCAGACAGTGTTGCCGTAGGCAAACGCTTATTACAAATAGAAAGAGACTGGATTTGGTACAAAGCCTGGAGCCGCTATGCCTGGAAAGCAAAACGTAATAGAGAAGATGAAATAAAATACTGGAGCAAGTTATTAGCAGATAAATTTGGTTGCAGTGAAGCGGATGGCAGAAAAATTTTAACTGCTTACGAAGAGAGTGGAGAGATAGCACCAAAGTTGTTACGCCGCTTTGGAATTACCGATGGTAACCGGCAGACATTAACGCTGGGTATGTTGATGACGCAACTTATAAATCCGTATCGCTATGGCTTGTTTACTTTATTGTATGATGCTGAAGCACCGGAAGGAGAAATGATAATTGATTATGTAGATAAAGAAATGAAAGGACTTGAACACAAGGGAGAAACTCCAGCGCAAATAGTTAAAGAAGTAAACAATCATGCGTACCTGGCATACGAAGCTGTTAAAGAGGTTTCAAAAAACATAAGAAGTAATAAAGATGAGTTTGAAAGATTAAAAAACGATATGCTTTGTTATAAAGGATTGGCTTATCACTTTGGAAATAAAGTGAAAGCAGCTATACTAACTCTAAAATACAAATACTCCGGAAGTAGTAAAGATTTAGATACTGCCTATGCATTACTCCATAATAGCTTAGATTATTACAAGCACAACCGCCTCTTACCTCTACGCCAACAGCATGCAAACGGCTCAACGCAAAATACCAATGCGTGGCGTGGATGGCACTTACAAACACTGGAAGGAAATGCTGCCGGTTTTTGAAACTGAACTGAATATTTTTAAAAGAAAAATCGATTCGATTAAAAGTAATGCAGGTAAAACAGCAGTGGCCGCAAAGCCATTTAATAGTGCAACGGTGCAGGCTGCTGTTAATTATGTTAATTTAGAAAACGGTAATTCGCTATTTTCAGATACTGCACTTGTTATAAAAAAAGTAGCGGCTGAATTAAAAGGATTAAAAGCTGTTACCATTCCTTTTAAACAAATGCAGCAAGCTGCAAAGTCAATTTCATTTACTACAGATAAACCGGTAAAAATTTTAGTAGGCTACTTTAAAACACAGCGAGGTGCTTTTACAACCGACACTGTTTATTTAAAATCCCCTGAATTGGAAACCAATGCCAGTGCGGATGATTACGGTCAGGCCGAAATAAAAATAAGTAATGCTATTGCAATTGAAGATATGCCACCGGTAAATGTGCATGTATATGATTTTAGAGCAGGAATGCATACTTTGAAATTAGAAAAAGGGGTTTGCTTGATTTTGGGTTTTGTAGATGGAGATACTATTGTGCCGGTGTATGATGCTGGACTGACAGGGGATTTGAGAAATAAAAATATTGACTGGTTATTTGAATGATAACTATATAAGACATTTAATAAATACAATATAAATTTTATATGCCTCCTTGTATGGTTCAATAAGGTTCATTTATGTTATGCTGCATAAGTGTGCGACGCAACGATGTTTAATAGAATTACAAATGATGACAAACAAAAAAAAA
>REAR01000201.1 GCA_004295245.1 Sphingobacteriales bacterium | reverse complement strand
ACACGGGCGGCGCCGGGCTTGCGCCCTTCGTACTGTATATTAAACTCTATGCTGTTAGAGATGCGTTTGGTCAGCTCCAGGTTCCATAAAAAGTTTTTGCCGGGTTGCAATCCTTCCAGCATATTAAAACCTACTGTGGTGTTTATGCTTTGCTTTACCGGAAACTGAATATCTGCATAGGTAAACTTGGCCAGCAAAGAACTGTTTTGAAGGATATTATATTTTACCTCTGTATTGATGGCATGTGAAGTGAAGGTTTCTTTATTGCCAATGGTATTTTTTTTATTGCTGAATTTATAACCGGCCAGCAAACGCAACACCGTGCCCCTGGTATAACTGATGCGTGGCTCAATGGCCGATTGCTGTATATTGAAATTGCGGTTTTCGAAACTGGCGGTGGTTAACTGGTTAATGCCGGTGCGCAGGGTGGCATCTAACTGCAATGTTTTATTTAAATTAAAGCGGCCTTTCATACTCCACTCATCAAAGCGGCGGCTTTCTAAGCCATAGGTAAGCAGGGCCTTGCTGCGGTTACGACTATTATTTACATCTACCCCCCACACGGTGCTGAAGCGGTTAAAAGAAAACGTGTTTATGAATATTGAATTGAGGTTGATTAAGGAAGAATCTTGCAAGGGTGTTTTAAACGGATTTAACTGCACCAGCCCGCTGGCAATTTCTTTTTTAAATATTTGCAGGGCCGATTGCAGATTGATGCGGCTGGCCAGTTTGGTAAGCCCCTTTGCTTTGCTGGTATTAATAATGGCTCTTGGGTTTATATTAAAACTATAATTAAAGGTGTTGTAATTGGCTTTTATAAAATCGTTAGTGGGTGTAAAAATGCGTATGTATTTTGCCTGGTCTGCAAAGAGGGCTATTTCAAATTCGTTTAACTGTTGCACGCCATCGCTGTTATAATCTATCCAAGTAAATTCTCCGCGGCCAGCGGGTACTTCTAAAAATGCAAAGTCGCGGCGCTGCTCTTGCCCGGCGCCTACTTCATACAATACTTCTCCGGTCAGTAACCCATTCCACTCGTTAAACTCATACTTGCTGCGGCCCAGCAAACTCTGATCGGCCTTTTGGTTGGTAATGCCCGCCTGCACTATTTGTAAATTGCGGTAGGTAATATTCCAAGAGAAGCGGTGTTTGGGGTTTTGTGTAAGCTCTCCAAACAAATTCAGGTTCTTACTTTTATCGGCCTTTACCAGTTGCTTGCCAAAGGGGTATTGGTCGGCCCTTGTAAAAAAGATAATACCCCAGCGGTTGGGTTTTAACTCAGACGATTTTAATGCTACCTGTGTGGTGGTAAAAGAAAAGCTGGTGGCGGTTACACTATCGCTTAATTTATTTTTTACCTCGTTATGCTCTACACTGTAGTTTAAACTAATGGTGTAATTGCGCAGTTTGGTTAATAGTTTAGATACATCTACCACAGGCCTTAAAAAATAACCCTGCTGCAAATTGCTGTTGGTGCTAGAAAGATTGAACTGGTTATTCAGCTTCCACCCTTTAATAGCGTGGTAATGATAAATACTGTTACGGATGCCGTTAAAACTGCTGCCTCTTTTATAGTGTGTAAGTTGGTAGCGCAATGAGTTATTGTTTTTATCAAGCAACTGCGCGGCGGCGGTTATGATGTTTTCTGTTTGCGGTGCTTCCGTAATATTTAGTCCCCAGTCTCGTGTAAACTCCACATTTCGCAAACGTTCCAGTGGTTTAAACTTTGCAGCTACGTACTCGTAACTAAAATCGGTATTCAGTTGCAGGTTATTTTTGCTTTGCAGTGGCAGGTTATTTTTAAAAGTAGTTTTTGCTGCATAGCCTTTATTGTTGCCATTGTCTTTGCTTGAAAAAGTATTTACATCGTAATTGCTATACGCCAGCTCTGTAACCACACTGGTTCTTTTGCTAATGGTATAATCAATACCCATGCTTACCAATTGTTGCTTTTTGGGGGTTACCAAAAAAGTAGCAGGCAGGTAACGCCCTTGTTTAACGCCGTTAATGGGTGTCATCCATTTATACACTTTTCCGTTGGCGCCGTTAAAGTCGGGCAGGTAGTCGCCATTGCCGGGGCCCACATCAATAAAACTTAAACTGTATTGGGCACTATCGGGGTGGGTGCTGTATACAAAAACTGAGTCTCGGTTCAACCCGCTGTTATACACCGAATCAATTTTTTTGTACAAAATTTTTCCAACAGAAAAAGTATCGCGGGTGGCAATAGGGTAAAAAGCCTGGTTAATATTACTGCCAATTGAATCTAAAAATTTTATCTGTTGTTTATCCAGCGTTTGATTAATGGGAGAGTTGCGGGCATCATTATTATTAAAAGCACCAATGGTAAGCTTTACTTTGTTATTAAAGTTTACCATATTACTAAAGTAAAGGTTGGCGTTCAGGTAATTTCTATCAGCATATTCAAACTCTACCTGTATACGTTTGTCTTTTGTAATCATGCGCCGCGGGGTAAATGTTATTTCTGCCGTGTTGTAATTAATAACATAATCCTGGTCTTCGCCCCGTTGTAATAACTCACCATCAATAAATACTCTTTCTGTATTGGCCAGCACTACAAAAAAGAATTCGTTATTGGCACCCGTTAGGCGGTAAGGCCCCTGGTTGCCTTCCAACCCCTGAAAAATATTACGGGTAAATTTTCCTTTTGCAATAGAGCCGCTTAGCAAAGTAGTATTAGTAGTAGTGGCAGATAGTTGTGCTGTGTTTTCAAAAGCAGCACCCTGCAGGCGTTTATAAAAGTTTAAGAAATAACTTTTGTTTTGCCGTATGTCAATATCCCCCAGGCCCAGTTGCCAGCCCTTCTTTTTAAACTGTAAAAAAATACGGTCAAATTCATTCAGTTGCTGTGTAGTGCCATCGGGCTGTATAGGTATATTATTATCTGTAATAGCGGCGGCTATTTCAATACTGTCTGCTAAAAAACCATTCAGCTGCAAGTTTAGGTTAGATGTTACTACCGCATCCTGACTATTGCCAAAAGACAGGCCACGGCCAAAACTACCGCTGTAGTTTATAGTACCAAAGTCAAAAAAATGATCGCTGTTATTATTATCGTTAAAAACAAAAGGCTGTCCAATAAAATTATTCATCACACTATCGTAGGTAAAATGCTTTACCACGGCATTAATGCGGGTGTTAAATACCCGGTATTTTATAAACACACTATCAATAATAGGTTTTTGTTTCCAACGCAGAATGGCATTAATATAATCAATCTGGTAGGTGCTGCTATCAATGCCTAAAACAAATACGGTGTTGGGCACCAGGCTCAAACTATCCAGCTGCAGGCTATCTGTTTTTGCTAAAAACATTTTTTGCCGCAGGTTGGTGTTGGTTTGGGCAGTACGGGGCAATTGCCCAAGGGCAACGCCAGCAAAGCCGATCAACAATAAACACAAAGTAAGCAGGTGCCGCACAGGCCTTAATTAAGTATTTTATTAGCGCTTAAAATTAGTATTTATTGCCCGAACAGCTTGTTTTTCAGTAATAAACACAGGTATGGCGGTGGTTAATACAATAATTTTTAGGTAGCCAGCAGCGGTATGCTATTGGGCAACTGTTGCGTCGCACACTGCAGCGGCAGTAGTTGTTGCAGCAAAAATGGTTGCCCTGGCATATTTCTTTAATTCAAATAACGGATCACTTCTGTAAAATCGGGGGTTTTAATTACAAAATCGGCCACCAGATCCAACATGGTATTGGTGGCGCAAAAAGAAAAACCAATGCCCGATTTTTTTACCATGCAAATATCATTCTCGCCATCGCCAATAGTAATAGTATCGGCAATAGAAATATTGTAATGCCTGCAAATGTGCACCAGTGCATTGCTTTTGCAGTAATCGTGCTGGCAAATGCTGGTACCATGCGGCAAAAAGAAAGAAGGAATTTTTACTTCGCCAGTTACCATGCTTTTAGAAAACTCCAGTTCATTGGCCAGTGTAAAATCTAACTGGTATTTATTTTTATAGTGGTTGGTAATGCAATCGTAGCTGTCAGAAATAATGCCTACAATAAAGCCTCTTTCTTTTAAAGCAGCAATCAGTGCCTCAATGCCGGGTGTAACCGGTATCGCATCGGCCACTTGTAATAAATTGCTGATGGGTTGCCCTTTTAACAGCGCCGCCAGTTGTTTGGTTCTTATAAAAGCATTGGTTTGTGTGGTAACAATATCTATTAATTCTTTTTTAAAGCCAAAGCGGTCTGCAGCGGTGGTAATAAAGCTGCCACGTAATAAGGTATTGTCCATATCAATAATGGCTACTTTTTTTAAGGCGGTAGATTTTTCGCGAATGGCAAACTCCATTTGCTCTCTGATGACCTGTATGTATTCTAATGTTTCAAAATTATTAGCCGGCTTGTTGCGGCTTTTCTTTAAAATAACGCCAGCTACTTCTCTCGACATTTTGCCCAACTGTTCAAGCGCCTGCATTTTGTTTTCTATATGGCCAATATCTACTTCTTTAATACGGGCACCTAATTGGTACATGTCTATAAGTATACCAATATCTACACCATAGCCTTCTTCAAAATCTACATTTCCTAAAAACGATTTTTTGCCAGCAATCATACCGCTTAAGGGTTGCACAAACTGCGGAAAATCGGGGTACAAAATAGATAGCAAAGGTTTTGCTACCAACTCTGTTACGCGGCCGGCCTGGCGGGAGAAATAAGCTTTTACAAAGTCGGCTTGTTGTTCTATAATGGGTTTGGTTAACAGTGCTACTATATCTTGCGGATAGGTGGTAATATCAGCATCTACAAAAACCAGGCATTCGTTTTTAGCATACAGTAACCCATCTTTCATAGAAGCACCTTTGCCCAACTTGGTACTGGTAATTACTGTGGCCCCCGCTTGCCTGGCTGCTGCTACGGTATTGTCCATAGACTTATCGTCAACCACAATTACTTCAGTAACATGCGGAGAATTTTTAGCAAGATGAACCACCCATGCCACCGTTTTTTCTTCGTTTAATGCTGGTATAATAACTGTAATCATAAGCGCAGTTTTAAAGGTGATACAATAAGGATTGCTACAAGAAGTACGGTAAAGGGGTAATTGGTATATGCAAGATGGGTACCACAATTGCACTGAACTATTATTTCAATATTACCCCACCCCGGTTAAAGAAGGCTGTTATTTATGATGAGTGGGCGGGGCACAGCAGTAGGCCATGGTTTATTTGCCAAAATAAGCACTGCCGTTGAACGGATTGCGACGCAACGGTGTTGACCGGAGTGAAACAGCTGGTACTGTATTTTTTTTACACGCTCCTGTGAATATTAATTTTTTGTTCGGCCTTTTAAATCCCTTTCTTTGCAACCATAAATGGGGTTGTTTATGTACGATGTTTTAAACCGCTATCTGGTGCAACATAAAAGTATTAGCATTCCCGGGCTGGGTAGCCTGGTGGCTGAGCATGTGCCGGCTGCCACAGATTTTGCCAATAAACGCTTATTGCCGCCGCAGTTGAAGTACCGTTTTAATAAATACTTTGACTCTCCTGACCGCGATTTTTTTCAATACCTGTCTGCCCAAAAAAAAATAGAAGACTTTGAAGCTATAAAAGAGTACAATGATTTTGCCTATGAGTTGCGTAATAAAATTCGCACACAGAACGAGGCATTGTGGGATGGGGTGGGTGTTTTTAAAAAAGATAATAACGGTGATATTGTGTTTGAGTTATTGAAAGAGGCTGCTGTTTTGTATGCGCCTGTGGCTGCAGAAAGAATAATTAGGCACGACGCTAAACATTCTATACGTGTTGGTGATACGGAGAAAACAAATGAGGAAATGACTGAGTTGTTAAGCGACCATACATATGTTGAAAAAGAGCAGTGGTGGATTTATGCGTTGATATTGGGTGCTATTGGTTTAATTATACTTTTCTTTCATTTTTATGGTGATGGATTTAAGTGGGGTAGTGGAGGTAATACCAACAAAGTAGTACCTGCAATTACCAATACTATTACGCAATAGTATTTACGCTGCCGAACCCTTATTTTTGCGCCTCAAAAAAACACTATTTGTCTGTAGTAATTACATATACACATTGCCCGGCTTGTGGCGCAACTGATTGCCAGAAAGTTTTAGCGGCTAAAGATTATACCGTTTCAAAAGAGACTTTTGAAATATGGCAATGCCCCACCTGCAGTTTACGCTTTACACAATATGCACCTGCTGCTGCATCAGTAGGGGCTTATTACCAATCAGAAGACTATGTTTCTCACACCGATACCAAAGAAGGTTTAATTAATCAATTGTATCACGGTGTTAGAAAAATAACTTTGCAGCAAAAGTGTAAGCTTATAAAAAAGCAAACAGGTAGTGCAAAGGGTATGTTGTTAGATGTGGGTGCTGGCACAGGTGCTTTTGCTGCAAGTATGCAACAGGCTGGCTGGCTGGTAACGGGCTTAGAACCTGATGCAGCTACCAGGCAACGGGCCAAAGATTTAAACAATATAGTGTTAGAACCTGCCCCGCTTTTATACAGTTTGCCAGCGGCTGCTTACGATGCTATTACCTTGTGGCATGTATTAGAACATGTACACGATTTAAAAGGATACCTGCAGCAATTCTCATTGCTGTTAAAACCCGGTGGTGTTTTATTTATTGCAGTGCCTAATTATACCAGCCACGATGCTGAAGTGTATAAACAGTATTGGGCTGCTTATGATGTGCCCCGTCATTTATACCATTTTTCACCGGCAGCGGTTAAGGAACTGGTACAATTGTATGGCTTAGAAGTAAAAAAGGTAAAGCCCATGTGGTTTGATAGTTTTTATATTGCTATGCTGAGTGAGCAGTATAAACATAACAAGCCGGGTTTAATGAGGGCAGTATTCACCGGTTTTGTATCAAATTTAAAAGCGCTGTTTAATATGGAGCGATGCAGCTCGATCATCTATATTATCCACAAAAAAAGTTAGTTCAATTTCAACTCAAAAAATATTGGCCAGTTTTTACCTGTAATTAAGAAGGTATTTGTTGCTTCGTTATATGCAATGCCATTGAGTTCATTAGCGCCGCTAAAGCGTTGCTGCGCTTGCCGGGCAAGATTATCCAAATCAATTCTGCCCACTACTTTACCAGAAGGCAGTTCTATTTTATAAATCAAATTGCTTTGCCATTGGTTGGCATATAGGTAAGCACCTGCTAAAGCCAGTTCATTTAAATTGCCAACAGGCCCATTGTTATCAGATACCCCCATAATGTTTAATACTTGTAAGGTTTCAGGATCTAAAAACTTGATATTACTGCTGCCGTCGCTCATTATTAAACGGGTGCTGTCGTGTGTTAAGCCCCAACCCTGGCCTTTGTAAGAAAACTCTTTTATTAATTTAAATGTAGTGGCATCGTATATAAACCCTTTTTCGTTGGTCCATGTTAACTGGTAAATTTTATTGTTAAAAATGGTAATGCCTTCTCCAAAGTATTTAGCCCGGTCTAATGTTGCTTTAATGCTTACTTTACCAGTTGATTTGTCTACAATACCAAATGCAGAAGGGTGGTTGGTGCCATCATTATTGCCACCACTGCTTTCAAATAATTGGCCTTTGTAAAACTCCAGTCCTTCTGTAAAAAAACTGGTATCGTGCGGGTGTTCTTTAACTACGGTATAGCTAATTATTGGGGCTGCGGGATTATTATTACTGGTATCAATTGGTTGATCTGGGGTATTATTATTACAAGCCAAAAAAACAGCCGCTATTACCAATAAGCCAAAAAATTTCTTCATACTGAACATATTACAGTTGCAAATGTATAGGTATCAGTTTGTTCAACGGGAAAAGCCAGTAAAAAATTTCGTTACAATTTTGAAATACAAATTAAAATATGTTATTTCACACTGCTTATCACTGAATCACCTTCCCCCCTTATCTACCACACATCTGAAAAGATGGTTTCTATTGAAGGTTTTTCATTGTAATTTTTAAGATACCCTTTAAGCGTTTGTAAACGCCAATTCCTATCATTTTCCAATCGTTGTTCATCGTATTCCGTACCAAAGGCTTTAAAACTCCAAATCCTTTGCATGCCCGGCTTATAGCTGTATGCCAGTTATAAACCATAATCCATTCTTTTTTCAATTTCCAATGCCTCCGTACAATTTGAAAGCCAGCTTACTACCAATCGCTGAAACGCCGGTCACAAAAAGGAAATACAATGAAACGATTATTATTGGCTTCACTGGCTTTGTTGCTTGCTTATATGGGATTTGCACAAAACAATTGCCGCTATCAGGAGTATCAACAACAACAATTGACTGCTAACCCCGGGTTAGCTGCCATATACGATAAAATTGAACAATTTACCCGCACTGCTCAAACCAATATAATTGCCGGCAATGGCAATAATGCTGCTCCGCTTCCGGTGCCCGATAATATTACTATACCTGTTGTAGTTCATATTTTATACAATCAGGCTTCTCAAAACATTGCTGAAGAACGCATCCTTGCTCAGTTAGAATCGCTAAACAAAGACTTTGAAGCAAGCACTGCCGATATGGCCAAACTGCCTGTTTATTTTCGCCCCTTTGTAGCCAATGTTGGTATTAAATTTCAATTGGCCAAAGTAGACCCTAAAGGCTTTGCTACTTCTGGTATTGTACGCAAGTACACTGGTATTCAAAATTTTTTATACGACGACCGTGTGAAAAATAGCAGCAGAGGTGGCGACGATGCCTGGGACAGCGATAAATATTTAAACATTTGGGTTTGTAATACAGTAAGTGGTTTATTGGGCTACTCTAGCATACCGGGTGGCGCTAAAGAAATTGATGGCGTAGTTATAAATACCGGTGTATTTGGCTTGGGCACTGGTACCAACAAAGGAAGAACACTTGTGCACGAGATAGGCCATTGGTTAAACCTACGTCATATTTGGGGAGATGGCTATTGCGGTGATGATTATGTGGATGACACCCCAAAACAACAAATGGCCAACCGTGGTTGCCCCAGCGGAGAAAAGAAAACATGTGGCAGTACCGCACACGGAGATATGTACATGAACTTTATGGATTTTACAGATGATGCCTGCATGTATATGTTTACGTTTGGCCAGCGACAGCGCATGCGCAATCAGTTTGAAATTGGCGGGCCACGTCATGCATTATTATATTCAACCGCTATAACTGCATTGCCTTTGCCTGCACCCATACCAGTACCAGAAGAAGTGCCCATGCAGGTAAGTTTGTACCCAAACCCAACAGTTAATACAGTTATACTACAAACCACCGGTGGTCAAAATCTTTTAGGTAAAACAGCAAAACTATTTACACAAACCGGGCAACTGGTGCAAAGTTTTATAATACAGAGTAACCGTCAAAGCATTATTGTTAGCAACCTCAAAAATGGTGTTTACTTTCTTGCCATTGAAAATGCAGGATTGACAACGCCCCTAAGGTTTGTAAAACAATAGAAGAACCAATACCAACTGCTAAGGGCCTTTTAAAAAAAGGCCCTTTTTTTATTTTGTAATTAGTGTAGTAACCCCGGTTATGCAGGGTTACTCGTTGCAAACGCTGAAAATGTTAGTGCAATGCTGTCGGTGCACATATCAACTTCAATACTTCAAACGCATAATTTTATACTGAAGTATTATTAGTTGTTTCTTGCGGTACCGCATTCCACTCTCCATATTTATTTTTAAGTACATATAGAACTTCGTCAATTGTATTTTCGGAAAGCTTTTTTCCAATTTCTTCTATAGCTGCTGCAATTTGCAGGGGTGAGTATTTGTAAATTTTAAGTAGTGTTATTTCTTTACTGGACTGATAATTTATTTTTATAGCGCTTTTAGTATTTAAACTGGCGCCAGATTTTTTTTCTAAAAAAGATAATACAAACCAAACAAATAAAGAGCTGGATGCTATAACTGACAAGTAAAAAAATGAGATCATGATTTTTTCTATTGTAGCAACCACATAAAAGTAAGTTGCTTTGTTTTGTATTATTAAATAAATGTAAAAATTGAAACGCTTTTTGGTAATTGGTGCTTTGAATAAATAACTAAGAATTAGGATGAAATATTTTTGAACTAAGGGATTAAAAACTGTTTTCAAGAGAAAAGCCAATTAATTCATAAGCGTTTTCTACTAGAAACAATTGTATGAAGGGGCATTCATTGGCTTACAAAAAATAGCGGGTTCATTGTTTTTTGTGAAAACAAGATGCCTGTAATTGGTGACGGTGTAATGCCTGCTGCTAGTTGCTTGCAGCGTTGCAGTTAACAGGTGCGACGCAAGGATGCTGCTATGGAACTATGCTGCTGGTATCAAATATCTTCTTCTTTGTAAGACAATACCAACTGCGCTATACCTGCCGCTACTTTACGATAGCGAACACCGGCTGTATTTAGCATATGTTTTGAAGCAAGTGCTGCATCAGAATGTGCATACTTGTCTGATAAAAAAATAACTTCTGTAATGCCCGATTGTATGATGGCTTTTGTACACTCATTGCAGGGGAAGAGGGCGGTGTAAATTTTACAGCCTTTTAAATCCATACCAATATTATTAAGAATAGCATTTAACTCGGCATGGCATACAAAGGGATATTTGGTGTTCAAAAAATCGCCTTGTTTCTCCCACGGAAAATCATCATCGCTGCAACCAATGGGCAGCCCATTATAGCCAGCACCTACAATTTTATTTTTATTGTTTACAATACAAGCACCTACCTGTGTATTGGGGTCTTTGCTACGTTTTGCAGATAGCAATGCTACACCCATAAAATATTCATCCCAGCTGATATAATCGGCTCTTTTTTGCTGTGCCATAATATTCTTTCTTGTTGGCGAATGTAAGGGTTAGCCTGTGTATAAAGCAAGAAAAAGATTGCTGAAATAAGATTTATATTTCCATACTAAAACCCCTTGCATGCAATACAAAGGCATTATATTTTTACTACTGGTAAGCAGTACCGTATTGGCGCAACCCGCCGCAGTTAAAGAAACAGCACCCGATTATAACCAAATCTTTAAACCCATCAAATGGCGCAACATTGGCCCGTTTCGTGGTGGACGCTCTGTTTGTGTAAGTGGTGTGGTGGGCGATATTAATACTTACTATATGGGTACCACTGGTGGTGGTTTATGGAAGACCACAGACATGGGTATTACCTGGAGCAATATATCTGACGGCTTTTTTAAAACAGGTAGCGTAGGAGCGGTTGCCGTAGCAGAAAGCGATGCCAATGTGGTTTATGTGGGTATGGGAGAGCATGCCGTTAGAGGCGTAATGACGCATCATGGAGATGGGGTATATAAATCTACTGACGCTGGTAAAACATGGAAGAAGATAGGGTTGGAGTTAACACAACATATTGCCCGCATTGCAATACACCCAAAGAACCCTGATATTGTTTATGTGGCTGCACAAGGAGCTTTATACAGCAGCTCACAGCAACGAGGTATATATAAAAGTATAGATGGGGGCAATACCTGGAAACAGGTGTTGTTTGTAGATGATAAAACAGGCGCTGTAGAA
>REAR01000173.1 GCA_004295245.1 Sphingobacteriales bacterium | reverse complement strand
AAAAGCCGCAATGTTGTTGGTAGGCCAACGCCCATTTACCTTTGCTGCATACCAACAACGGCTTGGATATTTTAAAACCCTCTAACTTGTGCAGCAAAACCAAGATGGGAACTTACATCAATTATAAAATGGGTATACTTTCTCTACAGCTAAAGGGCTGCAGTAGAATTATTGCTACCCTTTTATTTAAACAAATACCCTAAATTACTTTTTCAAATAAAAGATATATGAAAAAAGCATTCTTGGCATTCTCGGCATTGGTAACTATTCATTTTACAAACGCACAGGTTACGGTGCCTAAAACACCGGTAAGCACAACGGCAGCTACCGCTATAAAAGATTTTATTAAACCACCAGCAATAGGAGATATCGGCGGCACCACCAGTGGTATTGTAGATATGCTAACCAGCAAACTGGCCTTGCCCGGCACACAAAAACCAAAACTTACAGAAGCCATCAGCAGTTTCCTCACATCCAAAAAAGGCATTACAGGGTTGGCCGATACAAACCCTGCAGGTTATTTATCAAAATTCAATCCTTTACAAAAGGGGCTGTTTTCAAAACTTAAATCTACAATGGGTGCAGCGGCCTTTACTAAATTTTTAGGACTAAAACCAAGCGGTAGTAATATTGCAGGAAATGCATTAAGTAATTTGTTTTTTTGATAGGAGGATTATTATTGCATTCAATGTAATTAGTGCAGCTGAGTAATGTATATCATATACATTCCACAGCTGCATTTTTATTTTAGTACTTTTAACAGTATGTAAGAATAAAAGTTTAGAAAGACACAACCTAACATTCTATTAATCCTTACACCAGCTATATGAATTTACTTTTTCAATACTATAAAAAATTTAATAGCATATCACTTGCAGCAGAAACAGCTATTGCCTCAATCTGTAACACAAAAACATTAAAGAAAAACGAAGAACTACAGCCTGTTGGGCCCCCTGTCCTAGTATGCAGCGGCTATAAAAAAGGTAGCCTGGCGCAGGAATGAGGCGTAGCAATGTGTGCTGGCTTCCTGTGCCTGAAAATAAATTAGTCGTTTGGTGATAAGCGTACAAAACGTTGAAGTGTGCGACGCAACGGCTGCTGAGTAGTAATATTGAAGCTGGTAACATACCTTCATTTTTTAATAACAATATTTAATGCAGCAACTATTTCAATATTTTAAAAAGTTTAATACAGTGCCACCCGAGGCGGAAGCAGCCATTGCGTCTATTTGTGCCATAGTGAACCTGGAAAAAAATGAAGAGCTGCAACCGATAGGCCATACCTGCAAAACCATTTACTTTATTAACAAGGGGCTGGCCCGTATTTACTATTATAAAGATGGTATTGATATAACTGAGAGTTTTGCTTTTGAAAATAGTATTATAGCAAGGGTAGAGAGTTTATTTACCGGCAAACCCAGCCGTAAAGCCATACAGGTGCTGGAACCAACCGAAGTAGTGGCTATTAATGCCGGTCAGTTGTTTAAACTTTACGATCGCTTTCCTGAAATTGAACGCCTGTTTCGTAAAATTTTTGAAGCCGCCTATGTAGAAACAGTAAACCGTATAGAAGGGATGCAGTTTCATACCGCAGAAGAACGATATAGGGCATTATTAAACGAGGCACCAAATATACTGATGCGGGTGCCGCTTAAATATGTTGCTTCATACCTGGGTATTACACAAGTAAGCCTCAGCCGCATTCGCAGCCAGCGTTGATTATTTATCTTATGTTAAAAGAATCGCCAGCAGCAATTGTCATTTTTGCGTTTAATAATGCAAAAGGGCAATACTATACAATTGGGTTTACAAAAAAACTGGCAACAGTTTTGGCTGCTGGTGTTTATTAATGCATTGGTGGGTGGTATGATTGGTTTAGAGCGTACCATTTTACCCGAACTGGCGGCCAGAGAATTTCAATTGCACGCCTCTTCGCTGGTATTTTCTTTTATTATTGTTTTTGGGCTGTTTAAAGCCGTTACTAATTATTTTACCGGTGCACTGGCCAACCGCTATGGACGGAAAAAATTATTGGTAGCAGGTTGGTTGCTGGGCTTGCCGGTTCCTTTTATTTTAATGATGGCACCCAATTGGTATTGGGTGGTGGCGGCCAACATGCTGTTGGGTATTCACCAGGGGCTTACATGGTCCAGCACGGTGGTAATGAAAATAGATTTGGTAGGAGATAAGGAAAGGGGCCTGGCAATGGGGCTGAATGAGTTTGCAGGTTATGCCACTTTGGGCGGTGTGGCGTATGCAACCAGTTGGCTGGCGGCCAACTATGGCTTAAGGCCTTACCCATTTGTATTGGGTATTGTATTTGTTGTGGCAGGTACTTTACTATCGTGGTTACTGGTAAAAGAAACCAACAAATTTGTTCAGAAAGAGGCAGAACAACCCAATGCCTTGCCTTTGTTGAAAAAAGTATTTAAAGAAACCACCTGGCTGCATAAAAACCTGGGTACAGTTACACAAGCTGGCTTAGTAAACAACCTGAACGATGCCATGGTTTGGGGATTAATGCCTGTGCTTTTAATCCGTAAAGGATTCTCTTTACAGCAAGTAGGTATTATAGCGGCCACCTACCCTTTGGTATGGGGCCTGGGGCAATTGATAACCGGACGAATGGCAGATTTATATTGTAAAAAAAACTTACTGTTTTGGGGCATGTTACTGCAAGGTGTTGCCATTATATTATTGT
>REAR01000200.1 GCA_004295245.1 Sphingobacteriales bacterium | reverse complement strand
CCCAGTTGCTCTTTGGCAATTTTCATTAAAGGTGCCATGCCAAACCAGGCAAAAAAGCAGCAGAAAAAAGTAAACCAGGTAATATGAAAGGTTTTCATTTGCACACCTTTCATAGAAAAGATGTTTAATTTTTGCAGTGGCTGATTGTTTGTGAGTGCTGATGACATGTAACTGTTTTAATGTTTATAGATTGGTTGATTGTTAGTGGATGTCGTTTATAGAAAATTTGTCAATTAAAAGGTTTAGCAATCGATCGTGTATCGCCATATACGATTCGTCGTGCACTATTTCTTTTTTGTTACGGGGGCGGGGTAGTGGTACGTCTACAATTTCTTTAATGGTAGCAGCGGGTCCGTTATTCATTAC
The DNA here is from genome assembly GCA_004295245.1 of Sphingobacteriales bacterium. GTDB lineage: Bacteria > Bacteroidota > Bacteroidia > Chitinophagales > Chitinophagaceae > JACMLD01. The sequence continues at coordinate 11,168 of REAR01000200.1, read as the reverse complement.
AACCACACGGTCGCTTAAGAAAATGGCTTCTTCTATATCGTGTGTAACCATTACAATGGTTTTCTGGCGGTTGTCTAAATTCCAGAGCTTTAATAATTCCACATGCATGCTGCTTTTAGTTAAAGCATCTAGTGCACCAAAGGGCTCATCCAGTAGTAATATTGTGGGGTTAATTGCAAAAGCTCTTGCAATGGCCACTCTTTGTTTCATGCCACCAGATAGTTGGCCTGGTAATTTATCTTTATGCTCCCAAAGTTTTACCATCTTAAGATTATTCTCTACCAACTCCTTTTTTTCTGCAGACGATTTGTCTTTTATCGCAGCATCCACCGCTTCATAAATGTTTCGGTATACAGTTAGCCAAGGCAGTAAAGAGTAATTCTGAAAAACGATACCACGGTCGGGGCCTGGTTTAGTTACCACTATTCCATTAGCAGTAACACTGCCATTGCTTGGCGCAACCATGCCGCTGATAGTACTCATAAGTGTTGATTTGCCGCAACCTGAGTGACCGATAATTGAAACAATTTCTCCTTTCTTTATACTCAGCGAAATGTCTTTTACGGCAGTATAAACACCGGCTGGCGTTTTAAAACTTACGGTTACGTTGTCAATTTCAATACTGTAAGCAGTATTAATAGGCTGCAGGGTAGCCTTAGTAAATATGTTTTTACTTTTCTCGTTTATTGATGGTGCTATAGTAGTACTCATAATGTTTTATTTTTTAAATGTTAAACTGCAAAGCTGAACTTCTTTTGCAGGTACATAAAAATGCGGTCAAGCAAAAGACCCACAATGCCAATAATAATGATGGCAACAATAATTTTTGCTATGCTACCCCCATTAAAACCTTCTTCCCAAACAAAATAGCCTAAGCCCATGCCGCCAGAGAGCATTTCGCCAGCTACAATTACCATCCATGCCACGCCAATAGAAAGACGTAAGCCGGTAAGTATATGCGGTAAGGTGTAGGGTATTACAATTTTTGTAATGTATTTCCAGTTAGAAAACCCAAAAGCCTTGCTTACATTTTTATGATCTTGTGGAATATGTGATACACCAAATGCCGTATTAATAAGCGTAGGCCACAAAGAACAAATGAATATCATAAAAATGCTGGCCTGTGGCGAGTCCTGAAAAATGGCAAGCCCCAGCGGAAACCATGCTAGCGGCGAAACCGGCCGCAAAATTTGCACCATCGGATTAATAATATTCATAACAATTTTGCTGCTGCCCATTAGCATACCAATGGGTATGGCAATTAAACTTCCGGTGCCAAAACCAATGGCCACCCGCTGTAATGAGCTTAATAATTTAACACCAATGCCTTTGTAATCGGGGTCGTTTTGCATGGGGTTTTGCATTACTTCTTTAAATACCACCCAGGTATCTTTTGGCGATGGTATTTCGTTTTTAGTAAGTGATGATATTAGTTCCCAAATACCACCCATTAATGCCAACCCACCCATAAAGTATAGGATGGACAAAGCGTTTTGTATGTTGAATATTTTTTTCATGCTTCAGTTTTTAAATTCATTTGTTTACAGGCTTTGGTGCGCTGCTGGTCATTGTTGCGTCGCACTCTTGTACAGTTGTACTAAGCCTGGCTTTATACTGCTGTTGCAGTGAGTGACACAACGATGCTGCATTACTTGTTACCGTTGATAAAAAAAAGAACTATAAGAACAGGCGATGTAACCGCCTGTTCTTGAATTTTAATTTAACGCTTGGTTGTTTTTAAGTAAGCACTTACGTTGTTGGGATCAAAAGCAACATCGTAAGTAGTTTTAAAGGGTTGCATATCGGGCTGCACAGGTACACCCATTTCTTTTGCTACTTCTGCATATAAATCATCTAAAATTAATTTCTCTGCAATGCCTTTGTAATCAGGATCGTTTTTTAAATAACCAAAACGAACATATTGTGCCATAAACCAAATTGCATGAGACTTGCGGGGCGTGTTTACATATCCATTGTTGTAAAACGTCATGTAATCATCTTTGTATTTTTGCACACCCAGCTCGCAACCCAAATCAGATGATCCTTTTAAGCGGGCTTCAATAACTTGTAGCGGTGCATTTACATAATTGGGTTTGGTTAACCACGATGCAGCTTTTGAACGATTACTCATTACATCCAGCCATTTGCAGGCATCAATAATGGCTTTCATTACTTTCTTTAAATCTTCCTTATTGTTTGTAGCAAAGGCGCTGTTAACTACTAATGCTTTTTCAGGGTGATGTTTCCAAATATCTTGTGAAGCAATATGGGTAAAGCCTACATTTTGTGCAGCCGCTACACCATTCCATGGTTCGCCAACGCTATAACCTTCCATATTATCCACTCTCATATTAGCCACCATTTGTGGCGGTGGAATGGTAATGATGCCAACAGATTTTTGGTTGATGCCAGCCGCTGCCATCCAATTACGCAACCATATGTCGTGCGTACCACCGGGAAAAGTCATTGCAAATGTTACTTCTTTGCGGCTTTGTACATTTTTTACTGCGGCTGCTACTTTATTTATTTCTTTATAACCAGCAAGGCCACAAAAATCTTTTGATAGTGTAATAGCTTGCCCGTTGTTATTTAATACCATGGCAATTTTCATTTCTTGCCCTGCTTTGCCACCAATGCCGGTGTAAACAGAAAAAGGCATGGAAAACAAACAATGTGCACCGTCAATTTCTCCATTTAAAATTTTATCTCTTACCACGGCCCAAGAAGCTTCTTTCTCCAACTCCACATCAACGCCATACTTTGCAAAGAGCCCCAGTTCTTTTGCCACTACTAAAGGTGCGCAATCTGTTAGAGAAATAAACCCCAGTTTTATTTTTTTAGCAGGCGTTGGCGCTTTGAAAGAGAAAATAGCTATTAATGCTGTTGCCAGCGTTATAGAAAATATGAATTTATTTATAGTAAGTTTCATGTTGTATTGTTTTAGGTTTAAGCAGATGGGTTATTGTTTAATGGCTACTGGTTTAGTATAAAAGAAATCGGGTGTAAACCGTAGCATTGCATAAAACCAGGTACCGGTTTTACGGTAAGTATCAGCCACCGCATCGGTAGTAGCCTGTGCTTTTGCAAAAGGCATATTTTTACTGGCTTTCATAAGAGAATAACCTATTTCTATATTGGTAAACTTGTTCATGTTATAATTCAGCAGCAAGTCAATTTCAGTTCCTAAGTTTTTTCCTACCAGGCTACCATCTGCTTTCTTCATATCTTTTTGTAAAGAGAATGTGTGTACATCTATACCCGCAGCAATGGTGTTGCCTGTGTATTTAAATTTTAAATAGGGGTTTTGTAACCCACCTGCAGCAGAGCCGGTGCCCACATAGAAATAATCCATATACCCCCAATGGCGGTGCGGTGTGCCATATAAAGGGTCAAACTTTTCATCTGTTGTTGTTGCAGCATCATTACCACTTAATACTTCATAACCCGGGGCAATACTTAACTTCCCTTTTTGATAAGTAACAGATGCTGTATAATGATAAGCTCCTTTCATTTTTACACCATCACGGTTTTTACCACTCTGTGCGTAATAAGCAGCTTGTATGGCAATTTTTCCAAAACCAGAGGCATTGCCCAATGTGTGATTAATCATTAAACCATACGTGTAGCGTTGGTTGGTACCACTGTAATCAAATGCATCGGTGGCACCGGCACTGGCAAACCTGCGGCCATATACATAACCTGTACCTGCTGTGCCCACAGAGTCTAGTTTGTATTTGCCAAAATTGTCGTTAAAGAACAGTGCAGAAAATTTAGTTTGGTTAAACTTCTTACTTACATACAAACTGGTAAATGATTTGTAATCCTGGTTGCCACCATTGGTAGAGGGAGGGTTGCTCCATACTGGTGTGCCGGTTTTTGCACTGTTGTTACCTGCGTTGCCACCGGTAGCCAATGGCAATATGCCTGCAGGTGCAGGTACTAATGCACCTAATGAATTTTTTACATAAGCCGGCACGTTGGCGGGTACATAAGAAGTGCCCGTAATACCAAAGGCATCGCTGTTCTGGTTAAATGCAAAACCAACATCAACCTGCCAACCTTTGTGAACTGTTTTTAATAAAGCCATATCATGGCGGCGTGCTTGTTGCAACCAATCCAGATTACCAATTAAACGCACATCATCATAAATCAATTCCTGACGGCCAATTTTTAAACTCATCAGGTCAATACCTTTTGTTTTAATAGTGGTATCGGCTTTGTTAAATAAAGTAAGATCGGCCCAGCCTTCGTGCAGCATAAAACGGTTGCCATCTGCATTTGAAATGCTAGAGGCATCCTGCCCCCACACACGTACATCCTGTACAGCAACACCAATGGTTAATCGGTCCCATTTATAGCCAAATGCCAAACGGGTGCGCTGAGAGGTAAATGCCGCTGCTTTGCTTCCTTTTAATACTAAATTGCCTAAACCGTTTCGCAGTTCTGTACGTGTGCGTAATTGTCCGGTTAATGTAAATTGTGCAGCTGCAGCCATTGTTATAAATGTGCAACAACACAATAAAAGCACTCTGATGTTTTGAAATTTTGCCATAGCTTTGTTTTGGTTTTATATTGTTTGTCAATTTAAAATCGTTGCCCCGGACGAGCTTCCATTTCGAACCCGGGGCTTTTTTATTACCACCACTGGCAGCAATAAAAAAGTGGTAGTTGTTTACTTCATATATTTTATTTCTTCGTTAATCATCTGTAGTAGTTATACGAGCATCGTTGCGTCGCACACTGCAACGGCAGTGCTTATTCCGGCATTTTACCCGGGTATTGCTATATACACTTTACCATCTTCTACTTTAACAGCATAGGTTTTAATAGCACACTCATCGCCACTTAAACACTCGCCTGTTTTTAATGAAAAAGTTTTTTTATGAAATGGGCAGGCCACTTTTGGTTCATCGCCCTGTGTACCAATCATGCCACGGCTTAGTGCCATTTGGTTGCGGTGTGGGCATTCGTTTTGTGTGGCATACCATTCATTCAATCGTGCAAAATGAAAGAGCGCAATTTGCTCATTGTTATACTTTACACAAACGCCGCCATTTTCCGGAACATCTTCTGCCAGACAGGCATAAAACCAGGTTGTTGTTGCTGCTACCATTGTTGTTTATTTAAAAAAAGTTCAGGCTTTACATTTTCATAAAGCAAGCAATCGATTAGTATTACACTAAAAAAACGCTGAGTATATCAGCAAAGGCAGGCAATCGAAGAGGCGTTTTTTCTATGGGCTTTTATAAAACTATTTGTAACGGGTATTGATTATTTGTTGAATGGAGGGCAAGCGCTGAAGGGTGCGACGCAACGATGTTGCCACGGTCCTTTCAGCTGGTTTACCCATTCTATTATTTCCATTCTTTAGCTCTTTTTTGTTCACGCATTTCTTCAAAGTGTACAGTAGGGTCTTTCTCTTCTGGCGCATTTACAAAGTGATTGAAGCGTTTGCGTATTTCTGGTGTTTCTACCGCTACCTTCCACTCACACTCATAAGTGGCTACGTGGTGGTTCATTTCATCCTCCCACAGGGCATTCATACCAAGGGCGTCATTTAACACCACCGACTTTAAATAGTCAATACCCCCTTCCATTTTATTTAACCAAGTGGCAGTACGTGTTAAAGGGTCTGCTGTTTTTACATAAAACATCAGAAAGCGATCAATTAATTTTATGCAGGTTTCTTCATCCACATCGCTGGCAAGTAATAGCGCATGTTGTGGTTTGCTGCCGCCATTGCCACATACATATAGGTTCCATCCTTTTTCTGTAGCAATAATGCCAAAGTCTTTGCTTTGTGCTTCTGCACACTCGCGGATGCAACCACTAACGGCACTTTTTAATTTATGCGGGGATCTTAATCCACGGTAGCGTTCTTCAACTTTTATTGCAAAGCTTACGCTATCGTGCAAACCAAAGCGGCACCAGGTGCTGCCCACACAACTTTTTACAGTGCGCAAACTTTTACCGTAGGCATGGCCACTTTCAAATCCGGCAGCAATTAATGCTTCCCAAATTTTTGGCAAATCGCTAAGATGCGCACCAAACATATCAATGCGCTGGCCACCAGTAATTTTTGTGTAGAGATTGTATTTTTTTGCAACTTCTCCAATTACAATTAGTTTATCAGGAGTAATCTCTCCGCCCGGAATGCGGGGTACTACAGAATAAGTGCCGCCTTTTTGAATATTTGCCAGAAAGCGGTCGTTGCTGTCTTGTGCGGTGGCATTGCCTTTTTTCAAAATCATTTCATTCCATAAACTGGCAACTATAGAAGATACGGCAGGTTTACATACTTCGCAACCATGCCCATTACCTAATTTGTCTAATACGGCATCGTATGTTTTTAAATCATGAATTTTTACCAAATCAAATAGTTCTTGCCGGCTATAATTAAAATGTTCGCATAAAACATTTCTTATCAATTTACCCTGTGCTTTCATAGTATGCTGCATCAGGTCTTTTAACATAGGTACACAACCACCGCAACCAGTACCGGCCTTTGTGCATTTTTTTATAGCATCTACGGTTTCACAACCCACTTCGCTTACGCTATTGCAAATCATACCCTTTGTAACGGCTTCACAACTGCATATTAATGCATCGTCTGGTAAAGCTGTAACGCCTGCGCCAGTATCCGTTTCTCCGCCTCTTGCACCCAGTATTACATCTTCGGGGTTTGGTGGCAATATCACTTTGTTTTTAAAAGTTTGTAATAACATATTGTATTGCTCGGCTTCGCCTACCAAAATACCCCCTAATAGCGTTTTACCATCTGCACTAATATTAATACGCTTGTAAATACCTTTATGTGTATCGTTAATAGCAATTGACTGCACCCCATTACCACTTAAAAAAGCATCTCCAAAGCTGGCCACATCCACACCAATCAGTTTCAATTTGGTGCTCATATCAAAACCGGTAAACGTTTTTGGGGTGCCCGTAATGGTAGCAGCTACCACTTCTGCCATTTCATAGCCAGGAGCTACCAAGCCATAGATCATACCGCGGTGTAAAGCACACTCGCCTATGGCATAAATGGATGGGTCTGAAGTTTGCAATTGATCATTTACCACAATACCGCCACGCTGACCTGTTTCAAGGCCGGCCAGTTTAGCCAATTCATCGCGTGGTTTTATGCCGGCTGAAATAACCAGCATATCCACTTCAATCTTGCTATCGTCTGAGAATTGCATGCCACTGATACAACTGGAACCTAAAATTTCAGCAGTATTTTTATTGGTTAAAATTTTTAAACCAATACTTTCCAACTTTGCTTTTAAAACATTACTGCCAGCATCGTCAATCTGGCGAGGCATTAGCCTTGGTGCAAACTCAATAACAGAAGTATCACTTACGCCTAAATCTATCATTGCTTTTGCAGCTTCCAGGCCTAAAAGACCACCACCAATAACTGCCCCTTTTTTTGCTTTCTTGGCATATGCGGTCATTAGTTCAAGATCTTCTATGGTGCGGTATATGAATACGCCATCTTTTTCTGTGCCTGGTATTGGCGGAACAAATGCGGCTGAACCCGTAGCCATCACTAAAATATCGTAAGAAACGGTAAGGCCTTTGTGTGAGTCTACTGTCTTTGTAGTGGTATTAATCTGGGCAATTGGGTCACCAAGATGTAATATTATATTATTATCAGAATACCAATTGGCCGGCGCCATTGCTAAATCTTCTGCAGATTTACCTGAAAAAAATTCACTAAGATGGACTCTGTCGTAGGCTGGCCTGATTTCTTCTCCGAAAACAGTAATTTGAAAGGAACTGGAAGCCTCCTTTGAGAGCAGCTTTTCGCAAAATTTATAGCCCACCATGCCGTTGCCAATGATAACTATCTTCATATAATGGTTTTAAATGTGCCATTTACTCGGCACCGATAGTTGGCAATGCAATCACATATTATAAATTATCACATTTAATAAATATTAATTATTTTTTAAAAAATTAAATTATGTAAATATGATTTGTGTCATAAATATAAAGGTTTATTTAAAAAATGCCTGTTAGTAATTGTATTTATTTCATATATTATTTTTACTAATTTGAAAAAAATATAGTTTTTATCCCCTTTTTTCTCTGTTTAAACCAAGCAAAAGATTTTTTGCAGGGCTTTTGAGATATTTTTGCGAAGGACAAGTATATGAATATAACATCTGCATTCTATGCCGATGTAAAATTGAAAGGAAATGAAAAAGGCAAAAAAAAGCTGTGATCTTAAGAGTTGTTCTTTCTGCAAATTATGTTTAAAAGAGTGGTTGCCTGCTGTTGATACCAACAGAGAGACCTATACTGTTGATAAGGGAGATGTTCTATGTAAGGAGGGTGAGCGGGTAACTGGTATTTATTTTGTATTTGAAGGTGCAGTTAAGGTGCACAAGAAATGGGGTGAGAAAGAGCTGATTGTTCGGTTTGCTAAAAAAGGAGATATTGTTGGGCATCGTGGCTTGGGGTATGATATTTTTTATCCGGTTTCAGCTACTGCTATTGAGCCTTCGGTAGTATGCTTTATTCCGATTGATTTTTTTCTTGCTTCTCTAAAAGTTAACCAAGAGTATTTATACCAGTTAATGTTGTTTTTTGCAGAAGAGCTAAAAGTGTCTGAAAGAAAAATGCGCAACCTGGCTCACATGCCAGTTAAAGGAAGGGTGGCGCTGGCGCTACTCACACTTCAAGAACAATTTGGCAATAAAGAGAACGGGCATATTGATCTTACCTTAAGCCGGCAGGATCTTGCATCCTATACCGGGGCTACCTATGAAACCGTGTTTAGGGTATTAAATGATTTAACACAAGAACAATTGATTGCTGTTACAGGAAAACAGTTTAAAATACTAAGTGTTGAAAAGCTAACATTAGTTTCAAGTCTGCCTGAATAACTAAATAACTTCTTGCCCAACCTTTAACAGATAACAGCACTATTATTTAAAGATATTTTTTGACGAATAACATTTCGTGAATTACTTTTACAATCTATTAGTCTACTAAATAAGTAGGATTATTTATAAAATCAATCAACATGTTAAGCTTTAGAACCGAATTGGAAAACCCTGTTGTGGAGAAAGATATTATTGAGTTGGATAGAAAAATTCGCCAGTTTAAAGAAGGGCAAATTGCTGAAGAAAAATTCAGAAGCTTGCGCTTAGCCAGAGGTGTTTATGGGCAAAGACAGCAAGGTGTTCAAATGGTGCGCATAAAATTACCTTACGGTAAAATGACTTTAGCGCAATGGCATCGCATTGCTGCAGTTTCTGATGAATTTAGTAACGGTAATTTACATTTAACTACAAGGCAGGATATACAGGTGCATTTTGTGAGTCTTGACAGAACGCCTCAATTGTGGGCAGAGCTTGAGAAAGATAGTGTAACTATAAGAGAAGCTTGTGGCAATACGGTAAGAAACATTACTGCTTCTGATACAGCAGGTATTGATCTGGATGAGCCATTTGACATTACGCCGTATGCGCATGCGATGTTTGAGTATTTTTTGCGCAAACCACTATGCCAGGAAATGGGCAGGAAGTTTAAAATTGCTTTTAGTAGCAGCGAAAAAGATACAGCGCTTACATTTATGCACGATTTAGGTGCTATTCCAAGAATTAAGGTTATTGACGGAAAAGAAATTCGAGGCTTTAAAGTATTAATTGCTGGTGGATTAGGCGCACAGCCCCATTTAGCGGTTGCTACGCACGAATTTTTAGAAGCAGATTTATTAATACCTTATCTGGAAGCTGTGCTTCGGGTATTTGATCGTCATGGCGAAAGAAACAGCCGCCACAAAGCAAGAATAAAATTTTTGGTGCAAAAAATAGGCATTGAGGCATTTAATGAACTGGTAATTGCAGAACAAAAAGCAGTAACACATCAAACCTATAAAGTTGATTATACTAATTTCCCTTCAGCAATACTTCCTTCTTATGCTACCGGGGGTATTGAGGCAGCAACACCTGCTAATCCTTACCAATATGAATTGTGGCAGCATACAAATGTAATAAAGCAAAAACAGAATGGTTTTGTTGCAGTATATGTAAGAGTTGCTAATGGTAATATCAGTAGTCATACCAGCAGAATATTAATTGAACAACTGAAAAACGTAGTAGCCGATGATGTAAGGGTAACCGTAAACCAAGGCTTACAGTTTCGTTTTATAAAACCCGAGCAACTTCCCTATATCTATAATGTATTAGATAAAGTAGGTTTGGCAAAACCTGGTTTTGGAAGCGTTGCAGATGTTACCAGTTGTCCCGGCACAGATACTTGTAACCTGGGTATCAGTAATAGTACTGGCACTGCAATAGCCCTATCTGAAGTAATAGAAGAAGAGTTTCCTCAATTTTTATATAACAAAGAACTTGCAATTAAAATAAGCGGTTGTATGAACAGTTGCGGCCAGCATGGTATGGCCTCAATTGGTTTTCACGGCAGCTCATTAAAAACAAAGGGACAGGTGTTGCCAGCACTTCAGGTACTTATTGGTGGTGGCGTATTAGGCAGTGGTAATGGTAGAATTGCAGATAAAGTAATTAAAGTGCCAAGTAAAAGAGGTCCGGATGTTTTAAGAGTTGTTCTAAACGATTTTATAAACAACGGTGCCGGAGAAACCTTTCTTAATTACTCTCAACAAAAAGGCGATCGCTATTATTATGAAATATTAAAACCATTGGCAGATCTTGAAACACTGCAGGCCGAAGATTATTTAGATTGGGGCCAACAAGAAAAATTTGCAACAGCTATCGGGGTAGGAGAGTGTGCCGGTGTAATGATTGATCTGGTTGCTACGCTAATTCTGGAAGCAGAAGAAAAAATTGAAAATAGCAAGCAATGTTTAAGCAATGCTGCATGGGCAGATGCTATTTATCATGCCTATGCCGCGCAGATACACAGTGCAAAAGCATTATTGTTACAGCAAGGCGTGCAATGTAATACACAGCATGGTATTTTAAATGATTTTGACAAGCACTTTACAGCCACCGGTCTTTATACAGCTACGGCTTCGTTTAAAGAAAATGCAATGCGCATTAATGATCTGGAGCCTTCTGCAGCATTTGCAAATGAGTACTTGTTGCAGGCAACAGAATTTATTGCTTTTGCAAAAGCATTCAGACAGCAACAGGTGCTGGTAGAGAAAGAAGCATAAACACCTACACAATATTAAG
>REAR01000172.1 GCA_004295245.1 Sphingobacteriales bacterium | reverse complement strand
TTGAGCTTGCCATAACAGCAAATGCCGACTGCCTCATCACAGGTGATGAAGATTTGCTAATATTAAATCCGTTTCGAAATATTCCCATTTTAAATGCTTTTGATTTTTTAAATCAATTTTAGTTTCTTGTTAAAGGTTAAAAGCCTGAGGAAAAGGTACTTTATTGGCTTTTCCTCAGGCTTTTAACCTTTTTACTCCGTTTTCAAACTCTTCACAGGATTCATCAAAGCAGCTTTAATGGCTTGGTAACTTACGGTGAGTAGGGCAATTGCAATAGCCATTATTCCAGCTAAAGCAAAAAACCACCACTGGATTTTGATATGATAGGCAAATTCTTGTAGCCATTTGTCGGTTGCCCACCATGCAATCGGGAAAGCAATGCCGTTAGAAATCAAAACCAACTTCAAGAAATCTTTTGAAAGCAAAGTAGCTAAATTTACTACACTTGCTCCCAACACTTTTCTTACACCGATTTCTTTTATTCGCTGTTCGGCGGCGTAGGTTGCCAATCCAAAAAGCCCCAGACACGCAATCAGAATTGTTGCCAAAGCTGCCCAAATGAGCATAGATTGACGGCGAGCATCTTCGGCATAAAAAAGTGCCAATTGTTGGTCGAGGAAATGATATTCAAACAAATTTTCGGGGTCGATTTTAGTTAAAATTTGTTCCATTTTCTTTAACGTTGTTTCTATATCTTTGGCTTCGATTCTTGAAGTATAATAGTCAATATTATGAATAGGATTTCGCTGATACCCCATTACCATTGGAGCAATTTTCTCTCTTAAAGTCTGAAAATGAAAGTCTTTTACGATTCCAATTACCCTTGCTCTAAATACTTGATCGTCACGTAATGGCCTAAAACTTCCGCCCATTGATCTCTCTGGAATTTCGAGTATTTGGTCAGACGGTTCTGTGATATTCAAAATTTTGGCTGCAGTTTCGTTGATAATAACCGAGGCTGAATCGGCCATTCCAGTAAAGGCTTTTCCTTTCAATAATTCAATTTCAAAGGTTTTTGAGAAGTTTTCATCAACTCCCAGAAAGTATGAAACTTTGTGTTCATCGACACTTCCTATTTGTTTAACTTTTATGGTAGGAATATTTTTCCACTCGCCTGGCACTCGTGAAGTCGTTGATACATTTTTTACGTTCGGAATCTTTGAAAACTCCGAAATAATGACAGGGGCTGACTCACGTATTTTTCCACTATTAATATCAACCACCAACAAAAATTCTTTATTGAAGCCCAAATCTTTGTTATTCAGGAATTTTACTTGAAAAAATAATACGATGGTAGCAACTATCATCACCACCGAAATTGTAAACTGAAAAATAACCAAGCCTTTTCGTAACGAAAAATCAGACCTATTCGGGATTTTTAGGCTTTTCAATAATAATATCGGACTAAAACGAGAAAGCATAAATGCGGGATAAGTGCCTGATAAAAAACCTGTTATAAAGACAACAGTAATTGTGGCCAACCAAATTTGATAATTGGTCGAAAGTCCAAGGGAGAGTTCTTTGTTGACAAAATCATTAAAAAAAGGCAATATCAGATTGACCAAAACAACCGATAAAATAAAAGAAATGAAGGTTACTAAAATTGATTCAGTTAGAAACTGCGTAATCAACTGACTTCTAATTGCCCCAATGGCCTTTTTTATACCGATTTCTTTGCTTCGGTTTGAAGCCTTTGCGGTCGTTAGATTCATGTAGTTGATACACGCAATGAGCAATACAAAAAGGGCAATAATTGCGAAGATTTTGATATAAAACATTGACCCTGCATTTGAAGATGTTGCATTCGAATTTGATATTCTATTGATGATATTTTCGGAATGTAAGTGTATATCTTTCAAGGATTGGAGCGAGTAAGTCATAGAAGTACCTGCCTCTGACTTGAAATTGGCATCAAGTAAGTTATTTAATTTGGGTGAAACTGTTGCTGAACTGGCATTTTTCTTCAACAGTGCAAAAACTATGAATCCGTTAGATGACCAATCTCGGCCATTGTCATTTACATAACTTGTATCAGATGAATATGTACTTTCAGAATAAACAGAACTAAAGCTAAAACTTGAATTTCGAGGGTGGTTTTTAATTACTGCTGTTATCGTAAATGGTTGTTCGTAGCCATCCCATTTTACGCTTTTTCCTACAACTTTCGCATCGCCAAAGAGTCGTTTTGCTAAATCTTCCACAATGACAATCGAATTAGGTTCTTTTAATGCCGTTTTTGGATTTCCATCAACTGCCTCAAAGTCAAATACTTCCATCAAGCCATTATTGGCAACCGTTATGTCTTCCAGAAATTTCTTCTGACCAAGTGTATTTCCGAGATTATCTCTTCCAAACTGAGTCATGCGAGCAATATTTTCGATTTCGCCAATACTTTTTGGCGATTCTTCCGATAATTTATAGCTTACAGCCGCTATATTCTTATTTTCTATCGGTGTTTTTCGGTGTTCAATCACACGAAAAATGCGGTCGGCGTTATTATGTTGCTGGTCGAAAGTAAGTTCATCGAACAAATAAAGTCCAATCAGTAAAAAGCAACTTAGTCCAAATGTCAGACCCAGCACATTTAGTGTTGTGTAAAGTTTGTTTCGCAGTAAATTACGAAAAGCGATTTTAAAGTAATTGCGTATCATAGTTTTGTTTGTTTATTGCCATTAATGCACTAATAATTCGTGCCGCTTCGGCGTACCGATTAGTGGCCTATT